>JBKHAE010000180.1:0-3185 GCA_046543065.1 Desulfobacterales bacterium | reverse complement strand
ATTTGATTACGATGATGATCAGATGATAGGCATTGTCAGGGAAGAAACAGTTCCGGCTGAACATGAAGAAAGCGTAAAGAGGGCTGCTGATGAATGCGCCCCTGGCGCGATTGTTTTAGAAAAATAGCATTCTTGCGCCGGATGGCGGGTTAAGGTTGCCGCTGAATTCAGAAAGGTGCTGCACAGGATATGGATGTCAAAGAGATACCTGCATTCGTCCGGAATGTAGTTGAGCAGGCAGTTGAAGATTTTAACAGGGATGAGATCAGCGGTTCGGGCAAGACTTACCATGTCCGTTTTCAGGGCTGTTATGTGTATGTGGACCGCGATGACGGCATAGGGCCGTGCCCGGTTTTTCGCCTCGAATATACCGGCGATTTAAGCGACTGGGGATTCGCGATATACAAGTACAGTGCAGACGACTACGACGAAGAGGAAAATTTTTTCCCGGGAGCGGATAAATTGGACGGGACCATTGAAGGAGCCCTTCGGGCAGGGATGAAGGCTTACGGTTAAACCGCTTCCAGCACTCGCCAGAAATTAACTCTCTTTTTGGTCTTGGCACTACCATTGAAATGGGGGACACCATACCTACTTTTTTTGGTTTTCGCCCGGGATTTTTGGGCTTCAAAGGCCGATTTAAGATTCCTCGTCGCTGGCGCTCCTCGGAATGACAACTGCGGAAGCTTTTGGAATCATTCAGTATATATCAAATTAAGAGTAAGATTAAGATTAAGACGGAAAACAAGGAGGTACGCTTATGATTGCAGTGATTGCCAAGCTCCCCGTGATACCGGAGAAACGGGAGGCGGCTCTGGCAGCGGCCAAAGAGTTGATGGCCGGGGTGGTAGATGAAGAGGGCACCATTAACTATTCCTTAAATATTGACGAACAGGACCCGGATACCTTTATTTTTATCGAACGCTACCAGGACATGCAGGCACTTACCGCCCACAGCGCCGCCCCGCATTTTAAGGCATTTATGGACAGGGCTGCGGAATTTGCAGCCGAGGCGCCGGAGATAAGGGTGTTAACCGAGCTGGAGTCGATTTAGCGGTTTTTTCTTAAATTGCCAAGCACGTTATATTCGGTTATGATTTATTCAGGGTGTGATTTTAAATCCTTGGATAAGAGGAGCATGGGGAAATGGTTCTGACAGGCCGGTTTGCGGAAAAGAAACTGACGGCGGCAGAGGCGGTTCAGAAAATCAAAAACGGTTCAAGCGTTTTTATCGGGACGGGCTGCGGCGAGCCCCAGGAGCTCATCCGGGCCATGGTGAGGGATCAATCCATTCAGGATATCGTCATCTATCAGATGCTGTCCTCCACCCTATCCGAATACGTTCACGAGGAGGGTTTCTCGTCCCGGTTTTCCCTGAAGCTCTTTTTTATCAGCCCTTACATGCGGCAGGCCGCGTTTGAGGGAAAAATCGACTACCTGCCGGCCTATTTGTCCCAGATTCCGGAGCTTTTTTATTCCGAGCAGATCAACCTGGATGTGGCCCTGGTTCAGGTGAGTCCGCCGGATGAATACGGGTTCTGCTGCCTGGGCATTTCCGTGGATATCACCCTGGCCGGCCTGAAAATGGCCAAAACGGTGATTGCCCAGGTTAATCCGCGCATGCCCACCACCTGGGGGGACAGCCATATACACGTGGATGAAATCGATTACCTGGTCTATCATGACGAGCCGCTGGTGGAATTTATACCAGCCACCAAGAATCAGCAGGTGGTGGAACGGATTGCCCATTACGTAATCCAGCTGGTGGATGACGGGGCAACGCTCCAGGTGGGGTTCGGCCATCTGCCGGATGCCATACTGCCCTATCTGAAAGGCAAAAAGGATCTGGGCATCCACACCCAGGTGATCACCAACGGGCTTTTGCCGCTGTTAAGGGAAAAGGTCGTCACCAACCGGAAAAAGACGCTTCTGCCCAACCGGATTTTGGCCTCCCTGGTGATGGGCTCCAAAGAGCTTTATGAATATGTGGACAACAATCCCATGTTCTACTTCCGGGCCTCTGAGTTTGTGAATGATCCGAATGTAATTGCCCGAAACGACAACTTTATTTCGCTCAGCTCCGCCCTGGAGGTGGATCTTACCGGCCAGATCTGCACGGACTCCAAGGGCTATCTTTTCTACAGCGGCATCGGCGACCAGGTGGATTTTGTGCGGGGCAGCAAAATGGCCAGAAACGGCTTCTCCATTATCGCGCTGCCGTCCACCGCCCAGAACGGGGAGGTCTCCAGGATCGTGTCGCATTTGAGCGAAGGTGCGGGCATTGCCACCACCCGGGGCGATATCGATATCGTGGTCACGGAATACGGCATTGCCGAACTTCACGGCAAAAGCATCTATCAGCGGGTCATGGAGCTCACCCAGATCGCCCATCCCAAATTCCGGGAGGGGCTGATTGACGAGGCCAAAAAACGGCACTATATTTTTCCGGATCAGGTGCCGCCCAGCCGGCAGGATCTGATTTTTTTAGAGAATTACAAATCCTACCTGGATCTCCCCAACGGCAAATCCGTGGAATTCCGGCCGCTTCTTTCATCGGACGAGTTCGCCATCCGGAATTTTTTTTATTCCCTGCGGGATCAAAGCATTTACTACCGGTTTTTTCATCAGAAACGGGTGTTTAAGCGGGAGATGCTTCAGAAGCAGTGGGCCACCGTGGATTACCGGAAAAACATGAGTATCGTGGGGCTCGTCCAGAAGGGCAAATACAAGGAAATCATTGCCATTGGGTCCTATTACGGCGAAGATGATACGGACCAGGCGGAAGTGGCGTTTCTGGTCCGGGAGGATTACCAGAGCATGGGCATCGGCCGCTATCTGCTGGATGTGCTCGAAGAAATCGGCAAGCAAAATCAATACAAGGCATTTACCGCCACTGTGATGAGCGAGAATGTCGCCATGATCCATTTATTCAAAAAACGCTATCCCAATGCGCAGGTTAAGAACTACGGCCAGGAGTCTGAGTTTTATATGCCGTTTTAACCGTTCCCGGCCTGGACGCCGCCTTTTTTATTCCAAACGGTTCGGAGGCTGTTTATCGAGGAGCGCGAGCGACGAGGAATCTTAAATATAAGATTTCTCGCTGCCGCTCGAAATGACAGTACCGACGGATTTTGAAGACCTTATTGAGTTACTTTCTGCAAAAATACCGTCGCGGCGGATTATGC
>JBKHAE010000179.1:0-3197 GCA_046543065.1 Desulfobacterales bacterium | reverse complement strand
AAATTCCGAGGGATGCAGCGCAACAAAGATATTGGACTTTTTGCGAAGCCGTCATTATTTGGGAATTTTTAACTTCTGGCCCGGTTTGATCATGGCCTGATTCCCCAGCCCGTTGGCCCGGCGCAGTTTATCCAGATTGACATCATATTTCCGCGAGATACTGTATAACGTATCCCCTTTTTTAACCTCATGGACATTCGATGTTTGTTCAGACCGGGACTGATCGGATTCCTCTATGTCATCAAACTGCGCTTTATTGGATGCAGCCTGTTTTTCCACCTGATTCAGCCGCTTTTCCACAGCATTGAGCCGATCCGCGCTGTTTTCAATTAACTCGGCGTTGGCTTTCATCTGATCCGAAGCTTCCGAATCAGACGAAAAATCCCCCTCATTGATGAGCTGGAAGTTCTCCTCAAGCCCGGCGATCCGATTGTCCAGTTGATTCACCCGTTCCTGGAACCCCTCCAATTCATCAATCCGGGTTTCTATCCGATCAAGCCGGGGCATGATCTCATCGTTTACTGCCGGCCGGGCGGCGTGCCTGCTTTCATCGCTTGCTTCCTTAGTGGATTCCGGATTATTGGGCCAAAAAACGATAAGCAAAACAATGAGAATCAATACGCCGGCGCCCACCAGTACATAGGGGTATTTCGGCTGCGCCAGAAAGCGTTGCGGATCCTCATTAGAAAATGTTGAATACGGCTTCTCGTACAGCTCTTCGTTTTCCGCATCAACCTCGGATTTCCAGTCCATGTTTAAGCCTCCTGATTTGATTTACATGATTTTTTTAATAAATTGATCGAATTCAAGCCAGAACTGCCGGCGGATTGAATTCGTTTCCTTGAGTATTTCATGTTTGGCGTTTTGTATAATCATACATCGGCAATCCGCCAGGCGCTGACACATCTGCTGCATGGCGGAAATCGAGATCACCTGGTCCGCACTGCCGCCCAGCATGAGTACCGGCACTGTCAGTTTTTTCCAGTTGTCCGCCGCAAACATGGCGTCTATGGAGTCAAATGCAGCGGATAACCAGCCATAGGTCACGCCGCCGATAGCCAGTGCCGGGTTGTCTGCGATTTTTTGTTTTTCATCCATGAATCGTTCCGGATCACTTGTCAATGGATTGTTTTCAAAAAGTTTTTGCTCCGGATCGTAACAGCCTGCCCCGGGGATATAGCGCTCCGACCAGTTGTATCGGCTGGCTAGACGGACAAGCTTGCGGACAAAGGGGTACGGTACCGAATTTGTCCGGATATCGATCATCGGGGAGACAAGGATGGCTCCGGCAAAATAGGCGGATGCCCCGCGAAGGTATCTCAGCGCAATATGGCCGCCCATGGAATGGGCGAGGAAGATAAGGGGAACGGCCGCCTTCGGCCGGACAATAGTTTCTACAAAAAAATCAAGATCATCAATATGCCGGTCAAAGGAATCAACATGCCCTTTTTGCCGATCCTTCAAAAGGCGGTCGGACAAGCCTTGACCGCACCAATCCATTGTATAGACCGCAAAATGTCTGCGGGTCAGGTCCTCAATCGTTTCCTGGTGCTTTTCAATAAACTCCGCCCGCCCGCCAAGCAGTATGACAGTGCCGGCAGCGGCCGGCCCGTCAGGCGCATAACTGGCATACCGGATGGATAGATTGTCCTGCGTCTGAAAATAACTGGCGCGTGCTGCCATGGAAAGCCGGGTTGACCTTGACGTTTTTTTTCTTTATTGTAATTTCGGTAATGGTTATTCCAGTAATGATCCCGTATGGTGCTTACCATGTATCATATCGCCCTTGCTGTCAATGAATTATCAAATGCATAAACCTTTGGCGTTTTTATATGACTCGATATACACACGATTTTGTCGAAGCCTGTGATAAATTAATGGCATTCGGGTGGGATCGCGAAACCAACGAAAACACGATGATCTGTTATCTTCAAATGTTTTCAGATGATGCGGTAATGCAAAAGCTTCGCTATCGCTTAAACGATGAGGAAATAGAGGAGATCTATTTCTTAATTAACCGGCTGCTTAGAACGCACCTTAATGACGGGGAATACCACCAATTGTTTCTTAAGGAGCCGCATCCATAGGCTGCCCGGCTTATTTTCCTGACAGGAGAGGCTATGCTTCCAGAAAAACAGATTCAGCGCTATGCGGATGTCCTGCTATGGGGCCTTGAGACCGCCCGGACCGGAAAAATCAAAAAGGGCGATATCATCATGATCCGATACGACCTGCCGGCGCTCCAGCTGGCGGAAACTTTGTACGCCAAGCTCTTTGAGTTGGGCGTTCACCCATTGCACCGGCTGCTTCAGACCCCGGCCATGGAGACATCTTTTTACACCCTTTCAAATAACCGGCAGATGACCTTTATCGCCCCGGGCGAGGAGGAATTGTATCGGAATTTAAATGGGAGCATCGCCCTTCTGGCCCCTCAATCCCTTACCCATTTAAGCCGCGTGGATCCCACAAGAATCAGCAAACCGGTAAAGGCAAGGAAATACCTTCGGGACATTCTCGATCAGCGCGAAGAGGAAGGCCATTTCAGCTGGACTCTTGCCATGTACCCGACTGAAGAACTGGCCGCCCATGCCGGCATTCCACCGGAAGAATACGCCCGGCAGATTGTCAAGGCTTGTTTTTTAAACCGCAGAGACCCGATCGCCCAATGGAAAGAGATTTATAAACAGGCGCAAACCCTTAAGAACTGGCTAAACCGCTTGTCTGTTGAAAAATTTCATGTGGAATCCGCCAACGTGGATCTTTTTATCACGCCGGGGGAAAAGCGGCGGTGGATTGGCATTTCCGGTCATAATATCCCGAGCTTTGAGTTGTTCACATCCCCGGATTGGCGGGGGACCAACGGGGTCTATTATGCGGATCAGCCCTCTTATCGCAGCGGCAATTACGTCCGGGGCATCCGGGTGGAGTTTAAGAACGGAAAAGTGGTCTCTGCTGAAGCCGAAGAAGGCGAGGCGTTTCTTAAAAAACAGCTGGCCATGGACAACGGCGCTAATAAAATCGGGGAGTTTTCTTTGACCGACCGGACGTTTTCCAAAATCGATTGCTTTATGGCCAACACCCTGTTTGATGAAAATTTCGGCGGCAAATACGGCAACTCCCATATCGCATTGGGCGCCTCCTATTCAGATACATACGGCGGCCGGCCTTCGGATTTGACCAAAGAGAAAAAGGCGGCG
>JBKHAE010000178.1:0-3233 GCA_046543065.1 Desulfobacterales bacterium | reverse complement strand
CGCCGGCGGCCATGAAATCATCTACCAGTCAGAGAAAATGGCCCGGGTGATCGAGCATGCCCGCCGGGTGGCCGCATCTGATACCGCGGTTCTGATTACCGGGGAGTCGGGCACGGGAAAAGAAATCATCGCCCGGTTTATTCACGATTCAAGCTCCCGCAGAAAGGGCCGGTTTGTGCCGGTCAACTGCGCTGCCATATCCCCCCAGCTTGTGGAATCCGAACTTTTCGGCCATGAGAAGGGGGCTTTTACCGGGGCGGACCGCCGGACCAAGGGAAAGTTTGAATATGCGGATGCCGGCACCCTTTTTCTGGATGAAATCGGTGACCTGCCGCTTGAGGCCCAGGCAAAGCTGCTTCGGGCGCTTCAGGACAAGAAAATCCAGCGGGTGGGCGGCAACGCCGAGATCCCGCTGGATGTTCGGATTGTCTGCGCCACCAACCAGGACCTTCAGAAAAAAGTGGATGCCGGCCAGTTCCGGCAGGATCTTTTGTACCGCATCAACGTGTTTCCGATTGAATCCCCGTCCCTGCGGGAGCGGCCCGAGGACATCCCGCCGATTGCCGGCCATTTTCTGAAAAAATCGGCAGATGGACGGAAAATGCGCCTGACAGACGGCGCATTGCGCGTGCTCCAGGCCTACCCCTGGCCGGGAAACGTGCGTGAGCTGGCCAATGCCATGGAGCGGGTAAAGATCCTGGATTCAGGAGACGGGGTTGTGACAGCGGAAATGCTTTCTTTTTTAAGATCCGGCGCCTGCGGCCAGGAGACAGCTGGAAACTTCCGTCTGCCGCCGGAAGGCATTTCCCTGGAAGCTCTGCAAAAAGCGCTTGTGCGCCAGGCCCTTGAAATGACAGGTGAAAATCAGTCCGCCGCAGCCAAGCTGCTGGGCCTTACCCGTGCCAAGTTCCGGGTTCTGGTAAAGAATGCCATGGGTGATGAGTGAGGCATCAATTGCGATGAAAGAGGGCGGGTCATAGAGTTGCTGAATAAAATTTTACCATTTTTTATTGTCATTGCCGTGCTGATGTCCCTGGATATCCAGGAGCGGGCATTTGCCGACGACGCATGCGGGGATACCATGCTCATGTTTGTGGGCGAAGACCTGGAAGTCCTATCCATTGCCTCGCGCCGGGAGGAGAGTGCCGCTCAGGCGCCGGCAGTGGCGGATGTCATCACCCGGGAGATGCTTGATGTAAACGGCGTATTTACCCTTGCCCAGGCCCTTGACCTTACCCCCGGGTTCTTTATGGCGCAGAAGGAATGGGGAACCCAGCCGTATTTGCGCGGAATTCCGGATTCGGTGCTGTTTTTACATGATACGGTGCCCATGCTCTCGGATACCACCAAATCCGTTCATCCGCTGGATGAAGAACTCTCCCTGGCATCGGTCAAGCGAATTGAGATTGTCCGGGGACCCGGCTCCGTCCTTTGGGGGGCGGATGCATTTGCCGGTATCGTAAATGTCGTCCCCATGACCGGCAAGGATTTAAGCGGCATTGAAACCGGTGCCTGGGCGGGCGGCCCGGATGAGCCGCGCGGGTTCCATATCAATGCCGGCCATGACGGCGGGCAGTGGGACGGATTCTTATCCGTTGCCGGCCGCGAAATGGCCCCGGACGATCCGACAACCGGGATCGTCCGGTTCTGGGGGGAGAACACCGGAACACCGGTTTCGCCGGATGAGCGATACGGCCGGCTGCATCCCGACCGCCCCCAGTATCTGGAAATAACCGGAAACGCGTCAATAAGGGATTGGCTGAATGTATCCGGCCGGTTTTCGGAATATTCCAGGCCTTATACCATTTCAGATCCGAAAAAAGAGGAACTCTGGCAGGAAGCCAGGGATACCCCTGCTAATTATGTCAAATTTGAGGGGCGGCAGGATATCAATCCGGATTCGGCCCTCAGATATGCCGGCTATTATTCAACCATTGATTCTACCTACAAAGTCATTGACATCGAATTCTCGCCCACCGAGCAGACCGCTTACGGCGAGCTCCTGTATGATCGGAATTTTCTGGCCGGCCGCGGCCTTTTTACCGGCGGGGTGTCATTTCGGAGAAAGCAGATCGAGGATGCGCCCATCTGGGACAGCTATCTGCCGGATTATCTCGGGCCGGACAACCAGAGTTTTCTGCCGGGCATCACGGAAAAAGATTATGACACCGAGCTGTGGTCCTTTTTCGGCCAGTACACGCACAAGCTCGGCCCGGTGGACTTGTGCCTTGGGCTGCGCCAGGATGAACACGACACCTATCATGACCGCTTGAGCTACCACGCGGGCATCGTCTGGAATGTCGCGGCCGACTGGACGGTTAAAACCATCTACGGCACCGCTTACCGCACCCCTTTTGCCCGCCAGCTCCTTGAAGAAGACGAGCCTGAACTGGAAGAGGTGACCACGCTCAATACCACGGTGGCCTGGACACCCACAGAAAAGGCGGAGTTGAGCCTGGGTGGTTTTGTCAACCGCATTGACGACCACATCATGGAGGATCCCTATGCCGGGCTGTCCAACCGCAATCACCAGACGATCAAGGGGCTCGAGGCAAGCGGCCGGGTAAAGCCTGTTGATCGCCTGGAGCTTGGCATGAACCTCACGATGCTGGACAATCATGGCCCGGATGAAACCTACCGGTATAATGACTATTCATTTGTCCGGCCGGACGGGACGGTGGTGGATCACTATGTGGATCTTAACTATCCCTTTGATACCGGGCCAAAGAGTCTCTTTAATTTCACTGCCCAATGGGAGCCGGTGGCGGATTTAACCATATTTAGCCGGTTGCGGTATTTTGGCAGCCAGGAGCTCATTTACCCGCGCAATGAAGAAAAAGTCCGCCTTTCCGGCGAGTGGCGGCTGGATTTGAGTGCCACCGCCCGAAATATAATGGACAGCGGGTTTGACTTGCAGTGCCGCATGTGGAACATCACAGACCGGGCGTATGAGGTGCCCGGAACATACAGTGTCATTGATGGTGAGCCATTTACAATTCATGTGATGTTTAAAAAAGCGTGGTGCTGGTAATGTGTGGAAAGCGTGTCAGGGGGACTATTAGGTGTTTGGCCAAATCTAGCCAACCCTGGTTCTTTATGACCAGTAGTTCGTTTAAATAACTTGAGGTTCATGGTTCAAAGTTTATAGTTCACAGTTCACAGTTCACAGTTCACGGTTCACGGTTTAAGGTTTAAAAAACGCAGTGCCTGCGGCTTTATAAGAGACTTATAAA
>JBKHAE010000067.1:0-17699 GCA_046543065.1 Desulfobacterales bacterium | reverse complement strand
GCGCTGGACAAGATGGAAAGCCGGAACCGCAAGGATGAACTCGACCGTATGGCCGCGATGCTCAGCCGTCTCGGCGCAAGAGGATACCAAGTTCGAGAGGATCAGGAAGTCTACAGCATCGATTTCGATCCCGATAGCGATTTCGATCCCGATAGCGAAGAAAACGAATCCCAACCTTAGCTTTAACAGGACCGGGGGTATGGATTTGGCGTTAGAACAAATTAGCCGTGCGCGCCGACTACCTGTGCTTGAAATTTTTGTATATATGTTTTAATCTTGAATTCTTGAAGTAAATATACTGTAAAGGGGGCGAAATTTTTGAAGGAAATCTCGGTTCGCGTCGACGACAATGATGTCGAACGGGCACTTCGCGTTTTGAAGAAAAAAATTCAAAACGACGGATTGTTCAAACGACTGAAAATGAAGAAGAACTATGAGAAACCGAGCGAGTACCGACGGCGTAAACGCAGGGAAGCGCTTCGGCGGCAGCGGATTGCCGAAGCCAAACGGCAGAAACGCTACCAGCGGCACCGCAAGACAAGGCGCTCTTAGTTTTTGAACGATTTCAAGCTCGTTTAGCCCGGTCAGCCGGATTACCGCTGACCGGGTTTTTTATGTGCCTGGCCGCTCGAACGTATCATCGAATAATTAAATGGCTGTTAAAGAATGGACCCGAATCGCTATCAGCAATGCCTGACTGAAATGTATGGCCTCAGGCGCTTTGGCATTATCCTGGGGCTGGATATTATCCGCGGCATGTTGGAAAATCTGGACAATCCCCAGCATCAATTTTTAACCATTCACATCGCCGGCACAAACGGTAAGGGATCTATTGCTTCGGCAATAGCCAACATTATATTTCATGCCGGCTACCGGGTGGGACTCTACACATCGCCGCACCTGATCAGGTTTAACGAACGCATCCGTATCAATAATGAGGAAATCTCAGATCATGGCGTGGTAGCTGCCTATGAAGCCGCCAAAAAAGCCCATCACGGCGAAAGGGAGGCTACCTTTTTCGAGTATACCACGGCCATGGCGCTTTACGCTTTTGCTGCGGAAAATGTGGATTGGGCGGTGGTTGAAACCGGTATGGGCGGACGCCTGGATGCCACCAATGTCCTTGAACCGCAAATCTCCATTATCTCCAATATCTCCATGGAGCACCGCGACTACCTCGGCCCTGACATCGCCGCGATTGCCGGGGAAAAGGCCGGCATTATCAAGCCGCGCACGCCGGTCATCACCGGGGCCAGACAGAAGGCGGCTGTTGAGGTTATACGGCAGACGGCCAACGCCCGAAGCGCCCCATTCTATCGGATAGGCGAACACTTTCGGGTGCGGCGAAACCCCGGGGCCGGCACATTTACTTATTACGGTATTGACCATGTCTGGCCGAATATGCAGACCCGCCTGAGCGGTAACCACCAGATCGACAATGCCGCCATTGTGCTGGCCGCCTGTGAAATCCTGTCCCGAAATACATCCATAGACTTTACCGCCATCCGTGCCGGACTTAAAACTCATCATTGGCCGGGCCGGCTTGAAATGCGAAACACCCGGCCCCGGATCCTTATTGACGGAGCCCATAATCTTATGGCGGCCCGGCATTTGGCCAGATTCTTAAAAGAGCAGATGGCGGATCGCAAGATCACTCTGGTGATCGGCATCCTGGATGACAAGCCCTATAGATCCATGCTGCAGTCCATTCTGCCGCAATGCTGCCGGGCCGTATTCACCCGCCCCGGAATCGATCGCAGTCTTCCGGCTGAAACCCTTGCGCAGACCGGACAGGACCTGATACCGGACTTTGATGTAATTTCGGATGTTGCGGAAGCGGTGGCGCATGCTTACCGTATAACCGAAGCAGAGGATCTGATCTGTATTGCCGGCTCGCTCTATGTGGTGGGCGAGGCGAGTGCGGCGCTTGATGAGATGCGATTGCGTGCATGATTTTTCTAAAAATCATGCTTGACGAAGGCCTATCGGCTCATGTAATTGATACCCAAGTGCGCCCGTGGCCCAGTGGATAGGGCGTCAGCCTCCGGAGCTGAAGATCGCAGGTTCGAATCCTGCCGGGCGTACCACCCCATCTTTTTGGCACTTATTCTGTAACGATCTCCGTGAATGATCATTGCAAACCGGCCTGCCCTCTGCTATGTAATTTTGTTATTATTTCGCGCCAAAGGAGGCTTAAAAATGGCTGTGAGTCAGGAACTGCTGGATATTCTCGTGTGCCCCAAATGCAAGGGACCCATTCATCTGAATGAATCCCGGGACGGCATGATATGCGACCACTGCAAGCTCATGTATGAAATCCGGGATGATATTCCGGTGATGTTAATCGACGAGGCCCAACCTTTAGACGAATAAAACCGGGACGATTCTGATGAGCCGGCCTGTGCCGCCAAAGTCTGCCAAGCTGGTTATCGGCCTGTTTACAAACCACACCCGCCTGGTTCAGCCGGTATTTGAGCGGCTGCAGGATAAATTCGGGCCGATTGATATCATCAGCCGCAGGTTTTCATTCAACCGGACCGACTACTATGAACCGGAAATGGGCACCGGTCTTTGCCGGCGGATGACCGCATTCGGCCCGCACATAAATCAGGCCGATCTGCCGGATATCAAGCTCTACACCAATACCATCGAAACGGACTACACGGCAGCCGGCAAGAGACAAATCAATATTGACCCCGGCTATCTGCTGGCTGAGCGATTTGTCCTGGCAACGGGTAAAAACTATACCCATCGCATCTATCTCGGCAAAAACATATATGGGGATCTGACACTCATTTACCAGAACGGCAGATTTCAACCCCTGCCCTGGACCTATCCGGATTATACGGAAGCCCGGATGCATGAATTTTTAAACCGGGCGCGCAGCAAATACCTTAAAGACCTGAAAGCGGACGGACGCTTATGATTCGAAGCATGACCGCCTATGCAGACACGGAACTGACCATTGATCAAACCCGTGTGACAATGGAAATCCGAGGTTATAACAGCCGGTACCTGGATTTTACCTTCCGGGTGCCCCCCACCTACCAGTTTCTGGAAGAAAAAATCCGGCTGGCGGTTTCGGAGAAAATCAGCCGGGGGCGTATTGAAATCAAACTTTCCATCCAGTCCGTTTCAGAGGCGCCCGAAGCCTTTGAAGTAAACAAATCCATGGCCGAGGGCTATTATGCCTCCCTAAAAACGCTAAAGGAACATTTAGACCTTGAGGAGCCCGTCCCGTTAAGCCTGCTTGCCGCCAAATCCGGCGTCATCGAACCAGCAAAGACGGAAGTTGAGGCCGAGACCATCTGGGCGGCCGTATCAGAAACCCTGGAGCGGGTCCTTGCCGAATTCATAGACATGAAAACCGCGGAGGGTAAAAATATCGCCGCAGATCTTGAGAAACGGCTGCAAACCATAAACGGCATGATCCAGAAAATTGAAAGCCGGTCTTCGGGACTTCTGGAAGCCTATCAGGAACGCTTAAAGGAACGGGTCAACACCCTGACCCATGGCATGATCGATGTGGATAACGCCCGAATCGCCCAGGAAGCCGCATTTCTTGCGGACAAAAGCGACATTTCGGAAGAAATCGTCCGCGCCAAAAGCCATCTGGATCAATTCGAACAACTCATGACCGGTCCGGAACCCGCCGGCCGGTCACTTAATTTTCTGCTTCAGGAATTTAACCGGGAATTTAACACCATGGGCAGTAAAACCGGCCATGCGGAAATTTCCCATACCATTGTGGCCGCAAAAACCGAACTGGAAAAAATCCGCGAACAGGTGCAAAACACTGAGTGATACAGGAGTACCAAACATGTCCTACGAATTGCTGAACATCGGGTTTGGAAGTTATGTGGTTGCCGATCAGGTCCTTGCCATTGTATCGCCCAATTCAGCGCCGATGAAACGGCTGAAAGAGGATGCCAAAGAGGAAGGCCGGCTGATTGATGGAACTTTTGGCCGCCGCACCCGCTCGATCATTCTGATGAAAAACAATCATGTCTTTTTATCCGCAACTCAGACGGACACCATCGCCCAGCGGCTCTCGGTATTGAATGAAAAGAAAAAAAATGGCGGAAAACCCCAAGGATAAAAGCCGGGAACAATCCCATAAAGGACGCCTGTTTATCGTTTCAGCACCCTCCGGGGCTGGCAAATCAACGCTTTGTCAGGCCGCGCGCAAACAGTTTCCGGAACTGGTCTATTCGATATCCTTTACCACCCGTGCCCCGCGTACCGGTGAAAAACACGGTGTGGATTATTTCTTTATCTCAAAAGCCGAGTTTGAAAAACGCATCCAGCAGGGCGACTGGGCGGAATGGGCCAATGTGCACGGACACTATTACGGCACATCCGCTTCGTTTTTGAACCAGCAGCTCTCTTCCGGACAACGGGTGCTGCTGGATATTGATGTCCAGGGCGCGCGGCAGATTCTAAAACAGTTTCCCGAGAGTGTGACGATATTTATCATGCCCCCTGCCCTTGAAGTGCTTCGCGAGCGGCTTGAAAAGCGGGGGGGAGATGATCCGGAAACCATCAAAAAACGCCTGGATGCGGCAGAAGCGGAAATCGCCCAAAAAGAGCTTTATCAGCACGTGATTGTCAACGACCGGCTGGATAAAGCGGTGGCCGAATTCTGCGATATTATTTCGTGCCATCCGCCCCGGTCCTGAAAGGGGATTCTGCAGGAACCTAAGTTGAGCGATTTTCAAGCTTTGCCGCAGATACAAGGAAAATGAGATTTTCAAACTGCAAACCGGGAACTCTGACGCATCCCCCCTTTTTAAAAGGCAACCACTTGAGCTCCCTGTTGAAAAAGGGTTACCAACTGAGCTCCCCTTTGAAAAAGGGCACACTACCTGAGCCCCCTGCCACCACCTGCCCCCCCTTTGAAAAAGGGCCACCACCTGCTCCCCCCTTTGAAAAAGGGGGGATGGGGGGGATTTTCGGGGGGATTTATATTGAGCCATGATGTAAAATCCCCCTAAATCCCCCTTTGGCAAAGGGGGACTTAAAGGAAATCGCCTTTTTTTATAGGCCTTTTCCAAAGCCAAAACCAAAGGCCCTGAGGCACTGAGTTTGTATAACCGTTGAACCATGAACCATGAACTGTGAACCGTGAACCGTGAACCTTAAATTATGTATAAGTATAAAGGGTTGTTTTCATTGACCTTACACCTTATACCCTATACCTTAAACCGTGAGGTTACTTAGAAGGAAAATCTGTTTTGCCCCCCCGCGGACACGACATATTATACGGCATCCACCCGGTGGCAGAGGCGCTTTTAGCCGGCCGCCGAAGGTTTGAAGAAATCTTTGTGATAACGGATAAGCCGGGCGCCCGGATTGAGGAAATTGTTCGACACGCAAAATCCCTCAATCTCCCGATCCGCCCGAGCTCCCGGGAGGAGCTGGAAGGTCTTAGCCATACCGACATGCACCAGGGGATCGCCGCCCGTACCAGCCCTTTTCCTGCCACGGACTGGGCTGAAATGCTGATGTCGCCGTCTGATCCGGCGATTTTTCTTCTCCTTGACAGCATTGTGGATCCCCAGAACCTGGGGGCCCTGATACGCACCGCCCTGTGCGTGGGCGTAAAAGGGGTGGTAATCCCCAGGGACCGATCCGCCGGGCCCTCACCGGCAGTATCCAAAGCTTCGGCCGGTGCGCTTGAGCACATCCAGCTCGCCCAGGTAGTCAACCTGGTAAACGCCATGAAAGACTTGAAAAAAATCGGCGGATGGATTATCGGGTTGGATGCGGCCGGCTATCAATCAATCTACGACACCGATTGCACCGGTATGGTGGGTATCGTCATCGGCGGCGAAGGCGGCGGCATACGGCCGCTGGTCAGCCGCGAATGCGATTTTCTGGCCCATATTCCCATGAAAGGGGCAATAAACTCTTTAAATGCCTCGGTGGCAGGCGGTGTCGTCCTTTATGAGGCTTTTCGGCAGCAGAATTTTTAGGTATTGGAGAATAGGAAAAACACTGAAAGGATATAGATTTATATGGAACAGGCGGCGAAAATCAAAATAAACCCGGACGGAACCCTGAATGTCCCGGACCATGTGATCATCCCCTTTATCGAGGGCGACGGCACCGGACCGGACATCTGGCGCGCCACCCGGATTGTCATTGAAGCAGCGGTAAAGACCGCTTATAACGGCGAGAAACAAATTGCCTGGAAAGAACTGCCCGTGGGCGAAAAGGGCTTTCAGCAAACCGGGGAGTATCTTTCCAGAGAAGCTCTGGATACCATTCGAGAGCATGTGGTGGCCATTAAGGGGCCGCTCACCACGCCGGTGGGAAAAGGCATTCGAAGCCTGAATGTCTCCATCCGCCAGGAACTGGATCTTTATGCTTGTGTGCGCCCGGTCAAATATGTCGATTCCGTGCCAAGCCCCATGAAACACCCGGAAAGAATCAATATGGTGGTTTTCCGGGAAAACACCGAGGATCTTTACGCCGGCATTGAATGGCCGGCCGGAAGCGATGAGTCCCGGGCGGTGGCGGCCTTCTTGTCCGAACAAATGGGCGCGAAACTGCCGGAAAACCCGGGTATCGGCATCAAGCCGATCAGTGAGAAAAATACCAAGCGCCTTGTGGCCAAAGCCATCGAATACGCCATTGAGGAAGGCTACCCCTCGGTCACCCTGATGCACAAGGGAAACATCATGAAGTATACAGAGGGGGCTTTCTGCACCTGGGGCTATGAGGTGGCGGCTGAGCGCTTTGCCGACCAAACCATCACTGAGGCGCAATTTTACAGCGACTATGAGGGCCGGCCGGTGTCGGATAAAGTCATCATTAAAGACCGGATTGCGGATATGCTGTTTCAGCAGGTCCTGCTCCGGCCGGAAGAATTCGGCGTTATTGCCACACCCAACCTAAACGGCGACTATATCTCCGATGCCCTGGCCGCCCAGGTCGGCGGTTTAGGCATGGCGCCCGGAGCGAATATCGGAGACGGATGCGCGGTATTTGAGGCCACCCATGGCACGGCGCCCAAATACGCGGGACTGGACAAGGTAAACCCCAGCTCTCTGATCCTCTCCGGTGCGATGATGCTTGATCATATGGGATGGAAAAAAGCAGCCGCCCTCATCCGGCAGAACCTTCAGGAAACCATCCGCTCCAGACAAGTAACCTATGATCTGGCCCGGCAGATTGAGGATGCTGCAGAAATGACCTGCTCCGCGTTTGGCGATGCGATTGCAGACTGTAAGATCAATATCGCCGAATAAAGCCTTTGCGCATATGGCAGCCGCCTTCAGGGAGGCGCTTTTTCCAAACAAGTGCCTAACCTGCGGGCGGTTTTTTCACCTGAAATCTTACGAGAACCCTCCGTCCGCTGTTGACCGGTCCCTGTCACCGGCGGTTTTTGAAGCCATCATGGCATCCTGGCTGTGTCCTGACTGCCGCACGGCATTTTTCCCCATTGAATCGCCCAAGTGCCCCATATGCGGGGTAATGTTTAAAAGCCGGGTGGGTCAGGATCATATTTGCAGCGAGTGCCTCACCCAGAAAACATATTTCGATCATATCCGCTCGGCCGGGGCGTACGACGGCGCTCTGATGACCGCCGTCCATGCCCTGAAATACAAACAGAAAATCCAGTTGGCGCGGCCCCTTGGCCGATTGTTGTTTCATGCCCTGATTTGCTATCCGGAAATCGGTATGCCGGATATGCTCGTGCCAGTCCCCCTGCATGCCAGCAAATTAAAAACCCGGGGGTTTAACCAGGCAGCCCTGATTTTGGCCCAATGGCCGGATCTTTTCCGCCAGCACGGGGATTGGATGCCGTCGCTCGTCCCTGACGGCAAAATTCTGCGGCGGACGAGAAAAACCGCCACCCAGACTGGATTAAGCCGGCAGGCGCGAAAGGAAAATATCCGGCAGGCGTTTTCACTGGCCGGAAAAAACCGGATTCAGGGGAAAAACCTGCTATTGATTGATGACGTCTGCACCACGAGCGCAACAGTGAACGAATGCGCCCGCACCCTGAAATCCGGTGGTGCGGCCTGTATAAATGTATTGACACTGGCCCGGGCGTCATGAAATGAAAAATCAGGACCTAAACCACGCGTTTCAATTCACCCGGAAAGGGAAAAGGCCAAATGGGGATTCTGACTGCCGGCATCTATCAGTTTGACATCATGCGGGGCGAAGTGGATGCCAACATCCGCCGTGCCCTGACAGGCATTTCCCGGCTGAGCGATCAGGGCGCAGACCTGGCGGTGCTGCCGGAAATGTTTTCAAGCAGCTTCGATTATCCGGCACTTTCCGATCACGCCCAAAAAACACCTGAAATTATTGAACTTTTATCCAAAGCAGCGAAGGCCAAATCCCTTGCAATTGCCGGTTCACTGCCTGAAGCGGATGCCGGGACCATTTACAACACCCTTTATGTAATCGGCAAAGACGGCGACATTGCCGGTAAATACAGAAAGGCGCATCTGTTTTCCTTTATCGGCGAGGATAAAAACTTTGAAGCGGGCACCTCCGCGGTGGTCTGCAAAACCGGCGGCCGGCGGTTTGGGCTGATAATCTGTTATGATCTCAGATTCCCGGAAATCTGCCGCACGCTTGCCTTAAAAGGGGCGGAAGTCATCATCGTATCCGCCCAATGGCCTGCTCCGCGAATTCATCACTGGGATATTCTGCTTCGGGCCCGGGCCATTGAAAACCAGCTGTTTATGGTGGCCGCAAACCGCTGCGGACAGGAGGGGAAATTGGCGTACCCGGGACATTCCCAGATCATCGCCCCCCAGGGCGAGGTACTTGCCATGAGCGCCTCCCCGGAGACCGCCACCACAGCCCGGCTTGATCTGACAGAAATCCAAAAATTCCGGAAACAATTTGATTGCCTCTCCGAGAGAGCCCCGCTGATCTATGAGCTCTAAGCTGCCAGAACGGATCAATCCGTTCGATCTGTCAAGGGGAATAAACGCCCGATCGTCCCCCAGGACCAGCGGGCGGAAGTCCTTGCCGCGCTGGCCAGTGTTGATTATATTATTGTTTTTAATGAATCGTGCTTGTAATCGGTTTTAAATTCCTCAAGTACGATGAAGCACCTTGGATTGCAGGTTTGTATGATTGCACACCGCAGAGACGGCATCCTTTATTTTGAGTTTCATTCTCTGGCCGGATTTTCCGGGCTGCGGCACAGCATTTTTACCCGGGCGGGCGGCTTCAGCCAGAGCCCCTATGACAGCTTAAATATCGGAGCGAACGGCAGTGATGAAACAGAGAATGTTAAACGAAACCGAGCCCTGATAAAAGACTGTATCCAAAGCCACCGGCCGGTAATTTTCGCCAGCCAGGTTCACGGTTCGGAGGTGATTACCCTCAAACAGGCGGAGGGAGACGCCCCTTCCCTGGAACTGACCGGGGACGCCCTGATCACAGATATTGCCGGCTTGCCGATAGGAATTCAGCTCGCGGACTGCCAGGCCATACTCCTGTATGACCCGGTCAAGTTGGTGGCGGCAAACATTCATGCCGGCTGGAGAGGAAGTCTTCAAAATATTGCCGGGAAAACGATCAAGCGCATGCAGTCCGAGTTCTCATGCGAGCCGGCGGATATTTGCGCGGCCGTATCCCCATCGCTTGGCCCTTGCTGCAGCGAATTTAAAAACTATCAAACCGAAATCCCGGAAACGTTCTGGCCCTATCAGGACCATAGGAACCATTTTAACTTCTGGGCGATCACCCGGGATCAGCTGACAAGCGCCGGCGTTTTACCGGAAAACATCGAATTTTCAAATATATGCACCCGATGCAATGACCACCTGTTCTATTCATACCGGAAAAATCCGGAAACCGGCCGATTCGCCGCGGTCATCGCTATCACTGAAAAATAAGCGGGCAGAGAAAAATGCTGCAGGAAACAGCCAAAATCTTATGGAGTGAACCGGTTTCAGAGGCCGTATACCGCATCGGACTGACCGGCGGCGTCCAGTACGCGGCCGCAGAGCCGGGCCAGTTTGTAACGCTTCGCCTGCCGGGCGAGTCCACCCCGCTTCTGCGGCGGCCGTTTTCCATCCACCGGGTGCACACAAGCCATGGCCGGGTTAAACGAATTGAGATCCTCTACAAGACAGTGGGCGATTTTACCCGAAAACTCGCCCGGCAGAAAAAAGGCGATGCGCTCGATCTGCTGGGCCCCCTGGGCCATGGGTTCACGGCCTCTCCGCAGATTCAAAGCGCTGCTTTGGTGGCTGGCGGGATCGGGGTTGCGCCCATGGTTTTTCTGGCTGAAAAACTTAAAAGCGCCGGGACGTTTTTGAAAGACTCCGTTGCCTGTCTGGGCGGCCGATCTGCGGCGGATATTTTATGCGCGGCGGATTTTCAAGCCATGGGCATAGAGACGCAAATCGCCACCGAGGACGGCAGTCTCGGCGAAAAGGGCCTGGTCACCGAGATATTGGCTGAATGGCTTAAAAACAGCAAGCCGGACATGATCTATGCTTGCGGTCCCGTGCCCATGCTTGATGCGGTTTCATCAATCGCCAGACAGCATGAACGGCCCTGCGAGGTCTCAATTGAAACCATCATGGCATGCGGAGTAGGCGCATGCCTGGGCTGCGCCATAAAGGATACCGAACACGCTGAAGGATACGGGCATGTATGTATTGACGGGCCGGTGTTTAAATCAGATAGGGTATTAGATGATAGGTATAGGGTATTGTAGGGAATCAATGGCTGAAGAACCACGCATTACGTACAATCTTACTGAAAAAACCCGGGCTTCCGGGTGAGCGGCAAAGCTGGGTCCGGAGTTGCTGGACAGAATTGTAAGCCGGCTGCCGGTTAAGACCGACCCCCGACTTCTGGTGGGCACCGAAACATCGGATGATGCCGGGGTCTATCAAATCAGTGCGGATACCGCGCTCATTCAAACCCTGGATTTTTTTACCCCGATTATTGATTCCCCCTATGAGTTCGGCCGGATCGCGGCGGCCAACGCGTTGAGCGACGTATACGCCATGGGCGGCGAGCCGATTACGGTCATGAATATCGTCTGTTTTCCGGCTGATGATCTGCCGGAAACCGTGTTACGGGATACCCTGGCCGGTGGCCTGGATGTGGTGCATCAATCCGGCGCCACCCTGGTGGGCGGGCACAGCGTGGATGATCCGGAATTCAAATACGGCCTCTCTGTCACCGGCATTGTCCATCCGGAAAAGATCTGGACCAACAGCCATGCACAAACCGGCGACCGATTAATTCTCACCAAGCCCATCGGCACCGGTATCCTGGCCACAGCGGTTAAAGGAAAACTCGCGGATGCGGAAACCATTCAACAGCTGATCGATATCACCACCGCATTAAACAAGGATGCGGCGGAAACCGCCCGCGAATTCTCTCCCAGTGCCTGCACGGATATCACCGGTTTCGGACTGGCCGGGCACCTCCTGGAAATGGCGCGCGCCTCCGGAAAAGAAATAACCCTTGCCGTCAGCCGGGTGCCGTTTATCCCGACGGCTCTTTCGTTTGCCCGTATGGGATTTTTTCCGGCCGGCGCCTATACCAACAAAAAATACTGCGAAAAAAGTGTCTCTATCGCCGCCGGCATTGATGCCATTGAAGCCGACATGCTATTTGATCCGCAGACCTCAGGCGGCTTGATTCTGGCGGTGCCTGGTGAGAAAGCCCGACAAGCGGTGGACGCCCTGAATAAAAAAAACATCACCGCACAAATCATCGGGGAGGTCACCGGGGAAAAAGAATGCGGGCGTTTAATCATCACCCCTTGATTTGTTGAGGTAAAATTTTAAACCCATTTTTCGTTTTATATTGACGCCAAAGGGAAGCTGTGGTAGCAAATTGAATTTTAATAGAGCGGCAAAATCTGCCTTCAAAGTGGGGGCATGAAAAAAGAAACCCGGCAGATGATAAAGGAGCTGGGCTGGTACAGCGCCCTTGGTTTTTCCGTTGCGCTGTCCGTCTTTATCGGCCTGTTTATCGGTCTTTTTCTGGACAAGGTTTTCGGCACCGCACCATGGCTGATGTTTTTGTTTCTGGGTTTCGGAATTGTGGCAGGATTCAATAATATTGCGCTTGCCATCAAAAAAGTAAACAAGATGAAATAGCCTGATGACAACACAGCAGCGCTTACTCAAATTCGTACTATATGGAAACTGGATTTTACTGGGGATTGCCGGATTGGCCGGACTGGTGTTCGCCCCGTTTGATTTTACCAAAGGCATTATTGCCGGCGGGCTGCTGGTCACCATCAACTTTCATCTGCTTTACCGCACCCTTAAGAAATCGCTGACACCGCCTTACCTGGCCTCACACAACGTGATGCTGGTCAAGTACTACATTCGGTTCATCGCGAGCGGTATCGTGATTTTTATTCTGCTTTCCGGCGGGTATGTCCATCCCCTGGGATTGTTTGTCGGTCTCTCGGTCGTTGTGGCGAGCATTTTTCTGGCCACCATCAGCGAGGTTAAGAAACTCATATTCAAGGAGGCGATCTGAAGTGGAACATCCGTTTTTACTATTCGTCAAATTATTTGAACTGTTCGGGCTTGGACACTTTGCCCACGAAAATCCCCATGTCATCTATTCCTGGGTGACGATGGCGCTTTTGATCATCCTTGGCCTTATCGGAACAAAAAGCCTCAGCCTGATTCCCAATAAAATGCAGAATGTTCTGGAGCTTGCGGTATCCGGACTTGAAGAGTTCATGGTGGATATCACCGGGGATGAGGGCCGCTGGTTTTTTCCTTTAATTGGGACGATTTTCCTCTATATTTTCATCTCCAACATCATGGGCCTGATTCCGGGCTTTTTCCCGGCCACCGCCAACTTAAACACCACCCTTTCCTGCGCGCTGGTGGTTTTTATCTTCACCCATGTGATCGGGGTCAAATATCACGGTATCAAATATATCAAGCATTTCACCGGCCCCATCTGGTGGATGATTCCGATTATCATGCCCATTGAAATCATCGGCCACTTCGCGCGGGTGCTCTCCCTTTCTTTCCGGCTTTTCGGAAACCTTATGGGCCATGAACTCGTGCTGACCATCCTGTTCTTTCTGGCAGGCGCATTCTTCGCCCCGCTGCCGATTATGGTTCTGGGCATCCTTGTCGCGCTGATTCAGGCATTTATCTTCTATATGCTGAGCACCATGTATTTCACAGAGGCCATGGAACACTCACATTAATTGAATTGATCGGCAAATGATAATATTAAAGTTCGCTTTTGGAAGAAGCCGAACGGTGTATAACTCATTAATCACTTAAAGGAGGTTTTAATGGAAGCTCAAGCACTACAGTATTTCATCGCAGCAGTAACCGCCGCTGGTTTCGGCATCGCCATCGCCGCTTTTGGCTGCGGCATTGCCCAGGGCATCGGCCTTCGCTCCGCTGTTGAAGGGATTGCGCGCAACCCTGAATCTTCGGGCAAGGTAACCGTTACCATGCTGATCGGCCTGGCCATGATCGAGTCCCTGTGTATTTATGCACTGGTTATCTCACTGATCCTGATCTATGCCGCACCGATGACAGGCACAGTGACAAAACTGCTGGGTCAATAATTCCGGTTTGACAAAGATCGCATAAGTAATCAAAGCGGCCGCTGACGGGGTCATCCCGGCAGCGGCCTTTTTTATTTACAGAATCTTCTTCAAAAACCGGCCGGTATAGGAAGCCTCTACATCCGCCACCGCCTCCGGCGTGCCGCAGACAATGACCTCGCCGCCCGCCTCACCGCCTTCAGGCCCCAGATCGATGATATAGTCCGCATATTTAATGACATCCAGGTTATGTTCAATAACCATCACCGTATTGCCGGATGCCACCAGCCGGTTTAATACGACAAGGAGCTGTTTGATATCATCCATATGAAGGCCGGTGGTCGGCTCATCCAGAATATATAATGTTTTTCCGGTCTCCCGTTTGCCAAGTTCCCTGGCCAGCTTGACCCGCTGGGCCTCACCGCCGGAGAGTGTGGTGGCCGGCTGGCCGAGGTGTATATAGCCCAGCCCCACATCCACCAGCGTCTGCAGTTTATCCCGGACATGCCCGATATTTCCGAAAAATTCCAATGCCTGATTGACCGTCATCTCCAAAACTTCCGCGATATTTTTGCCCTTGTACTTGATTTCCAAGGTCTCCCGGTTGTAGCGGCTGCCCTGGCAGACGTCGCATGTAACATACACATCCGGCAAAAAATGCATCTCAATCTTGATGATACCGTCACCGGCACAGGCCTCGCAGCGGCCGCCTTTGACATTGAAACTGAACCGCCCCGGCTTGTAGCCCCGCATACGGGCATCCGGGGTTCTGGCAAACAGCTCCCGGATAAAGGTAAAAAGCCCGGTGTAAGTCCCGGGATTGGACCGCGGGGTGCGGCCGATAGGGGACTGATCAATGTTGATCACCTTATCGATATGCTCCAGGCCCTCAATAGCTGTATGCTTTCCCGCCGGTACCCCGGCGTGATAAAACCGCTGGGCCAGTAGCCGGTAAAGGGTCTCAATTATCAGGGTGGATTTGCCGGAGCCCGAGACCCCGGTAATACAGACAAAACATCCCAGGGGAAAGGCTACATCAATATGCTTCAGGTTATTCTCAGCCGCTCCGCGCAGAAAAAGCTGCGGCCCATCTGCCGGCCGCCTGGACGACGGCACCTGAATCTGCTTCTTGCCCGCCAGATATTGGCCGGTGAGCGAGCTATCGGAGTCCGGCAGCGTATCCGGCAGACCAGAAAAGACCACCTCCCCGCCTTTCCGGCCGGCGCCGGGCCCCATATCCACGACATAATCCGCAGCCCGAATGGTTTCCTCGTCATGCTCCACCACAAGCACCGTATTGCCCAGATCCCGCATCTGTTTGAGGGTGGCCAGCAGCCGATGATTGTCCCGCTGATGCAGGCCGATGCTTGGCTCATCCAGCACGTACATGACCCCGGACAGCTTGGCCCCGATCTGGGTGGCCAGCCGAATCCGCTGGGACTCGCCGCCGGAGAGCGTAGTGGCATTGCGATCCAGGGTCAGATAGGAAAGCCCGACATTCATGAGAAAAGAAAGCCGGTCATTGATTTCCCTTAAGATCCGCTCGGCAATTACGCCGCGTTTTCCTTTTAAATTCAAACTCTTAAAGAAGGCATGGGCTTTATCCACCGAAAACGCGGCGATTTCGGAAATGGAAAGCCCCTTCACTTTAACAGACCGGGCGATCGGGTTCAGCCGCGCGCCGCGGCATTCCGGACATGGCCGGAAGTTCATGTACTGCTTGATGTCTTCTCTGGCCTGACTGGAGTCGGTTTCCAGGTACCGGCGCTCAAGATTGGGGATCACCCCTTCAAAGGGGCGGGTAAAATTAATCCGTCGATTTTTGCGAAACATATAAAACGGAATTTCCGTATCCCCAGACCCATAGAGGAGGACATTTTTAAAGTCATCCGGCAGGTCCTTGTAGGGGGTATAGATATCCACATTGTAAAATGCGGTCAGGGCATCCAGAAACTCCGCGAACTGTACCGAACTCCGGTTGGCCCAGGGCCGAACCGCTCCCTCCCGCAGGGAGAGTTCCGGGTCCGGGACCACAAGATTGGGATCAAGTTCCGTGGTCGCCCCCAGCCCCCCGCATTTGGGGCATGCGCCCTGCGGGGAGTTAAATGAGAAACTGGCCGGTGTCAACTCAGGATAGCTGATGCCGCAGTGAATACAGGCGGCTTTTTCGCTGTAGCGCTGGGAATCGATGATACGGCCGGCCCTGTCCACCACATCAACCGCCACAACCCCATCTGAAAGTGAAATAGCCAGCTCCACGGAATCCGCCAGCCTGTTTTTCATCTTCTCCTTTACCACCAGCCGATCCACTACCACATCAATGGTATGCTTTTTGGTTTTGGCAAGCTTTGGCGAAGAATCGATTTCTTTGATCTCCCCATCCACCTTAACACGGGCAAAGCCGTCCTTTTTAAGCCTGGCAAACAGCCGTTCATGCGTGCCCTTCTGTTCGACAACCAGAGGCGCCAAAATCATGATCCGGCTGTCTTCGGGCAGCTGCATAACCCGGTCCACAATCTGATCCAAAGTCTGAAAGGTGATCGGCCGTCCGCACTGATAGCAATGGGGCGTGCCTGCCCGGGCAAACAAAAGTCTCAAATAATCGTAGATTTCGGTAACTGTTCCCACCGTGGAGCGGGGATTGTGGCTGGCGGTTTTCTGCTCAATGGCAATCGCCGGGGACAAGCCGTCAATCAGGTCCACATCCGGCTTTTCCATACGTTCCAGAAACTGGCGGGCATAGGTGGACAAGGACTCGACATACCGGCGCTGGCCTTCGGCATACAGGGTATCAAATGCCAAAGTCGATTTGCCGGAGCCCGAGAGTCCGGTGATCACCACAAAACGGTTCCGCGGCAGTTCCAGATCAATATTTTTTAAATTATGCTGGCGGGCGCCCTTTATAACGATGCGGTCCGAGCCCATTGATCCGTTCCGGGGGTTATCAAACATTAAGAAATATTATCTTGTCAAACAAATTGATGTTTACCCTGAAGCGGGTTTAGCGGCCTGACGGTGGATGGCCTGCTCAGCCGCCATTCTGATGGCGGCCTTCATGCTGCCGGGGTCAGCCGTGCCCTCTCCGGCAATATCATAGGCGGTCCCATGGTCCACCGAGGTCCGAATAATGGGAAGCCCCAGGGTCGTGTTTACACCGTCTGAAAAATGAATCATTTTAAACGGAATGAGTCCCTGATCGTGATACATGCACACCACCGCATCATAGGGGCCCTCAACCGCTTGATAAAACAAAGTGTCCGGCGGAAACGGCCCTTCGGCGAGTATCCCCAGATCAACTGCTCGGGATATGGCCGGGGTGATGCAGCCGGATTCCTCATCGCCGAACATATCGCCCTCCCCGGCATGGGGATTCAAGCCGGCGACCGCAATCCGGGGGTTTCCAATGCCGAACCTGTCTTTAAGGGAACTATCGGTAATCCGGATGGTCTCAAACACCTTTTCGAGGCTCAAATCCCGGGGAACCCGCCGAAGCGGAATATGGATGGTCACCAGAACGACCCGCAGGCGGCTGCCGGCCATCATCATGGCGTACTTGGCAGTGCCGGTGCGATGGGCCAGCAGTTCGGTATGGCCGTGAAACCGGCTTTTGGCCATTTTCATGGCGGTTTTATTTATCGGGCCGGTGGCCAGAGCGGAAATTTCACCGGATAAGGCCTGATCAATGCCGGTGGTAATATAGTCGATCATGGCCTGGCCGGTGGCCGGGGTGGGCCGGCCCCATGTTATGTCATCCGCCTGAAGGCTGGAGACATTTAAGACATTAATGCACCCCGGCTCATAAACACCCGCATCCGGAGATTCAACAGCCACAATGTCTGAGCTTGATTTCAGAATATCTTTGGCCGCGCTTAAAACCCCCGTATCCCCGATAACCAACGGCCGACAGCACTCATATATTTCTGAATCCGTGAGCGCCTGGCAGATAAGCTCCGGGCCGATGCCCACCGGATCGCCCATGGTAATACCGATAATCGGGGAAGCCATATGCGCCGCCATGAAAAACACCTCTCTTAAAAAGGGACAAAAAAATAATTTTATATTTTTATCAGATAATTAACGATTATGCAACAAGTCAAAGGAAAGAAACACGGCTAATTTGTTCTAACCGCAAAATCCATACCCCCGGTCCTGTTAAAGCTAC
>JBKHAE010000177.1:0-3321 GCA_046543065.1 Desulfobacterales bacterium | reverse complement strand
GGCGATCTGCCGGAGATGTTTAAAGACGAAGACGAGCTGCGCGCCCTGTGGAGCCGGCCGGATACCCGCAAGGCCCTGCTCGACGGGCTGGCGGAAAAAGGCTATGGCAAGGAGCAGCTCCGTGAGATCGGAAAGCTCATCGAGGCCGAAAATTCGGACCTCTATGACGTGCTGGCCTATATCGCCTTTGCCCTGCCGCCGATCACCCGGGCCGAGCGCGTGGAAGCCCGCCGGACGGAAATTTTCAAGGGCCGCGATTACCGGCAGCAGGAATTTTTGAGCTTTGTCCTGGGTCATTACGTGGCCCGCGGGATAGAGGAATTGGATACCGCCAAGCTGCCGCAGTTGATTGAACTCAAATACCACAGCGTCGGCGATGCGGTGGCCGAACTCGGGCCGCCGGACAACATCCGCGAGGTCTTTGTGGAGTTCCAGCAATACTTGTATTGAAATTTCTAAAATGGGGTCGGGCCAAGTTAACTGATTCGAAAAATTTGATATTAACAATAATGTGCCGCTTATATGAGTGCTATATTGCACTTTCGGAGGCCAAAAAGAGCATTATAGATATGGCGAGGGCAAAACGGCATTGAACCTATATCGATTGTTTTGGGGCCAAAAAGAGCGAAACAGAAGCCGCAAGTACCTGTGTTGGGAATTAAACTGTCAAAAATGCAGCAAGTCAGCTTGGCCCGACCCCAAAATCTGCCAAAAATCCAAAATCACAAAATCAAATCAAGCCCGGCAGAGGTTACATCATTTATGTAAAAGGCAGAAAGAACATGCGCATCAGCCGAAAAGCATTCGAGGCTGCCGTGGCGCGGGCACTTGAAATGATTCCCGAGATGTTTCGCGCCCACCTGAATAACATGAGCATCGCCGTGGAGGACCACCCGTCTCCGGACCTGCTCAAAGAGATGGAATTGTCCCCAGACGAGACGCTGTTCGGGATTTTTACCGGCGTCCCTTTGCCCGAGCGCTCGGTCATTGAACCTCCGCTCTACCCCGACGTCATCCTTATTTTCAGAGAACCGCTCATGGCAGCATGCCACAGCCGGGAAGAGCTTGAACAGGAAATCGCCATAACGGTTGTGCATGAGGTGGCCCACTATATGGGCCTGAGTGAAGAACGGCTGGAGGAACTCGGCTATTAAGCGTCATTGGTGTCACCCATTAAAAGGCCGGAGTCACCCATTTAAAGAAAAAGATCCTTAAACTGCTGACCCGGGCGTAAGCACGTTATTGAAAGGGCGGCTACTTTTCATGCCTGACTTATCGGCGAAAGGGGTCAAACCTTTAATCTTGAAAAATCGAGCCTAATCAGGCCTGCATAACCAGTCAGCCCAGGTGACAGCCAGGGCCGGCGGAGTTTTGACAAGCCGAGTGGAATTGAGCATCAACCATCTTTAATCAAGTCATTGGAGGCCCTGGCTGCTCCTGGCTTCTAACGTTATGCCGGCAGTATGGGATATTGATCCCTACGCCGCCTCCCGCCAGGATCAAGTCGATTTTTGGCACAAACTTGAAATCGGGCAATTCAGGTAAGAGACTGTCAAGATTTGGGGGAAGGAGTCCGCTTTTTGCGCCGTTTTTCATGCCAAGCGGCAATGGAAGGGGCATGGCCGAACAGATATACGCCGATAAAAGCCGTGGCCACAATGTAGATGCCGCTGAAAATCCGTAATTCCGGAACGGCCATGCTGGCGATGATGGCGGAAAACTCGCCTCTCTGTACCATGGAAAAACCGGCCCGCACTGAAGATTTTGGGCTAAGTCCGAACAGGCGGCTTCCTGCATAGGCGGTAATAATTTTGCCGGCAATTGCCCACAAAACAATCGCCGCCATCATAAGAACATAGGGAACGCCCTCGCCGAAATAGATGGTAGTCCCGAACCAGAAGAAAAAAAACGGCAGGGTAAGATCCCTTACTGGCAGAATGAGGTGTTCCAGTTCCGAAGACCGGCCGGTTTCCGAGAGCATGACCCCTGCCAGAAAAGCCCCCAGTATTTCCGAAAGCCCCAGGGAAATGGCCAGGCCGGAGTAGGCAAGGGCAACGCCTATGGCCAGCAGGGGCATGAAATCATGCTGTATATGTCTGGAGATAAACTGGTTGAGCCGCCTGAACCCGTAATGGCCGATTATAATGGCGCCTGCGACCAGCAAAAGGATTTTTGCGGCCAGTATCCCGGTAAACGCCGGGGAAAGCGACTCGCCGGCATTCACCCCGGCGATAAAGGAGACCAGCACCGGGGCCACCAGGTCTTCAAATATCAGCAGCGCAAGGATAAACTCGGCCTCCGGGCTTGCCAGCCGCTTTTTTTCTTCAAGCATCTTGGCTGTAATCGACGAGCTGGTGGCATAGGCCACTGACCCGATAATAAATGCGGAAATAAAATTCAGGCCGAAAACAAAGGAAAGCGCCATGGCGCCGCCCAGGTTCAGCGCCACATCCAGCAGGCCGGCAGGCCATATTTTTTTGGAGATACTGATCATCCTGGCCAAGGGGAATTCCAGGCCCAGGATGAAAAACAGAAGCACGATGCCCACCTCGGCAACCGTGTGGATTGCCTCTATATCGTGGAAAAAAGACGATACAGCCGCCCCGAGGACTATGTAGATCAGAACCGAGGGAAGCCTAAGCCGCTGCGAGGTAAAGCTTACCAGGAAAAACGCGCACAGAATGAGGCCCGCAAACAGCAGGAAAGGGATGTTTTCCAAGATTGATCCTAACCTTTGCAGAGCTGGTCGAGATTTTTGGTCTGTTCGCGATTTCCGATGACCATAAGCACGTCTCCGGGCAGAATAAGCTCGTTTACGTCCGGGCTGCCGATCATTTTTTCACCGCGCTGGATGCCAACGATGGTCGTTCCGGTCCGGGTCCTGATCCGGGTATCAATGATTTTTTGATTGGCAAGGCAGCTCTCCGGCGTCACCCGGAGCCATTCCAGGCGCACTGACTTTAAAAACAGCTCGACCCTGTCATCTGTTACCGGCTGGTAGTCAACCCCCAGCAGGATGGTGCCGAGCTGGCGGGCCTCTTCGTCTGTGAGCGTAACTGTGAAATCCGGATCATCCTCCTCGTCCTCTGCGAAGTGATAGATCTCCCGGCTGCCGCTGTGGTGAAGGACAACGGTGATCTGCTCGCCCTCGGCGGTTTTGAAGGAATAGCGCTTGCCGATTCCCGGCAGGTCGGTTGTCTTGATCTGCATATGGGCTGTCCCCCTTTAGCATTTTGTTGTATTTGCGGCCGTCAGAGGCCGGCCGGTTTCCAGGATTTCTTCATAAGGTTTCCCGCCCCAAACTTCAATATTTTTTGAAAA
>JBKHAE010000066.1:0-17952 GCA_046543065.1 Desulfobacterales bacterium | reverse complement strand
GACGCCGTCTACCTCCTGCAGTTTCTCCGCCGCCACGGCCCCGCCCGGATTCAGCAGATCGCCGATGAAATGCACATTCCCGTATCATCGGGCACGCGCCTGGTGGATCGCCTGGAAAAAATGGAACTGGTCAATCGGGAGAAAGGGCGAAAAGACAAGCGCCAGATCTGGGTCTCTTTAACAGGAAAAGGCGAGGAAAAGGTCCATGCGGTGGATGAGCACTCCTATGCGATTTTGATAAGCAACCTGGCCAAACACGAATTCAGCGCCGAAGAAATTGAATCCTTCGTTCAAACCGCTGAAAAGCTCAGCCAGCTGCTGGATGTATCTGATCAGCTATGAAACACAGGCTATGGCGAGGTAAAGATGGACTATGATGCTGCGGTGATCGGCAGCGGCTTCGGCGGAAGCGTCGCTGCCTTGCGGCTTTCGGAAAAAGGCTATAAGGTGGCCGTTCTCGAGCAGGGCAACTGGGCCACCCCTGAGGATATCGAAGAAGGCGACATGGATGTGCGCCGCCTCAACTGGCTGCCGAGCTTCGGATTTTCAGGCTATTTTTCCCAGGATTTTTTCCGGCATGTCACCCTGGTCCGCGGGGTGGGCGTGGGCGGCGGCAGCATCGTCTATGCTGCGGTATTGTTAAAGCCAAAGGATGAATTCTACCGGGATCCGGGCTGGGCGGGCCTGGGGGTTGACTGGAAGACGGAGCTTGCCCCGCATTATGAAAAAGCCGCCCGCATGCTCGGGGTAACAAAGAACCCGTGCCAGGATATACAGGATGAATACCTGAAAAAAACCGCCGGGGCCATGGGGGCGGCTAACACTTTCGGCCCCACGCCGAACGGCATCTATTTCGGAACCCCTGAAGTTATGGCACCGGATCCGTATTTCAACGGCGCAGGCCCCCATCGCACCGGCTGCCATCTCTGCGGCCGATGCCTGACCGGATGCCCGCACGGCTCAAAAAACGCGCTGGATAAAAACTATCTGTATCTGGCCCAGCGCCTGGGCGCCACTGTTCTGCCGTTTCGTCAGGCGATAGGGATTAAAACCCTGGCATCCGGCGGCTATGAACTGTCCATGCGGCATCCCTTAAAATTCCGGCGCACCTATCCGCCCATTAAGGCCCGCAAGATCGTGATTGCCGGCGGTGTCCTGGGCTCTCTGGAGCTGCTGTTCCGCTGCCGGGATGTGGACCGGACACTCCCCCGCATTTCCCGCCAGCTCGGCCAGCGGGTCAGAACAAACAGCGAGGCCATTGTCGGCGCCCTTTCCAAAGATCCGGATCTTGACCTGAGCTACGGAACCGCCATTTCATCGCACTTTTATCCGGACACGGACACCCACATCACCCAGAATCGATTTCCCCGCGGCTATACCTTTATGAAGTTTCTGACCGGGCCGCTCGTTGATCATGAAAACTCCAAAATCCGCTCGCTTAAAACGATAGCCACCATTCTCCGCCAGCCCTCCGCCCTTGGCAGGCACTGGCGGGCCAAAAACTGGCACCAGCGGGTCACGATTCTGACGGTGATGCAGCACCTGGATAACCGGATCGTCCTTAAATACGGCCGCAAGGCATCCGCCTTTTTCAGGTACGGCCTAAAATCAGAGCGGGTCAAGGGCCAGTCCGCGCCCGCGTATCTGCCTGTGGCCAATCGCGCGGCCCGGACCCTGGCAGCGGAAACCGGGGGTGATCCGGCCAATATTTTAACGGAAACCATCGGCAATACATCAACCACCGCCCATATTTTAGGCGGCTGCCATATGGGCGATTCGGTTGAAACCGGGGTGATTGACACCCGGCACCAGGTTTTCGGCTACCCTGATCTGTATGTGGTTGACGGCGCTTCGGTATCGGCCAATATCGGGGCCAACCCGAGCCTAACCATTACCGCGCTGGCGGAGCGGGCCATGAGCCTGATTCCCGATAAGGAGTGACGGATTTTTTCAGGATATCAGCCATTTCTTGAAGGACGCCCTGCGGAAACGCATTTAACTCAAAAACCCGGGATTTTCATACCATGTCAAGTCCATACTGGATCAAAACGCTCATCAACAAAACCTTTTCCACGCGGTTTTTCATGTCCAGGCTGACCCATTTCCGCCCGATCGGGCGGATCACGGATCAAATGCTTTTTAAAAACGACGATATTATGTATCTGCCCAAGGATCAGGTCGTTGAAAAAAAACATGTGATTGACGTGGGCGAGGCGGTTGAAGAACCGGAAAGCCTGGCCGCCCCTTCAAAGGTGGTGGAGCACTTTATCCGAAACGCCGGCACCCACTGGATCATGGATTTCTGTATCTGCCGGGATTCCGCGCGGTGCAAGGATTATCCGATCGCATACGGCTGCATTTTTTTGGGGGATGCGGCCAATGACATCAACCCCAAGTTTGGCCGGCGGGTGAGCATGGAAGAAGCCCTGGCGCACGCCAAAAGATGCCGGGAGGCCGGGCTCGTGCACCTGATCGGCCGCAACAAGCTGGACACCGTGTGGCTAAATATCGGGCCGCCGGAAAAGCTCATGACCATCTGCAACTGCTGCCCATGCTGCTGCCTGTGGAAAGTGCTCCCGGTGATAACGCCCGTCATCAGCTCAAAAGTCTCCCGCATGCCCGGCGTTCACATGGAGGTCACCGATCAGTGCGCGGGCTGCGGCACCTGCACAAAAGGCATCTGTTTTGTGGATGCCATACATCTCTCGGGCGAGCAGGCGGTGATTGATCAGGATGAATGCCGCGGCTGCGGCCGGTGTGCAGCGATCTGCCCCAAGGGGGCGATTCAGGTGATAATCGAGGATGAAGCCTATATTGACCATGCCATCCGGCACATCTCCGAAACAGTTGATGTGGCCTGATTGACACTTGATTAACGGAAGAAGGCCTGTTTATGAGAAACATTCTGATTACCGGCAGCACCGGCTATCTCGGCCGCCGGCTGACCGAGGTGCTGCGGCAGAGCGATAACACCGGTGAAATCGTGGGCATTGACATCCAGCCGCCGACGAACCCTACGGAAGGGGTGACGTTCTATAAAAAGGATATCCGCGACCCGGATATCGGCGGCATTTTATCCAGGCACCGGATTGACACCCTCTTTCACCTGGCATTTGTGGTACAGCCCGTCCATGATGTCCGGCGGATGCATGACATTGATGTAAACGGCAGCCAAAATATTCTGGAAAGCGCGCGCACCGCCGGGGTTTCACATGTGCTTGTGACCAGCAGCACCCTGGCATACGGCGCCCATCCGGACAATCCGCCCCTGCTTTCAGAGACCCACCCCTTACGGGGCAACCGGACATTTCCCTATGGGTATTACAAGGCGGTGACAGATGAGATGATCCAGCAGTTTGCCGGGGCGAACCCGCAGCTTAGCGTCACCATTCTCCGGCCCTGCACGGTTTTCGGCCCGAGCATTGACAACTACATCTCCCGCATGCTTTTTATGCCCGCCACGGTTCGCGTGGCCGGATACAACCCGCCGGTACAGTTTGTCCATGAGGATGATTTTATCGCCGCCTGTCTGGCGGCCATGAGTGCAGAAATAGGCGGCGCATTCAATATCACCGGGGACGGCACGGTCACGGTGGATGAAATTGCGGGCATTATCGGCACCCGCGTCCTGCCCGTGCCGGCCTGGATCCTTTACCCGATGATAGAAGCGTTGTGGCGACTGCATTGCCCCGGCATTGAGGTCAACAGGGGCTATTTGGACTATGTGCGATATCCGTTTGTCACCTCCAACCAAAAGGCAAAAGAGAAGCTGGGGGTTTATCCCGGATATTCTTCAAGAGAAACAGTGGCGGCAACAGCAGGGAGGCATACCAATGCTCAAAGCCCGGCGAAAAGCCAGACTTAAACAATTTTCATTTAAAAACAACTATCTGATCGTACTTTTGCTGGCAGGGCTGTTCGCCTGCGGATTCATCATTTCCCTTGCCTACGGGTGGCCCGGGATTGTGGTATATCTGGCCCTGTGGGCGCTTTCCTTCGGCATCATCTATGCCGGCACCTGCCGGCATTGCGCCTATTACGGGGAAAAATGCCCTATTCCGCTAGAAGGCAGCTGCGTGCCCCGCTTTTTTGAAAAAAAAGACAGCGGCTTCGGCTTTATGCCGCTTGTCTGGGCCACCCTGGTTTACGGGCTGCGGGTGATTTTGCCGGTATACATCATTTTCGAACAATCGATGGTATTTGCGGGTGTGATTTACCTGCTTCTCTTTCTTGCCTTCTGGACGGTGCACCTCCGGTTTTCCGGATGCCCCAACTGTATTAATACCGACTGCCCTTTGAATCCCGATTATCCGGAGATTCATCCCTAAACGCGATTTATATTTCACGGCCGGTCAGCTCCCTGAATATCATTTCCGCTGTGGCAATGCCCCCGGCGATGCCGGGGCTGTTTTTGGCGGCTGAGACATTAAACAGGTTTTCGGGGGCGTATTTTTCCTTAATCGGCCCCTTTAAAACCTCATCCACGGAAAGCCGCCGGCCATAGGCATTGCCCAGCTCCCCGCCGGTCTCCGCCTCGATATCAATGGAGGATTTGGTTTCGGCAAAAAGAACCCGGGATTTAATGCCCGGAAACACGTTTCGGTCCAGAATATCAATAATATGATCCGCAAACCCTTGCTTGAACTGTTCAACCGCTGCCGGACCCTGCGCATAAATCCTTTTTTCCTGGAAATAGTTGCCGGGGCAGAAAACAACCAGGCCATCATCTGCGCAATCCCCGGACCCTGAATGTCCGTTTGCCGAGGGTGAGGCGATAAACAGCATCTGCGGCGGACTGGTGATATCCGGATCCGCATAATCCACCTCATGGCCGTTCTGCCACCAGTAATTGCGGCCCTTCATTTCAGAAATCGCCTCTAATCCTCCTTTTACACCGATACAGCAGGTCGGAATGCTGTGGGAGGCCTTATAGTCAAATGCTTCCGCGGCATCTGGGGCATCTAAGAGCTGATGGGTAAGCCGCGGGGAAATATCGCTGAATACCGCGTCGCATAAATAGGCGGCCCCGTCCTCACAGACAACATGTGTCACCCGGTTGTTTTCACTCTCCAGCCGAGTCACCCTTTTCCCGGTTTCAACCGCGCCGCCTGCGCATCGGATGACCGCTGCCAGGGAATCGAAGAAATGGTAAAATCCGTTCTGCGGATACCAGGCACCGGCATGGTAATTGCCCGTGCCCACGATATAGGCGATGGCGGACATCTCAGACTCGCTTTCCGCAAAAATACCGCCATGCCCGTAAAGGATACGCCGAAGCAGCGGACTGATCCCGTAGTGATCGAAAAACTCCCGCACAGTCTGATTCAGAATCCGGGTCAGTTTTAATTTTACGGCCATGTGAATGCTGCCCGCCAGCATAAAGCGGGTGGCCATAACAAACCGGCTTTCCCGGGCGATACGGGTACTGAAAAAGGATTTAAAGGTATCAAATACCGCGTCCATATCACTGAAAAGCGCATCCAGCTTTTCGTCTTCTTCCGGAAACAGGTGTTTAAGGTCCCGGCAGAAGCGCGAAAGCCCCATAGGGACCCTGAAATCCGCAAAGCATATGTTGCCGCAAGACCGGCGATCCCCGATAAAAAGCCGCTCAAACCCGTCCGGCTGCATGGGTAAAAAGGGATTGGCGGCATGAATCCCCAAAAACTTCAAAAACCGATCCCCAAGCTGCCCCTCGCCAAACTCCCACACGTACTGCGGCCCCATGGAAAAGCGCATGCCGTTGACATCCGGGCATCGGCCGTGTCCGCCGATCAATTCCGGGTTTTGCTCAAGCACCGTCACCTGATTGCCGGCTTTGGCGAAAAGCGCCCCTGCGGCCATCCCGCCGATGCCTGAGCCGATCACCACGACTTTCCGGGACGCATCCGGCCAATGCCCTGCATCCCCTCTCCGGAAAAAGGGCAGCAGAATCTGCTCGCGGCGCTCTTTTAACGCAGGCTTCGATGGTTTTTGGGAAAAATCTTTTGGGTCTTCAGAATTCATATCATCTAAACCTAACTTAAGCGCCCGCCGCTATATACCCACGAGCGCCCGGATGTCTTTCAAATTCATGTGCCGCAGAATTTTTAGAGCGGTTTTAAGTTTTGCCCACCGGGATTTTTCCGCCTTGATGGCTTCATACAGATCCTCGGTGGTCTCCGGCGGAATGACCGGCACTCTCTTTTCCGCCATGGAAAGTGCCCCGGTCGTGCACGCGGGCACGCAGACGCCGCAGCCGATGCAGCGTTTGGGGTCAATGACGGCTTTTTTATCCGAAATCGAAATGGCTTCCATATGACAGCGGTCCACGCAGAGGCCGCAGCCCGCGCATTTACTCTCATCCACGCGGGCGCGGTAGTTGGCGGCCACAAAATCCGCCCGGTTGGGCACATTTTTAAGCGTATTCAAAATTCCGCAGCAGCAGCTGCAGCACGCGCAAACCGCCTGGGGATACATTTCATTGGTCGCCTGGAGCACCAGGCCCTCTTTTTCAGACTGCGCCAGAATCTCCAGGGCTTCCTGCTTAGAAATTTCCTTAAACCAGCCCTCGCGCCGGTAAGTATCAAAATAATCCCGAAACCCCAGGCAGACTTCCCGGCGGTCGGTTTTCCGGCAGGGCTCGCCCACCAAATCCTTTCCTTTACGGCAGATGCATTCGGCCACCCCGATTTTACCGTTTGCCTGGTCAATGATCTGCCGGATCTCGTCATATGTTGCAATGTGCGGGCTATCGGAAACGCTTTGTTCAATCGGAATGACGCGCATCTGGGGCCGCGCGGTGGAGAGATATTCAAGGCCGTAGGCTTCCCGGAAATACCGGGCCGTATCTTCATATAACTCCGGGGTCAAATGCCTGACCTGAAACTCGAACATGCCCACCACAAAGGGAACCAGGGCATAGCCGGCAGCTCCGTCGCTCATTTTTTTCAAAATGCTGCCTTTGCCAGCCATGGCATCCAGCAGCGCAGCACAGGCGTCGCCGGAAAATCCATCTGCCGCCGCCCGCTGGCAGATCGCTTCCGCGGATTCAAAGCGGTGGGTCAGATAAACGGCCAGCCGGGCCTCATCAGGCGTGAAGAGCCTTTCTAATATCCGCAATTCAACGCCGGAACGGGTGGCGGGATAGCCCACCGGCATTTTGTCCAGATGCTTTTGAAGTGTTTGATAAATCGCTTTTTGATGATACATAGAAATCGTATACTAAACAGAAAACAGGTCCCCTGCAAGGTTGAAATAAAAAGGACATGGAGGCAACAAATGCTGAGATTTCTGCCCGCACCCGTCCGCGGGGTCATTGCCCTGATGCTTTATACGCTAAACACCTTAGGGTGCTTTATCACCATGTTTCCCTTCATCCTCGTCAAAGCGATTATTCCATTGGACCGGGTGCGGCTTTTTTTCACAAAAGTCCTGATGGTCCTTGGCATGGCCTGGATCAACATCAACAGCCTGATCCTGATGATGACCCAGAAAATCGAATGGGATGTTAAGGGGCTTTCCGGACTGGATCCCAAAACCTCCTATCTGGTCATCAGCAACCACCGGTCCTGGGCCGACATTCTTGTCCTCCAGCATCTTTTCAAACACCGGATCCCGTTTTTAAAATTTTTCCTGAAAAAGGAGCTGATCTGGGTGCCGTTTCTGGGCGTCGCCTGGTGGGCGCTGGAGTTTCCGTTTATGAAGCGCTATCCTAGGGAGTTCATCCAAAAACACCCGGAGCTTAAGGGAAAGGACATTGAAACCACCCGAAAGTACTGTGAAAAATTTAAAAAATCCCCCATCTCGGTGATCAACTTCCTGGAAGGCACCCGATTTGATGAGTCCAAGCGGCACAAGCAAGAGTCCCCCTACCAGCATCTGCTGCTGCCCAAAGCCGGCGGGGCGGCCATTGTACTGTCTGCCATGGGCGACTGCCTGGACCAGATTATAGACGTCACCATCGTCTATCCGGAAAATGAAACCGCGCCGTCTTTCTGGGAATTTTTAAAGGGCGAGATCCCCAGGGTGGCCGTCCGGATCCGCTGCCTGTCGATCCCCGAGGAATTTATCGGCAGAAACTATGAACAGGATAAGGCGTTTCAGGAAGCATTCAAGCAGTGGGTTAATGCCCTGTGGCAGGAAAAGGATCAAACAATCGCAGGGGTTTTGAAACAGTATGGAAAAATTGAATATAAATAACTTAACGGGTTTTAGGTTTTGGGTGTTAGGTATTAGGTATTAGGTGTAAAATTAAAGGGTTCAGGTTTTTTCTAAGGAACTTCATCGTACTCAGTCCCGCGCAAGCGGGGCGGTACTGGTACTCGTACTCGAAAAAATCAAAAGCCGATTACGAGCATGAGTACGAGTACGAGTACGAATCAGCGGCATAAACTGCCTTTTGCTCCCCCATCAACCATGTCTTTCCCGCCAGATCTGATATTTTCGGACCTGGGCATAGCTGCCAAGGGCGCGTTCCGCGGTTTCATAAAAGGGAATGCCGGCCTGGCAGAAGGCGGCCGCAAATTCCTTTTCAAACCCCGGGATATTGACCATCAGAAACGGACAGCCCGTATCCCGGTGAATTTGGATGATTGAATTCGTATAGGTCTCATTGAGCTCCCGGTTAAGCCCCGCGCCGATTGAAACCACCGCATCCACCCCCGGATCATCGGCAAGAGCGCGGGCGGCTTTAATATATATATCGATATCAAACGATGCGCCAAGGCCCACATCCACCGGATTGGCCAGGCTGGTGCCGGTTTGGGGCACGAATTCCGAAAGCCTTGTTCGCGTGTCAGCGGATACCTCCGCCAGTTTAAGCCCCTCATCCCCGCAGGCCTCGGCCGCGCCCACGGCCATGCCGCCCGGACCGGACAAAATGGCGACGCGGTCACCCAGCCCGTCCGGCAGGAGGGAAAAACTCATCAAGGCATCGGTTAACCAGTCGAAGCCTTTGATCGGCACCGCCCCGCCCTGCCTGACCACCGCCTGCCAGATCTGCCGCCGGCTGGCCATCGCCCCCGTATGGGAGTTGGCGGCTTTCTGTCCCTCGGGATTGAGCCCCACCTTCCACAGGATTACGGGTTTTTTAAGGGATGCGGCTTTAAGCGCATTTAAAAACCCCGGCCCGTCCCCGATACTCTCGAGATAGCCGCCGATAACAGCCGTTTTCGGATCTTCGGCCAGGTAATTCAATATATCCGTTCCGGTGACATCGCATTCATTGCCCAGACTCACCGCCTTGCTGAAATAAATCCCCTTATCCGCCGCAATCCGGCCCAAAATATTGGCGAGCGAGCCGCTGTGCGAGATAAACCCTACGTGTCCGGGATTCTTTGACAGCCCGGGAAAAAAGGAAAGACCCGATTCCGGCACATAAAGCCCCATGCAGTTGGGTCCGAAAAGCCGCATCCCGGATTCCTTTGCCACCCGGGCAAGCTCGGCCTCCAGATGCCGGCCCGTCTCGGTGCCGGTTTCCTTGTATCCGGCGGTAAAAAGCACCGCCCCCTTGACGCCTTTCTCCGCACACTCATAAAGCACCGGCAGGGCATGCTCATGCGGCACCAGGATGATGGCCAGATCCACCGCATCCGGAATCGCGGAAACACTCGGGTAGGCATTTAAACCGTCAATTTCTTCGGCCGTGGGGTGCACCGGATAAATGGCGCCGGAAAACCCTTGATCCATAAGGGCCATTAAAAAAACCTTGCCGGTTTTAAGGCCCCGGGGCAAACCGACAATGGCCACGGATTGCGGGTAAAAAATCTGATCCAGCTGTTTTGTCCATATATCCCCGCCTGCCATAACTATTCCTGAAGCCCTTCTTTTGTCGCAAGTCCGATCATCGCATCTACCGCGACCGGCTTGCCATTGCAGATAATCAGCGGATTAATATCAATCTCTTTTATTTCCGGATGGTCAAGCCCCATCCGGCCGATGGCCACCAGTATGTCGGCAAGCGCCCCCCGATCCGCCGCCTCCATGCCGCGCACCGCATTCAGGATGCGGCTTCCGCGGATCTCATCTATCATATCCAGGGCCTCAGCGCGCTCAATGGGAGCGATCCGGAAAACCACGTCATTTAAAATCTCGGTCAGTATCCCGCCCAGACCGAACATCACGGACGGACCGAACCGAGGGTCGCGAATCATACCCGCCACCAGCTCCCGCCGGCCGCCCAGATACTCCTGCACCAGCACATCGCCCGCACCACTTGCCGCCATGGCATCGCAAATTTCTGCATACGCTGATTCGGCCTCGGCTTCATTTCGGATATCCACGCGGACAACGCCTTTTTCGGATTTATGGGCCAGCTCCGCGTCACATCCCTTTAGTACGACAGGATAGCCGATGCGCGCTGCGGCATCCCGCATTTCGGTTTCATTTTTTGCCAGATATTCCCGGGTGACGGCAATCCCATAGGAGGCCAGCACCTGTTTGGATTCATATTCGGATAGGGTGCGTTTGCCGTTTTTATAGGCGTTTTGCAGGATGTCCATTTTTCTGCACTATTTTTTTGATGAAATTGATACGCTCTTTACCTAAATCGAGGGATTAAAAATTTGATCTTAATAATATTTTTCATATGGCGTCAAACTAAAAATTTGCCCCCTTTCACGCGTGTTGCAAAATGCGTGAAAGAGGGCAAATTGATTCAGATTAAGAGTAAGAGTAAGACGGTGTAAGGTTATTTATCCCTCAACACCTCCAGGGCCACGACAATGCTGACATCTTCGCCGACAACCCCCATTTCGGCAAATTCCCCATTGCCCACGTTATAATCCAGCCGGTTGATGGTAAATTCCCCCTCAAATCCGGCCACCTGCTCGCCCTTCTTAAGCGGGTTCTCCCGGATGCCGAAATACGTAAACGGCACTTGCACCGTCTGGATCACATCCTTTACGGTGAGCTCGCCTTCTACTATGTATTGGTTATCCGATACATGCTTAACGTTCGTGCTATTAAAAGTCATTAAAGGATATTTGGAGGCATTGAAAAAATCCCCGGACCGCAAGTGATTGTCCCGCTTGACAATATTGGTATCAATGCTTGTCGTATCCACTTCAAACTCAACCCGGCCGGCATCCTTGTTCTCCGGATCAAACTGGATATTACCCCTGAAACCTTTAAACAACCCCCGCACGGTGACATAGGTGTGGCGCACATCAAAGTAAATGCTGGAGTGGTTCTTATCGATCTTCCATTTCTGCTCCTCCCCATAGGCAAAGCCTGCCAGGAAAAGTACAAGTAAAACAACGATAAAGGGTATCTGAAGTTTGCTTTTCATCTCCTGCCTCCTTTTTAAATAGATGTTATCCGTGCCTTGCGGTAAAGCGCTCCGATCTTTTGCCGGATTTAACGCGGCGCAGCAGCTGCTCAAAGGCCCGATTCAACTTGATAAAGGTCTCATGATCCCCGCCTTTATCCGGATGATACTTACGGGCCATCTGCCAGTACTGCCGGGTCAGCGTTTTAACGGTCATTCCGGCAACCGACTGCTCACTTATTCCCATAAGGGAGACCGCCTCTTCCTCCTTCATCCGGTGCTGCGGCGCCGGCTGCCGGGCTCTTCGCTTTCGGGCCATCCACTCCCAGATCATATCCTCCAGATAACGACTCTCGCCGAAATCGTTATCAAAAAACCAGCACACATAGCGGATCATGTAATCATTCAACCGACCGGTGCAGCCCAGATCCCCCCAAAAATCCGCATCCGCATTCAGCCGGCAGACCTCTTCCAGAAAACAGGCATCCACCTTTTCCTGATCCAGCGCCTGGGGATACTCGCGCGAAATCATGCTGGTAAAGTGACCGGCCACATTGAAGATAACGTATGGGTAGGCTTTTTTCTCCTTGGCCCGCAAAACCTTATTCTCCATTTCCATGAGGTACTGTTCGATCTCGTCCCTGGATTTATCCAGCAAATCCCGGTAGATCTTTTTGGGCGCCCGTTCGATGCCGGTCTGATCCATTTCAACAAAGCGCAGATAATGCATCCTTCGCCTGTCAAAGATATGAAAGTCAGCAGCCTCGGCCTGAGCCACCTTTTCCCGCAGGCGATCCTGATCCCTGCGGGTCATGCCGGCATGGGCGAACCCCTCGATCACCCGCTGGGTTTCCGGGTCCAGATACGGAAAAAAGACCCGCTCCAGTTCATCATTGTCCGGGTCCACCCCGATTTCAGAAAGCCCGTCGCACATATCCTCATGAAAATAGAAGGCGTTTCCGTCATCCGGGTAAACCACATAGTCCGCCGGATCACGGCCCAGATAAAAAAGATCCCGGCTTTTCAGCCCCCCGCCGTCATCAAAGCTTTCCCGCAGATAATAGTGGGTGTCGCCTTTGATGCGTTTTCTTGCAATATACATAAAGATCCCTGTCCTTGGTATTCAACCTATGGGTAATAAAAAATAACATAATGCCATTTGCAGAAACGGCAAACACGCGCCCATGAAGGGGCCGATATTGCTATCCCGCGAGACGGGTATAGGAAAAAAAGGTCTGAAGGCTCGCCAGGTGGTTTTTCAAATCCCGGACAAGGCCTAAATTGAGATCTTCCGGGTGAATGGCGATGCGTAAGGGGCCGCGGAAAAAACACGCATTAATGAGATTGGTAATCCTTAGTGCCTTTACCCGGAAACGGGTATCGGCCATGTAGCCGGTCACCGGCAGGTAAAGCATCCGGTCAGCCGCCGCGTCATAAACGCCGGCCTGGGTTTCATAAAGCCGAAAAGGCAGGGTTTTTAGTTTTTTCTTTCCTATGCGCCCCATGGCCCAGGCAGGCGGCACATAGAGGATGGGCGCCGCCAGGCCGTTCTGAAGAAACCAGGAATAAGAGTCGGTAATAATATGAATAATTTCATCTTTAGAAAGGGATAGGTGCTCGGCCTCATTTCTGGAAATCAACATCCCATGCAGCCGATGCCACGCGGAGGCAATACTTTTGGCCCGGTGCTGAAAGCCGTGGCCGGCCAGTTCATACCCGGATGCCTGGAGCGATTTTAACAGGTTAATATCATTTTTCGACCACTGGCAGCCGGGCACCACCAGCAGGGTTACCGGAAAAACCGCCCGCGCCTCAAGGAACCGAAGGATGGCCAAAACCTGCGGCAGGGTTTTTGGCATCACATCATGGATTGAAACAAGGGCGGCGCGCTTCCGGAAATGTCCGAGTCCGGCCGTCATTTCAAGGCTTCACCGGCAACCCGGGCGAGCAAGTCCACCCACTGGCGCACGGTTTGATGATTAAATCGGGCGGCTGCCTGATGGCCGGTTTCCGCCTTCTCAAGCCGCTCTGAGAGGCTTTTTCTTGAAATCCGGAAAATGGCATCCAACAGATCCTCATCAGGCGCCATGGCATAAACGCCGGGGGCCAGATCCGGCCAGTTTAAAATCCCGCAGTTCTCTGATACCAGGACCAGGCGCCGCCGGGCCATGGCCTCAAGGGCAATGGTGCCGAAGGCCTCGACTTTTGACGGCAGCAGCAGCATCTCAACGCTGTCAATCACCTGTTTGACCCCGTCCCTGGATACCCAGCCGACGTATTCAATATTGGGGGCGGTTTCCGCCGCTTTTTCCACTTCCGCCCGGAGCGGGCCGTCGCCTGCGATGGTAAACCGGATATGCGGGAATCGTCGGGCGGCCTCAAGGATATCCCGGATATTTTTTTCAAGCGCCAGCCGGCCGGCGTAGCAGACAGAAGCAAATTTCGAAGACATGGGCGAAAAAGGGGGCTCCAAAAACGGTTTGGCAACAGGGGTACCCACCATTTCCGTGTTCTGCGCCCCGTCCGCCAATGCATCGGCAATCATTTCCCCGCTGTTTCCCACCACAACGGCGCTGGATTTAAAAAAGATCCAGTTCAGGGACTTCATGTAAAACCGGCTGAACCCTTTGAATACCGAAGTCCAGTAAATATCCGTCAGCTTGTTATACTGAGTGTGATAACCGGCACACAAGGGAATACGCAAATACCTGGCCATGGCAAACCCTGCCAGCCCATAGGGGCCGGGCGTAGGAATAACGATCACATCCGGTGAAACCGATTTGATCCGCTGCCAGATCCAGCTGACCTTTGGCAGATACAGCCGCTGGGTCGGATCACCGGGCAGCGGAAGCGTGAGCTCGTGGGCATAGTCCTCGGGGTAGACGCCTGGGCTCAAGAGCTCGGCATGGTCGATATAATCGGTCAGATGATCAACCAGATCCGCATAATAAGAGCCCACGCCGTTGCGGCTCGCTATGGCATCGGATATAAAAAGTACCCGCAGACGCTTTTCGTCGATTTCCGCCAGGTCCGCCTCGCCTGCGGGGTCATTAAAAGAATGCATACAACTCCTTAATTTGGCTTTTCCGCTGCGCGGGCGGTCGGCTGATTTTCCGTGGCGGTATCAGGCTCAGGCGGATTATAGCCGAACTCGTCAAATACATCTGAAAACTGTTCATAAATCATGGCGTCTGTAAGGTCGTATGCGGACATATCATACTTGTGGCCGCTTTGGTACTTTTTCTGGCGCTCGTCCTGGTTTTGTATATAGGCCTCGAAAGCCGGTGCCATCCCATACCCCAGGCGATCGTAAATGCTTCGGACGACGCTTTCCAAATGGTTCTTAAGATCCTCCATCCGGACAATCATCTGCCTGTCTTTTGGCATTGCGGGCAGCCGCTCCTTCAGATGGGTGTAGGCGTAGCGCTGTACCGCAATCATCTGATCCCTGAATTCATGGCCCCGTGTATCATTATCAAAAATTTCCGCCCCCGCCATCATGGAGCTGATATGGGACGGGATGGCGGCCAACGGATTTCTGACCGTGCCGATGATCCGGCTGTCCGGAAAGGTTTGGTTGAGCGCATCCACCATAGGAGAGAATGAAACGTTCTTAGAAAAAAGAATTTTATCCGTTCCCCGAACATATAAATGCCGCTTGAGGCAGGATTTGTAAAACGCCATGATCCGGTCTTTATCCGCATCAGTGGCCTTGTCATCAAAAAAGGCCAGATACCCCAGCTCCTCAGGAAACGGAAACGGCAAGATCAGGATAAAACAGGCATATATGGGGACCAGGGCAAAATAATCCTCCTCCGGGTCAGAGAGCGAAATCTGATGGATATTATCCAGACTGCCGAACACCCGCCGCTCCAGCCATTTGACGAGACGCGCAAACGGCGCGCCGATCCATTGATCCACCCGGCCCAGGCCCAGCCAGAATTTGCGCTCAGTAACGGACGGGGCTAAAATCAGCTCCCATAGGGTCAGCGTGGTGAAGCGCTCACTGTCATTGGCCAGTACCCGGTGGAGAAACGTGGTGCCGCTCCGCGGCACGCCAACGATAAATACCGGTTCCCGAACCTCGACAGACCGATATTTCCGAAACAGAATGTCATCCAGGATAAATCCGATCCAGTGCATCGTCTGGACAAAAAAAAGCAACGGAAAAAAGCCGGCCATCACTAAAAATCGCCGGACCGTCAACCGCGCCTGGGTATCCCGGCTTCTGAAAAATGTTTTCCAGAACAGCCGGAAAAATGTTTTGTAACTGAAAAACAGATTTTTGAGTAAAACAGAAGGTGCCATGATCAGACCTACATTTTTGCCGTTGGCCGTTTCTCCTCTGGCAATTTCTTAACCCTAAATTGAGCGATTTTCAAGTTTGCCGCAGATATATCGAAGATGCAGGCGAGCTATAGTGGACTATGCGAGGCTGCATCTGACGCAGTAGATGCGGTAAAATTGGAAATCCGGTTAGCCCCTACATCTCCTCGACTTCGTAATACAGGGTATACCGGGCGAGGCTTTCAGCGATCTTATCCTTGATAGCCCCCAGGTCATGGCCGGCCGCGGGTTTGACCCGGATCTTGACTTTTGTGCCATGTACCTTGTCTTCGCCCACTTCCACGTCAAAAGATTCGACCCTATCCCCCAGGGCTTCAAGCTCCTGCTCATAAGTGCGCTTGGTAGCATCCCACCGAAGCGCCGGCTTGAATATCTTACCGACCGGGGTCAATGGGATTTGGGGGGTAATCACCACCTCTTTAGGTACCGCCGCCCGCTCGCCAACATTTTCCCTGGCCCACTGCATGATTTTTTCTTCGTCAATGTCTGCGTCTTCAGCCACTTCCACATAGGCCACCGGCACTTCACCGGAATGGGGATCCGGCCGGCCCACCGCCGCCACCATTTTAATATTTGGCATCTTATAAATCGGCTCTTCGATCATGGCCGGATCAATATTATGGCCGCCCCGGATGATCAGCTCCTTTTTCCGGCCGGTGAGAAACACATAGCCATCCGCATCCATCCGGCCCAAATCGCCGGTATTGAAATAGCCGCCCGGCAGCCAGATCCCCTGGTTGTGAACATCTTCCACATAGCCCTTGAAAATGGTGGGCCCTTTGATGGCCACCACGCCGATCTCATTGGTTTCCGCATCCCGGACATAATTGCCGTCATCATCCAAAACAGCGATCTTCATCTCCTGATAAGGCATCCGGATGCCGATGCTGCCGACCTTTCGCTCGCCATCCTTGGGATTGATGGCCGAGGCCACCGCCCCTTCGGTCAGCCCGTATCCCTCTAAAATCTTGATGCCGGTATGCGACTCAAACCTTTTAAACAGCTCCACGCTCAAGGGCGCAGCTCCGCAAATCACATATTTAAGAGAGGATATATCCGCCCCCTCGGTGGGAATATCCAGAAGCACCGATAGAATGGTCGGCACGCAGGAGAAGGTCTCCGCCCGGTATTTTTCGACAATCTTATAAAAATTCTTCATGATGCTCTCATCCCGGTAGCCCATAGGCGAGAGCATCACCACGTGCCCGCCATAGGAAAATGGCGCCAGGCCGGTAACCAGAGTACCGTTGCAATGAAACAGGGGCAGGCCGCACATCAGGGTGGTATCCTCGGTCAAACCGCCCATCACCATGAGATCCCACGACATGGCCACCTCGTTGTAATGGCTGCGGCGGGCCAGTTTCGGCGTCCCGGTGGTGCCGCCCGTATGGTATAGCGAGGCGATGTCATCCGGATCGATGCGGCGGTCGAATGTATACTTGTCCGATGGGTATTTCTCGATGGCTTCATCAAAATTGATGATTTTTTCCGCCTCATGGGTCTCGCCCATAATCTGGATGACATACTCCAGGGTGGGGATCTCCTTGCGGATGGAATCGATCTTGGGCCACATATCAATGCCCTGCACGTTGCCCATGGTCACCAGCACCCGGGTCTGGGCCGCCCTGCAGATATCCCTGATGGTGCCCGCCTCCAGGAGCGGATTGATGGGGTTGGCAATGCCGGCGGCCTCCGCCCCCCAGAGCACATAATGGGTCTGCGGCAGATTGGGCAGGACATAGGTAACCACATCAGTGGGCCCCACCCCCAGATCATGGAACATGTTGGCTGCCTGGCGAATCCGGCCGATCAGGGTCTGGTAGGGAATCTCGATGGGCTGATCATAGGAATCGCCGTTTAACAAAAAGCTGATCGCGGTCTTGCCCGGATTTTTGGCCGCTCCCTTCTCCAGGATCTCTATGGTACTATTTTCCGGAATTCGTTCGGAATAAGGGATTTTCTCAAGCTCTCGGATGTCTTCCAGGCCGCGGATAACAAATTCTTCGCTCATGCTCCCCCCTCCTTTTCTGAATGGGTATAATTAGATTTTTAAATTGAATTATATTCAGTTTAAAAACTTTATTATATTTTGCATTTGAATGCAACCAGGAATTTTTATTTAAAAATCAAGGTGAAAAATCCCCTTAAATCCCACTTTTGGCAAAGGGGGACTTCAAGGAAATTGCCTTTTTTATAGACCTTTTCTAAGTAACTTCACGGTTTAAGATATAGGGTGTCAGGTTTCAGGAAATATTATGCGAGTGAGCCAAAATTCTTGTAAGCCTGAACACTGAAACCTGAACACTTTAACTGATTTTGAACACCACGGTTCGAAAAAGTATTGAAAAAACAATATAATA
>JBKHAE010000065.1:0-18954 GCA_046543065.1 Desulfobacterales bacterium | reverse complement strand
AGCGGGTGAAGGCCGCTTATGAGAAGCAGGTTGAACAGCCGGTGGAGAAACCAGAGGATGTCGGTCCGATTGCCTACTTTTCCATGGAATACGGCATCCATGAAAGCCTGCCCTTATATGCCGGGGGCCTGGGCATGCTGGCCGGGGATCATCTGAAGGCGGCCTCAGATCGGGGCGAACCCATGGTGGGGGTGGGCCTGCTGTATCGCATGGGCTATTTCCATCAGTACCTGGACCAGAACGGCTGGCAGCAGGAGGAATACCCGGAGACCGACTTGTATCAGCTGCCTATCGAGCGGGCAAGAGACGAAAACGGTAATGAGGTCAAAATTGTCGTGCCCGGACCGGACGGCGACATCCATGCACAGGTGCTAAAGATAATGGTCGGCCGTATCCCCCTGTTCTTACTGGACACCAACCTACAGGCCAATACCCCGGAAAACCGGAATATTACCGCTAAGCTCTACACAGCCAACTCCAAAAACCGGCTGGCCCAGGAGATCGTATTGGGCATCGGCGGCATGAAGGCATTGGAAGCCTTAGGCATCCAGCCTACCACCTGCCACTTAAACGAAGGGCACTGCTCGTTTGTGATTTTGGAACGGATTGCCCAGTTGATGCGCCACAATAACATTGATCTGGGCACCGCCCGGGAGATTGTTCCCCGCAGCACGGTGTTTACCACCCATACCCCGGTAGCGGCGGGTCATGACGAATTTCCACTGGATATGGTCAAGCCCTATCTTAAACCCTATGAGAATGCATTCGGGGTATCAATGGATGAAATCATATCCTGGGGTCAGATCATGCAAACGGATAGCCATCCGCCTTTTTCCATGTTCGGGCTGGGCCTGCGAAACGCCGAATACTGTAACGGGGTCAGTGAACTGCATGGCCATACGGCCCGAAAAATGTGGAATAAAATCTGGCCCGGCCTGCCGGAGAATGAAGTGCCGATCGATCACGTGACCAATGGGGTTCATATCCCCTCATGGATATCCATTGAAAACGCGATGCTGTTTGAACGCTACCTTGGGCCGGAGTGGTATCTGCATACCTGGCATCACCCGGAGATCATTGATCGCATTGATGACATTTACGACGAAGAGCTCTGGCGGGCACACGAAATGAGCCGGGCCCGGCTGATTCGTACCTGCCGGCAACTGATGACCCTTCAGTATGGAAGACGCAATGCACCGAAATCGATCATGGAGGATGCAGCCGCGGTACTGGACCATGATGCCTTAAGCATCGGTTTTGCACGCCGGTTTGCCACCTATAAACGGGCCTACATGCTACTGAAAGACCCGGAGCGGCTGGAGGCGATGCTGACCAACCGGCAGCAGCCGATCCAGATTATTATCGCCGGAAAAGCTCATCCCAAAGACAATGAAGGTAAAGGCGTCATCCAGCAGCTCATTGAATTCGGCAGAAGATCCAAAATCCGGCACCGCTTTATCTTTTTAGAGGATTATGATCCTTATATCGCCCGGCATTTAATCCAGGGCTGCGATATCTGGCTAAACACCCCGCGCCGGCCCTATGAAGCCTGCGGCACCTCGGGTATTAAAGCAGCGGTGAACGGCGTATTAAACGCCAGCATTTTAGACGGCTGGTGGTGCGAAGGCTACAGGCCGAACAGTGGCTGGAAAATCGGCAACGGAGAGGAGTTTGAAGATTGGGACTTCCAGGACTCGGTGGAAAGCCAGGCGCTTTATAATTTGCTGGAAAATGAAATAATCCCCAAATTCTATGATCGCAAAGACGGGGACATTCCCAGCGCATGGATTCAGATGATGAAGGGGTCAATGAAGATGGCCATGAAAAAGTTCTGCGCCCACAGGATGCTGGGCCGATACCTGGAAACCGGCTACCGCCCGGCATCCAGGCGGTTTCATGAATTAACCGCCAATCAGGCAAGTGCGGCCAAAGAGCTCCTTCGTCTGGAAGATTGCCTGAAAAAACACTGGAATCAGGTTTACGTTGAACGGCCCACAAGAAATCTCGACGGCCCGTTCCGGGTGGGAGACAATTTTGAGGTGACCGTAAAGGTTTATCTGGGAGAATTGTTGCCGGAAGAAGTGGATGTGGAACTCTGCTACGGCAAAATCCGCAGCGTTGAAGCCCTTGAGAACATTCAGGCAGAGGAAATGACGGTTAAGGAGGATCTGGACAATGGCACCTACATCTACGAAAGCGCCCTGACCTGCGAAATCTCCGGCCGCTACGGATTAACCGCGCGGGTAACCCCAAAGGGCGACCGGCTGTTAAAATATTCGCCGGGCATGATTGCCTGGGCGAGTGAATAAACTTCGATCGGAAATTTAGTATATGATGGAATCACCATGCCAAACCGCATAAAAAATCCGCGCATACTGATTGTTACCCCGGAAACCACCTACCTGCCGGAGGGTATGGGCAACCTGGCAAACGCCATGGGCGCCAAAGCCGGTGGACTGGCAGATGTATCCGCCTCCCTGATCAGTTCCCTGTTTAATCAGGGCGCGGATGTGCATGTGGCCATGCCGGATTACCGGGCCATGTTTGACAACCAGATGGATCCGGTGCTTCGCAAGCAACGTCACATTATCCGAACCCAGATGCCCCATGAACGCCTCCATCTGGCAGAGGACCGGGCGTTTTTCTACCTGCACAATGTCTATTCCAGTCATGGCTGGGAAAACATTCGCATCTCCCTTGCATTTCAGCGGGAGGTTATGAACCACATCGTCCCCGGGGTCAAGCCGGATCTCATCCACTGCAACGACTGGATGACCGCCCTTGTTCCGGCCATGTCCCGGCAAATGAAAATTCCCTGTCTGTTTACCGTGCACAATATCCACACGGTAAAAACCACGCTCGCCCATATCGAGGACCGGGGCATTGATGCCGCCTATTTCTGGGACCATTTGTACTATGACAACATGGCCGAGGAATATGAAACCACCCGGGAGATAAATCCGGTGGATTTTTTGACCAGCGGCGTATTTGCGGCCCATTTTGTCAATACCGTGAGCCCCACGTTTTTAAAGGAAATCGTTGACGGCCATCACAGCTTCGTATTTCCCTCGCTCAGGCGGGAGCTTACGAACAAATGGTATGCGGACTGCGCCACAGGGGTTTTAAATTCACCGGACCCGAGCTTTGATTCGGCCACGGACAAAATCCTGATCCGCCAATACGGCCCGGACGATCATCCGGTGGGCAAAATTCAGAACAAACGCTACCTGCAGAAATCCCTCGGGCTGGTGGAAAAGGACAATGCGCCCCTGTTCTTCTGGCCCTCGCGACTGGATAACAGTCAAAAGGGCTGCCAGCTGATGGCGGAGATCCTTTATAAAACCATTGACACATACTGGGACCAGCACCTGGAGATCGTATTTGTGGCAAACGGTGGCTTCAAGCAGGTTTTCCGCGATATTGTGGCGTTCCACGGTATTGAGGAGCGGGTGGCGGTCTGCGATTTTGATGAACGCCTCTCCCGGATGGCCTATGCCGGCTCGGATTTTATCCTGATGCCCTCGCTTTTTGAGCCCTGCGGGCTGCCCCAGATGATCGCCCCGATTTACGGCTCTCTGCCAGTGGCAAGGGACACCGGGGGCATTCATGACACCATCACCCACCTGGACCCGGATGCGGATACCGGAAACGGATTTTTGTTTGAAAGCTATGATTCAAACGGTCTTTTCTGGGCCATCCAGCAGGCCATGATGTTTTATGCCCTGCCCATTGAAAAACGCGAGGCCCATATTAAACGGGTCATGCAAACAGCCCGGGAAACATTTAATTATGATGTCACGGCTCGCCAGTACATCGAGCTCTATGAGCGCATGCTGGAGCGGCCGCTCATCAATTAATCCTGATACCGGGAAAAGACTGGATACGAAAACACCATTTATGGATACATCAAACATTGACACGAACCTGGTTCAGAAGCGAATAGACCGCCGGCTGGGAAAGGACTCCTTCCTGGAGCCCTATCAGGCGGATATTAAACGGCGGATAGAAAAAACCCTTCAGGCCGAGCAGCGGTTAACCGGCGGAGAAATCAGCCTGGCCGATTTTTCCGCCGGGCACGAATATTTCGGTCTGCATTTCCGGGACAATCAATGGATCTTTAGGGAATGTGCGCCCAATGCCGAGGCCGTCTATATTATCGGCGATATGACCGGGTGGAGGGAAGAGGCAGGCTATTGCCTTAAACATAGCGGGAGGGATGGCATCTGGGAAATCCGTCTTTCTCCGGATGCCCTCCATCACGGAAATTACTATCGATTGCGGATATACTGGCCAGGGGGCAGCGGAGACCGGATCCCGGCTTATGCCCGCCGGGTGGTGCAGGACCCGGTATCCCTGATTTTCAATGCCCAGGTATGGGCGCCGGAGACGCCCTATCAGTGGCAAAACTCCGCCCTTTCCCGCGATTTCAATGATCTTCTGATTTATGAGGCCCATATCGGGATGGCTCAGTCGTATGAAGGCATTGGCACCTATACAGAGTTTAAGGACAATGTGCTGCCCCGCATTGTGGATGCCGGATATAACACCATCCAGCTCATGGCCATTCAGGAGCATCCTTATTACGGATCGTTCGGCTATCAGGTGTCCAATTTCTTTGCCGCCTCATCCCGCTTCGGGACACCGGATGAATTAAAATCCCTGGTTGACGCCGCGCATGAGACCGGGCTTCTGGTTTTAATGGATATTGTCCACTCCCATGCGGTTACCAATGAGGTGGAAGGCTTAAGCCGGTTCGACGGAACGGACTACCAGTATTTTCATTCCGGCGATCGGGGCTGGCATCCGGCCTGGGATTCCCGCTGCTTTGACTACGGCAAAATCCAGGTGCTGCATTTTCTATTGTCCAACTGCAGATTCTGGCTGGATGAGTACCGGTTTGACGGCTTCCGGTTTGACGGCGTCACCAGCATGCTCTATCTGGACCACGGGCTTGAAATGGCATTTACCTCATACGCCGACTATTTCACCAATAACGTGGATGAAGAAGCCCTGGTCTATCTGGCCCTGGCAAATGAAGTGATACACTCCGTCAATCCGCATGCGGTGACCGTGGCTGAGGATATGAGCGGCATGCCGGGCCTTGGGGTAGCCCTGAAAGACGGCGGGTACGGGTTTGACTACCGGTTTGCCATGGGGGTTCCGGATTTCTGGATCAAGCTCACCAAGGACACGCCGGATGAGGAATGGCCCATGGGACAGCTCTGGCATGAGTTAAACAACCGCCGGGCGGATGAGCGGACCATCAGCTACGCGGAATCCCATGATCAGGCGCTTGTCGGGGACCAGACCCTGATCTTCCGCCTGATCGGAGCGGATATGTATGAGCATATGCATGTCGATGACACGCAAATGGGGGTGGACCGCGGCATGGCGCTCCATAAAATGATCCGGCTCATTACCCTGGCCACAGCCGGCAGCGGATATTTGAATTTTATGGGAAATGAATTCGGCCATCCCGAATGGATTGACTTTCCCAGGGCGGGAAACGGATGGAGCTACCGGTATGCCCGGCGGCAGTGGCACCTGGCAGATGAGCCGTCGCTTAAGTATCATCAACTGGGCCAGTTTGATCGGGCGATGATCTGGATGGCAAAAGAAAACGGCCTGCTTGACACCCCGGCCGCCGAACGCCTGCATGAGCACAATGAAAATAAAATTCTGGCGTTTAAACGAAACGGTCTGCTATTCGCCTTTAACTACCATCCCGCGAGCTCTTATACAGATTACCAGATTGATTGCCCACCCGGTTCATTCCGGATGATTCTTGACACGGACGATCCACAATTCGGCGGTCACAACCGGCTGACTCCCGGGCAGGTCCATCATGCATTCACCCCGGAAAACGGACCCGCCGAGCGACAGGTGCTGAGTCTCTACCTGCCCGCCCGGACGGCAATCGTACTGCAGCCGGTCTAATACCGCTTGCCCCCGTCATCCACCATGGGCACGAACCGCACCGGCAGCACCGATTCCTCGACCAGCTCGCCTTCTTTTTTCCGAAGCCGGACGAGTTCCTGGGCATATTTCTTGCCGACCGGAATAATCATGCGGCCGCCCTCAGCCAGCTGTTTTTTCAGCGGCCCGGGCACATGGGTGGGGGAGCAGGTCACGATAATGGCATCATAGGGCGCGTGCGCAGCCCAGCCCTCATAGCCATCTCCAATTTTAACATGTACATTGCTATAGTCCAGGTCATTTAGCAGCTGCCGGGCAGAGTCACCCAGTTCAGGAATAATTTCAATGGTATATACCTTGCCGCAGATTTCCGCCAGAATAGCGGCCTGGTATCCGGAGCCGGTGCCGACCTCAAGGACCTGATCCGTTTCCTTAAGCTTGAGGGCATCGGTCATAAGGGCCACGATATAGGGCTGGGAGATGGTCTGGTCGTGGCCGATGGGCAGGGGCTGATCCGAATAGGCAAGGTCCTGATAATTATCCGGCACGAACAAGTGCCGTTTGACCTTGCGGAATGCTTTCAGCACCTGCTCATCGTCAATACCCCGCTGCCGGATTTGTTTTCGGACCATCTGTTCGCGCTCTTGAAGATGCCTGTCCTCGCCCATGGCTTCAGTCCCTATGCTTGTCAGGTCCCATACCGTCGTCAGTAAAAGGCCGCTTATCAAAACAAAGCACAAAAAAATGGTCCGGCAAAACCGAAAGCAAAGCCCCGCCGTCCAGCTATTTTTTCTTTTCTTTGTCAAAATACAGGGATTCAAACTGATCGATGCTCTTTCTTAGTTTTTCAATATAATCCAGATCGGTGGTCTGCTTGCACTTCATGGCAAAAATCAGCATATGATGCAGCAGGGAAACCTTTTCCGTGTACTTGTCCGCATCCAGGCCGATGCGCTGGGTCATGAAATACTGGCTGACAATTTCCTGGAGCTTGTTGGCATGATCCTCTTTATTTACCACCCACCGGATCAACTGATTGGCGTTTTGATCCTTCTCCCCTTGCAGGTGCTGAATAGTTTTCATGGATTTTTCAATGGTGGTGATGTGCTCCCGGATCAGTTCAATCCGCATCTGATCGTCATAGATACCGCAAGGGATTTCACAATGGCCGAACGCACTGACACTCAGCCCCAACACCATTACCGCAGCCATCATCATCGGTATAATGCGCCTCATTTTAATTCTCCTCCTCAAAGCCTCGGGGGGATTATCCCCTCAGTTTTCTGGTGACCTCGGCCACCCGCTGACCGAGTTTTTTACCGTTTTCAATGGCATCCGAATCCGGAGCGCCCGCACATGCCGTACCATAATGACCGGTGGCGGACATGGGATCGCCGACAATAATCATCCCGTAAATCATTAAACACTGGATGATGGACATCATGGTGGTTTCCTTGCCGCCTGTGGGATCACCGGATGTGGCAAATGCGGCGCCCACTTTTCCCTCCATTTTTTTCCGGGTCCCGATAAAATCGTCAAAGACCCGCTTCAAATCCGCTGCCATCACCCCGAAATAGACCGGAGAGCCGGCAATTACGCCGTCTGCATTTAAAAAATCATCCTGTGTGGCGTCCTTGGTGGATTTGAGCAGCGCATCCACCCCATCCACGGCATTAACGCCATCTGCTATGGCTTCGGCAAGCTTTCGCGTGTTTCCGCCTTTGGAATAATAGAGTACAAGTACCTGCATAAGGGACCTCCTGTACGAATCTGAATTGTGGTCAGTTTTTTATTAAATTAATCATGGAAAAGACAGTTTTCCAAAAATTCTATCGCCCGCGTTCTCGAAATAGGCATTTTGTCATTCATCTTGCGACTGCGGCAGATAATCCGCCCGAACCGGGGAGAAGACTTCCACGGCGACTGAATCTTCAAGCGCCTCCGCCACGTACTCGTGCTCGTAATCGGCCCTTAAATTCCCTGAGTACGAGTACGAGTACGAGTACCGTCCCGCTCGCGCGGGACTGATTACGATCAGTTCCCTGGAAATCAATCCTCGACTGTAATATCCACTTTCTTCCAATCCCCGTGATCCGGCGGTTGGGCGACCATCTGCAGCCGGTTGTAATACGGGCTTTTGGACAAATACAGGGCGGCCAACGGATTGTGACCGGTCACCCGATCTTTTACTGCCAGGACGGTTGACGGCACATCGCAGTATTTCATAAACAGCGTATCATGGCCCACGCAAAGCCCGAGCATAACCGCTAGATCCACATCCTCGGAATTCATGACCGCGGCCTGGACAATGGGATTGCACATGGGCTCCATCAGGCCCGGCCCGCCGATTTTTTCCTCGCCCTTAAGGCCGATCGCCTCCTTGGGCGTGCGGCCGACTTTGCAGTTAACGGAAACCACTTCAAATCCCTTGTTCTCAAATATGGATACCAACTGCCGGGCCTCTTCCCTTAAGCCGATACAGAAGGCCACGCCTAACCGCTTGAAATGGCATTTTTGAGCAAACTGGATGGTTTCTTCAATCCGGGGAATTTGGGTCTTAATCCCCTCATTGGTCAACTCATAACACTCAGCCTCCTGAATTGAGGCCAGGCGGGCAAATTCATGGATGCTGGTCTTTTCATACCGAGTATTGGCTGCGTTAATAATGTCCGGCATCCGGCGCATGGGACAGAATTCCGGGGCCTCGTCAAAGGAGGGAAGTTCATCATCCACGCTGGCAAAAGGGTAACAGATTTTTCCGGCACATTTGGCACACTGGGTGTAGTCGTTTCGCATATTCGGCTCCTTTTAATCATGCGGCCAATCGGCTGAGCACCGCATCCGCATCCTTGGCAATCCGATCAAACAGCTCTTTTAAGGTGGGAATGTCACGGGCCAGGCCCACGCCCTGGCCGCATGCCAGGATGCCGGCGTCAATATCGCCTTCATCATACATCTTTTTGGCGTTCTCACCTTTGATGACATCATAAATCTCCTCGAAATCAGCTTTACAGCTTTCAAGTTCAAGGCAGTTTTTGGACGCCCTGTTGGCCAGTACCCGGTGCGTGGCATTAAGCGAACGCATAATGAGCATGGTATCCAGCTCGCAGGCATTCAGCAGATCTTCCTTAATTTTATCATGGATGGGGGATTCCTTGGTCATTAAAAGCCGGGTGCCCATAATGGCCGCCTCCGCTCCCAGCGAAAGCACCGCTGCCAGCCCCCGGCCGTCGGATACGCCGCCGCCGCCGATCACCGGCACCTTGACCGCATCCACGACTGTGGGCACCAGAACGAGCGTGCCGATGTCGAGGTTGCCGGTGGCCCCGCCGTTCTCATAGCCCACCACGGTCACAATGTCTGCGCCCATATCCTCGACTTTTCGGGCATACTTTACCCCCACGCACTTATGCATCCAGGTCATGCCGAGGTCTTTAAACCGACCCACCAGATCTTCCGGCGCACTATGGCCCGAAGTTTCCACGATCTTAATGCCGTGATCTGCCATCACATCGATATACTCGTTATTGTCGATCTGCCGCATGGCCGGAAACAGATTGATATTGACCGCAAAGGGCTTGTCGGTATCCTGCTTCATCTTAGTGATAGCCGCATCAAATGACTGTTTAGAAGGATAATTAGCGGATGCAATAATCCCCATACCCCCGGCCTCAGACATGGCCGCGACATATTCAGCGGTGGATATCCACATCATGGCCCCGCCGATGATCGGATATTCGATACCCAGCATGTCTGTCACACGTGTTTGAATCATAGCTACCTCCTGTGCAGTGTTTAAGGAACTTAATCGTACTAAGTCCCGTGCAAGCGGGACGGTTCTCGTACTCGTGCTCGTACTCGAAAAAAATCAAAAACCGATTACGATTACGAGTACGAGTACGAATCAGCAGAGATTAAATGTTTAACAAAACTATATCATTAAGTCACTTTTACGCTCGATCCAGACCTTACATTCCGAAGAGATAAGCACACCCCTATTTCTCCGGCCCATTGAATCGAAACTTTTCAATGCTTGCAGCTTCCAGATCCGCATAGAGCATGGTATCGGCTAACACCGTGCCGCGGTTTAACAGGATCTTGATAACTTCCATAACCTGAAACCCCGCGATCATCAAGGGGGTAACGGCCGGCACGCCAAGCACGGATTCCGGGGCCGGGCTTTCCGGCGAATTGGATTCATACAAGTTCTTAAGCCCGGTTGCCCCGGGCCAAATGGTCAACACCTGGCCCTCAAATCCGGCAATCGCCCCATGCACCATAGGGATGCCAAGCGCTTCACAAGCCGCCTGAAGCGAGAGTCGGCTAGAAATGTTATCCAGCGCATCCACCGCCACAGCCGCTCCTTTAAGCAATTCGGCACCGTTTTCGGAAGTCAATGTCTCACTATACCCGGTGATCTCAACCGCCGGGTTTATGTCATAAATCATGCGGGCCGCCGCGCTTACTTTCGGCATATCCAGGGTTTCAGTAACGGCAAAGCACTGACGGTTCAAATTGGATTCCGTAAATATATCCGGATCAATCAGAATTAAAGCCCCGATCCCCATGCGGGCAAACAGATCCGCCGCATAACCGCCCAGCCCGCCGACGCCAACCACCGCCACACAAGCCTGACAGAGCTTCAATTGCTCACCCGTGCTCAGGCTCCCCTGATTCCGCAGATACCGATACGGCAATATCTCCAGGGTCATGGCGAGTTCATGAATTTTTCGCAGATAGCACCCGTATTTGCCGGCCAAATCCATGGCCCGCTGCTCAAACAGCACGCTTAATTCCAAGCCGGCGTCTGTAATGATGAATTCGGATTGCCTCTGGATCTCTGATTGAATGACACCTTTTTGGTTTTCGTCCGTCATTTTAACCTTTTCTAAAACGAAAAGAATGCATAATGTAGAAATAAAAAGCTGAAATAGAGAAAGAGAAAGAATTCGCGTAATGTATGTGAATGTTCATTTATATGCCACCCTGGCAAAATTTCTGCCCGCTGATGCAGCCGATAAGACCTGCCGGCTCGAATTTAAAAAAAATGCCACGGTATCGGAAATCATCCATCATCTGAGCATTCCGGAAAAATCCGTTAAACTGATATTTGTCAACGGTGTGCATGCGGCCAAAGACAAACCCTTAAACCACGAAGATCGGGTCGGCCTGTTTCCGCCGGTGGGCGGCGGCTAGGCTGAATGGATACGCACCCGCACGTCGGCCGACACATTTAAAACCGCCGGCAATTCTTCTGCTTCCAGTTCTTTTCCGCCTGCGCGGACCCCTTTTAAAACCAGCTCCGGATGGGCAACCAGAAACCGCCTGAGGTATGCAGCGGAAACCCGGATGCCGGCAGCCAGAAAATCCGGACCCAAATTCCTGGCGACCTGATTGAACAGCTTCAGAATAATCCCCCCGGGGTTTTCGGTTTCAGCAGCAGCTGTCTCAGTCTCAGATATTGCCAGGCCACGCATTTTGGAAAGCGGACTCTCCTTGCGGAAAACCGCCCCCACCAGGCCCGGCATGGCTGATGACAGGGCCAGTACATCCCCGGCCTTGATCTTCGTCTGATCAAAGTCATCCACTACCCGGCCGTTTAAAAAAATTGTCTGGACCCTGGCTTCCAGATACCGGGCGTCCAAACCGATATAAGTTGTTAAGACCTTGCGGATGCTTACCCCAGCCGGTGCCGGAACATGAAACCCGGCAGCCAGAATTTCATGAAAAACCGGTAGCCGGGTTGCTTCAACCGTAAGACATATGTCCGGAATGCTTTCAGCCGTCACAATGCGCTTTCAGCGGGAGTTAATCAGGTTTCAGGTGTCAGGTTTCAGGAAAAACGCTAAGCCCATACTGCCATCAGAACCCTACACCCTACACCCTATACCCTATACCGTGAAGTTATTTAGAAATTATAAACCGAATCCAGGTCTTCATCTGATACCCCGAATGTCACGTTGTGAGGCGGAAACGGCTCCTTTTTAAAAAATTCGGGCAGCCGGTCGTCTTTTGCCGTAAACCCGGCCCGTTCGTTAAAATCCCGCTCCATGCGAAGGATCTTTTTGCCGAGTTCGCTTACATCCTCAGCCGTGAGGCTCATCCCATAGAATGCATTGATCATGTCGATCATTGCCTGAAAGGTCTCCTCCTGGTCCAGGATGGCAAATGCGATAAACAGGCACATGCCGGTGGCATCAACAGCCGCCGTGGCCACCTGAAGATTCCGTGATAACTCCACCTGTCCGGCGGGTTTTAATGGATCAACCGACCCGCCGACACTTAAAAGATTGGTGGCCACGGCATAACCGGCGGTGTGGTCTGCGCCCATGGTGCTGGTGGCATAGGTCACGCCAACACCCTGAACCGCGCGGGGATCATAGGCGGGCATGGCCTGGTTCTTTACTACCGGTACCCGTTCGACCCCGAACACCTTGCCGGTAAGCGCCGCGCCGCTGCCAAGAATCCGCCCCAAGGGTGTTCCCTTGCCGACTTCACCCACAAGGCGAATGGCCGCTTCCGCATCTCCGAACTCAGCCAGGCCGGCTTCCATGGCCACGCCGATTGTGGCCCCCATCTCAATGGTATCCAGACCGAAATCATCATCCATCCGATCAAGCTGAGCAATGACATCCAAATCATCAATTCCGCAGTTGCCGCCATGGGCCCAGACAGTTTCATATTCCGGCTGCTTGGTCACGTAATGCCCGTCCTTGTCATAATACGTGCCGGAACACCGGATCACGCAGCCCCGGTGACAGCCATGGGTGGCGCTGCCGCTGCCGCCCCGGCTGTTCTCTGTCTCCGCCTGGGTCTCACCGCTGATGCGGGTGCAGTTCTCAAACCGGCCCCATGTAAAATTATGCGTGGGATAGGCGCCCGCCTCATTGACCACATTGGTTAAGACATTGGTGCCGTATGCCGGAAGCCCTTCGCCGGTCACAGAATGCTCTCTCAGGCCCTGGACAAATTTTTTATTTGCCGCCTTGAAAGCATCCGGATCAGCGGGTGTGCGCATTTTCATGCCGCTGTCATCAAGCACGATGGCCTTCACCCGTTTGGCACCCATCACCGCGCCAACGCCGCCGCGGCCGGCATGTCGGGAGGGGCGCAGTTCCATATCGGTGATAGCCATTGAGGCGGCGGAAAGCTTCATCTCTCCGGCCTGGCCGATGGAAATGCAGGTAATCTTGTCCCCGTAAGCGTCTTTCAGTTTATCAACCAGATCATAGTTGCCAAGCATTTGCAGGCTGCTGTCCGGTTCAATCGCGACACCCTTGCTGTTTATCACAAGTTTGTACAAGGTATCGTCTTTAGGCTTTCCTTCAAGGACAATGGCGGCGTATCCGAGACGGGCCAGTACCTGGGCGGCCTGGCCGCCGGAATTGGATTCCTTTATCCCCCCGGTCAGCGGACTTTTACATCCCACAGAGAGCCGGCCGGACATGGCCGCGGTGGTGCCGCTCAGCATTCCCGGGGCGATCACCAGCTTATTATTCTCCCCCAGGGGGTGGCATAGGGGCGGGACTTCAGATGAAATAATGGCTGAAGTCAGGCCCCGGCCGCCAAGGCCGGCATAATCGCCCATAGCTTCCACCTGATAGGCCGGACCGTTTTCAGATCCCATATTAACGCGAAGAATTTTATCCATAGGATACCTCCGAAGGCTTGGGTGGGTAAAAAAATAAAAACGCCCCTCATGCTAAGATCTACACTAATATTACGAAAGGCGGCAGATATGTCAAGTGATTGGGAATAAACCTTTTCCCCCTTGTCTTTTGGCAAAATGGCCAAATTATCCCTTGTTTACATGGCATACAGTTCTTAATATGGGGTTTGTAAGATACTGGCATAGGCGGCGCACGCATTAACTTAAACCTAAATGGAGGCGGATTGATGACCGAACAAGCCCTGAAAAACCTTGAAACTGCCCTTCAACCGATCTTCTCCGATGAAGAAGCCGGATATCTGGCAAGACTGCTCCACAGTTTCAGCCCAAACGATACCATTTATTATGAAAATATTGACCTTCCGGATTCACTCAAAGATGACTATATCCTGATGGCCTACGAGGAGCGGTTAATCGTGCCCCAGTCTTCAAGACCCGGCGGGGCCTGGGAGGACCGGATGCTCCGGCTTGAAGCCGGCGCGCTTTATATCATGCCCCGGGTGATTAGACAGCTCCTCAATTTGGCGGAAAGTACCGGCACATTTGATCCGTTTCAGGCCATCCGGCAAACCATGGCGGAAATGGATGAGGCTTCAGTGGACGAATATTTGGGCTATTTTAACCGGCTCAAAAGCCACGCGGTCAGCTATAAGGTTGAAGGCGGACTGTTGGACACGCTGAACCAGGGCATCGATCCGCCGCTTGATCTGCATGCAACCGTTGATCTGTTCGTGCTCCTTGGCATGATGAGTCCGTGCACGCGGGGGCCCATTACCTCGGGGCTGGCCTGGTATGAAATCAATCCGGCACTTTACTGGGGGGAATAAACCGAAGGATTATATGGTTTTTTATTTCCGGCATAATCCCCCCTGACTGGCAATTCAAGAGGCGCACCGATTTTGCGTATTGACATACGGCAAAAAAAAAGCATAATAATATACATGGATTAGCTGTTTGATTGCATGCAGCAAACATTTTTTCATCAAATACCGTGAAAAGGAGGAAGGCATGATACAGGGCAAAAAAGTTATGGTGATGACGGTTGTTTTTTCAGTTATGCTCCTGGCAGGCGGCGCAACTGCCTTTGGGCAGGAGGCTCATGACCCGGCAACCGTCAGTTCCGGATATATGACCGCCGATATCGCGGCGGCCCGGCCGGTTGGGCTTGCATCCACCATATTAGGGACGGCCACTTTTATTATATCCAGCCCTTTCTCCGCATTGGGCGGCAATTTTGAACATTCATTTAAGGAACTGGTCAAAAAACCGTTCTTCTATACTTTTAAACGGCCGCTGGGCACTTTTTAAGCGAGCCTAACAGATCCTCCTTTTGTGATGGACCTACCCCCGCACCGGGGGTAGGTTTAACTGTCAGACATTTCCCGATGGATGCTGAACAATTCCATGTGTTGCCAATGAATCCCGACCCTGAACGACACTTCTCACAAGACAAAGAAGCGAAGGAAATTAAAGAAATCATCATCCCCAAGGAGGATGCCGTTTTCTGGCTGGACAGCCGGGGCTACTGGCGGAATGCCGGCGGCCGGTTTCGAAAGAAAAAAATCGTCGACCATTTTCATGCCGCCATTTCAAGGGATCAAAACGGCTATTTCCTGTATCAGCAGAAGGATGAAGGCATATATGAAAAGGTCTATTTCCCCTATGAAGATACGGCCCTTTTTGTGTTTGACGTTATTTTTGAAACCTCGGATCCGGCTCCGGAAATCACCCTTGTCCTGAATACCGGCCGCAAACTTTCTCTAAATCCCCGCCAGTTATATACCCAAAGCGACGGCCTGTATTTAAAGGAAGGCGAGGAGACCATCAAATTCACAGAGCGCGCACTAATGAAGCTTTCCAATATTTTGGATGAAAAAGCTGGCCAATTCTATATCCATGCCGGCGGCCGGGCGCATCCGGTTCCGGAATATTAAACCTAAAATTAGGTTAAAATACTTACGACGGACGGACCTTCCTATCCGCGCAGCAAATCGTGGAGGGCTGTGCATCGCCGGTTAAAGCGATGGTCATCCGGATTTCGCGGCCGCAGCAGATCAATATCCACTGCTTTTCTTATCCTTCCCGGATTCTTATCCATCACCATGACCCGGTCGGCGAGCGTGACCGCCTCCCGGACATCGTGGGTGACGAATACGATGGTATGCGCAAAGCGCTTCCAAAGGCGCAGCAGCAACTGCTGCATTTCCTCCCGGGTCTGGGCATCCAGGGCGGCGAACGGCTCATCCATTAAAAGAATCTCCGGCTCCAGGATCAACACCCGGGCCAGGGCCACCCGCTGTTTCATGCCGCCCGAGATTTCGCGGGGCAAGTAATCGCGAAATGGCGAAAGTCCCACCAGAGAAAGATACCGCTCCACCATCGCCTGGCGCTTGCGCCGGGCGATCCCTTTTACTTTTAATCCAAACGCCATGTTTTCAGCCACAGTGAGCCATGGAAACAGGGCGTCCTCCTGAAAAACCACGCAGCGCTCCGGCCCCGGACCGGCAATGGCTTTTCCATGCAGGCGCACGCGCCCCTGGCTTGGCTGAAGGAATCCGGCTAAAATTTTTAGAAGCGTGGTTTTGCCGCAGCCGCTGGGCCCCAGAATACAAAGCATCTCCCCGGGCGGCACATCAAAGGAGATATCCTCTAACACGGTTAAAAAGGAGTGAGTAGCCCCAAAGACCTGCCCCACTTCACTGATTTCTAAAATTGGCCCGCTTCCGGCTGATGCGCGATACGGGGATATGACCTTAAAATTGGCTTTCACGCGGATCTCCGGGCGCTTTTAAGAAAGAATTTCATGAAGGCATTGAGCAGCTGATCCGACAGCCGGCCGATCACCGCGATAATAATGATCCCGACAATGATCACATCGATGCGCCCCACCATGCGGGCGTCCATGATCACCGCACCCAGGCCGTCGGTCACGCCCGTAAGTTCACCCAGCACCAGATAGGCCCAGGAGATGCCCAGCCCCAATCGCAAGCCCGAAATAATATAAGGCATGGCGCATGGAATCAGGATGGCAAAGGTGCCCCGCAGGCGGCGTACCCCCATCATGGCGCCGGCCTCCAGGAGAACGGGATTAACCTGTTTAACTCCGCTGGCGGAATTGATGTATATGGGAAAAAAGGCCGCCAGGGCCACGAGAAATACCGTGGTTTTAAACCCGATGCCAAACCATATCAGCGCCAGGGGCAGCCAGCTGATTCCCGGCACCGCCCGGATGCCGTTAATCGAAGTGCTGAGCAGGCGGTCCACCACCGGCAGCCGGCCGGACATCACCCCGAGCGGTATGCCCAGCGCCGCAGCCACGGCAAACCCCACGGCCACCCGTACCAGGCTTGAACCCGCATCGGACAAAAAACGGCCCGCATACATCCCGTCCCCGGGGGAGCCGAAGATATAGGCATACCCGCAATCTATGATTTCTAATGGATGCGGCAGCAGATAAGCCGGCAGCAGCCTTATTTCGGAAATTATCAGCCAGCCGATAACAAAAAGTATGGGAATAATCCACGGCAGCAGGCGGTTTAGGGCAAGAACGCTTTTTTCTCGGTTATTCATTGGACGAAATCTCCGCCTTTACACGCTTGACAAATGACCGATCAAACAGCTGTTCATAATCCGGCTGCTGCTGTATCATGCCAAGCTCGGCCATGCGCTTCCCCAACGCTTTTGTCCGACGGATATAATCCGCATCCATATCCCAGGCAAGCTCCATGTTAGGCGCCGCCTTTTCCAGGATTGATTTTTCCGTCCCAAAGTCTGCGGCCCGGGCAAGCCATTTATCCGGATGGTTAGTCAGGTGCCGGCTGGCCAGGGCGTGGGCTTTGACTAACTCATATACCTTCTCTGGATGATTTTTAAGAAATGTTCGGGTCACCAGCATGCCGGCATTAATCGTACCGATGGATTCTCCGTAATACGGATAAGAAAGAATCTTGCCGTAGCCCTTTTCAACCGCCAGGGTCGGAAATGGCTCGCCTGATAAAAACCCGTCAATACTGCCCCCGGCCAGAGCAAGCCCCATATCGAAGAAATCCACCCGCATGAGCTTGACATCCTTTCTCGGCGAAAGCCCGTTTCGCGCCAGCATCTCCCGCAGCAGAATCTCATGCATGGTGCCGGGCACGTAGCCGATTTTACGGCCTTTTAGCTCCTTTACAGTTTCGATGCCCGCATCCTTTTTCACCACCAAGGCCGAACATTTGTTGCACAGGGCCGCTACCAGGACAACCGGTTGATTCATGGCAGCCGAATGAATGGCATGGGCCAGGGTGGTCCCGCACATATCCAGGCTTCCGGCCAGAAGCGCGGTCTTTTGGTCTGCCGGATTGGTAAACGGATAAACGCGCACCCGAGTACCCGTAAGAAATTTATTGTAACAAAATGGCTGGATGGTTTGGGCGGTCTTCCAGGTGCCGACATTTAAATTCTCCGAATACCCGTCAGTCGCAGACATCAGGATCAGCGGAAAAAAGAGCGCGATCAGAATTCCGCATTTGAAAAAAACCCGCATAGCCAAACTCCCCCATTCAGCCCGATTTATAGAGCGGTTTCCCCGGAGTGTCCGATGCTTCCAAAACAATTGGACGGCCGCATGGGATCCATTCCCATCTCCCGGTGAATCTGCTGCGTCATCAAAATAGATTTGCCGCGTCCTCCCTCTACCTGGGAAGCCCCGTCCCGGGGATTGGATCCCACTTCCGGGAAAAATAGGTTAGCCCCGGCCATCAGGGATGCGGTATGCGGCTCATGCGTGCAGTGGGCCTTGGGCACATCGCCCATAACCAGCCGGCTGACCGCCACCATCCGCGCCATCTCAAGCTCGGTGATCATGCCGTATTTTTCCATGGGGGAGCCGGGAAAATTAATCCGCCGCATCACGCCGCTGTAGGTGGCCCCATGCTTTCGGGCGAGAAACATCAGATCCACGATTTCCTCAATATCATGCTCAGGGCCCACCGGCTCCACGCAGTTCATCCAGCAAAGCCCCACATCTTTTAACACCTGGATGGTCTGTATCCGTTTTCTGACAATAAACGGCGTGTCCTTGCCTTCACCCAGACGAACGGCATGATAGGCACCGACAAAGCCGGCATCCAGGAGCTGTTCGCCTTCCTTGTGCGTGATATCCCGGGTATTGGCCACCAGGGGGACATATACCGTGTCTTTCAACATTCGGCCGACTTGGAGCAGCTTTTTAAATGGATAGGTGCCGGTGGTCATAATGTTCAGGGCATCGGCCTGATTTTCTTCACCGATTTTCGCCCAGTCCAGCACCTCTTCGATGGGGAATTCGATATTTTCTGTGAAAATCCCCGCGGTTTCCGTAAGTGAGCAGAAGCTGCAGTTAAATGGGC
>JBKHAE010000176.1:0-3559 GCA_046543065.1 Desulfobacterales bacterium | reverse complement strand
TTGACGCGCTTAAAAACCGGGTTTTGAAAGAGGCACCGCAACTTGCTAACACGCCTCAATAAAACCCGTCTTACTCTTACTCTTACTCTTACTCTTCCTCTTCTTTTCCTTAATCCCAACCCGCCCGGTCTCCCCCCGGAGATTTTTTGCAATATCTGCCTCCTGTGCTTATACTGATTAAAACAAATAATAACAGGAACTAGAACCGGACATTCCCGGCTATCCATTGGTGGTTATAGGTTTTCAATTTCCACAGGCTTTAAATTTATCAGTATGAGCCAAATATAGATTATGGATCCTGTCATTACCGAGCATATTGTCTCGCCATGGGTGCCGGGCGTTTTCAGCCTGGTTAGCTTCATCGCAGCCATTCTTGTGTTGATGGCGGTGATGCTTCTATTGACCCGCTGGCTGGGGGAGAAGAAGCGAAATCCCGATAAACAGCGTCCCTATGAGAGCGGCATCATCCCCACGGGCACCGCCCGGCTGCGCTATCCGGTCCCGTTCTTTCTGGTGGCCATTTTTTTTCTACTCTTTGATGTCGAAGGGGCGTTTATCTTCTCCTGGGCGGTGGTCTGCAAGTCACTGGGGTGGAAGGGCTGGTTTCAAATGGCCTTTTTTATCTTTGTCCTCATCCTCGGATTGATCTACGTCTGGCGTAAAGGAGGCCTTGATTGGCACGGAAAAACGCGGATCAGGTAGGGTTTTTTCCAAAGCTTTTAAATCCGGTGATTAACTGGGCCCATGCCAACAGCCTCTGGCCCATGTATTTCGGCCTCTCCTGCTGTTTTGTGGAAGAGGCCACGGTCCTCACCCCCCGCTATGATATCGCCCGGTTCGGTGCAGAAGTCCTGCGGCTCTCGCCCCGGCAGGCGGATTTGATGATCGTTTCCGGCACGGTTTTTAAAAAGATCGCGCCGGTGGTTCTTCGCCTCTATGAGCAGATGGCCGAGCCCAAATGGGTGATTTCCATGGGCTCCTGCTCAAACACGGGCGGCATGTACGATGTTTACAGTGTGGTGCAGGGCGTTAACCAGATCCTGCCCGTGGATGTCTATATCCCGGGCTGCCCGCCGCGGCCCGAAGCCGTGTTGGCCGGGCTGGTGGAGCTTCAAAAGAAGATTAAGGGCGAGCAGCCCACCCGCCCGAATTTTCATGCAGCCGGCGGCACGCAGGGAAGCACCTCTCCGGTGCTGGCGGATGGACAGACCAAGTCCCGGGATACCCGGGGGCCAGGGATGAACGGCATCCCCATTCGCGGCACCTCGGTGACGCCGCCGGATTTTTTTGACTCCCGCTCAGATCTCATGTGGACGCCCCCGGCCAATTCCATAGAACTCGGACCGGCGGCAAAAGATTTGTCGGCAGGCCTTAAGAATCGATTTGGCGATGCGGTAAGGCCTGCGGACGCCACATCCGATATGCTGACCATTCACACCGTGCCGGAGCGCGTCAAGGACGTCCTCTCCTTCCTCAAATACGAGGCCCAGACCCGATTCGAGCGGCTGGAGGATTATACCGCCATAGACGAATCCGCAAGGAGAAACCGGGCGGATTATCCGGATTTTACGTTGGTCTACCATCTGACCGCCTTTGAGCCGGCCACCCGCATGCGGGTCAAGGCGCCGCTTTCCGGCGAATACCCGGATGCCCCGAGCATCAGCGGCCTTTGGCCTTCCGCCAACTGGTATGAGCGCGAAATTTACGACATGTTCGGGATCAATTTCCCCGATCATCCCAATCTCCGGCGGCTTATCATGCCGCCGGACTGGGAGGGGCACCCCTTACGCAAATCCCACCCGGACCGCGCCAATGAAATGCCGCCGTACACGCAAAAGCAGGCCCGGGAACTTCAGCCAAGGGGCGGGGAGGAGTATTTTGACCCGGATGCGGATGAGGAATCATTGATTCTGAATCTGGGTCCTCACCACACCGCTACGCACGGCCTGCTTCGGCTGATTGTCAAACTTGAAAGTGAAACCATCACCGGCCTGGACCTGGATGTGGGCTATCATCACCGGTCTGTTGAAAAGCTGGGGGAGCGTCAGACCTGGCTGCAGTTTATTCCCTACACAGACCGGGTGGATTACATGGCCGGCGCGGCCAACAACCTCCCGTATGTTATGGCGGTTGAGCAGCTGGCGGGCATTAAAGTGCCGGAACGCGCGGAATATATCCGGGTGTTGATGAGCGAGCTCTTTCGCATCAGCAACCATCTGGCGTTTCTGGGCATCTGCGCCCACGACCTGGGCGCCATGACCCCCAATTTTTATACCTTTAGGGATCGGGAGAAGGTACTGGATATCGTGGAGATGATCTCCGGCGCCAGGCTGCATCCGTCCTGGTTCCGGCCCGGCGGCGTGGCCGCGGACATGCCCGCCGGCTGGAAGGAGCCGATCGAGGCATTTTTAAGGGAATTCCCTAAACGGATCAAAGATTACGAGGCATTGACCATCAAAAACCCCATTTTTAAGGCCCGTTTAAAGGGTATCGGGCGGCTTTCCCGGAAAGATGCCATTGACTGGGGGGTAACCGGCCCGAACCTTCGGGCCACAGGGGTGGACTGGGATCTGCGGAAAAAGATGCCGTATTCGGCGTACGGTCAGTTTGACTTTGAGGTGCCCACGGATACGGAAGGCGACGGCCACGCGCGCTACCGGCTTCGGATCGAGGAGATGCGCCAGAGTGTGCGCATTATCCGGCAGGTGATCGATCATATGCCGGACGGCCGGTATGTGACCGATGATTATCGCTACAGCGTGCCCAAAAGAAAAGACATGTTACAAGACATTGAAAGCCTGATCCATCATTTCATCAATGTCACCCGCGGGCCCAAGATCCCGCGGGGCGAGTCTTATATGGCCTGTGAAATCCCCCGCGGGGAGCAGGGCTATTACGTGGTGAGCGACGGCCTGGGCGCGGCCTACCGTATGCGGATTCGGGGGCCCAGCTTTACCAACGTGCAGGTGTTTCCGATCATGTCCAAAGGGGAAACCATCGCGGACCTGATTTCGGTTCTGGGAACAACGGACTATACGCTGCCGGATCTGGATAGGTGAGGCTGAAAATGCTGCCAAGCGCTGTCAAAACCGAACTCGAACGCCGGATTGCCGAGGCTGAGCACCCGAAGGAACTGGTGGTTGACGTGATGATGGCCTGCCAGGCGGCCTTCGGCTATTTAAGCGACGAGGCGGTGGCGATTGCCGCCGGAATGCTTGACATGACGCCGCTCGAAATCGAAGAGCTGGCCACCTTCTATAACTATATTTACCGGGAGCCTGTGGGCAGATATGTCATCCACATCTGCGACAGCGTGGTCTGCTGGATGGAAGGCTATATTCCCCTGCGCGACTATCTGTGCCAAAAGCTTGGCATTGAAATGGGGGAAACCACGCCGGACGGCCGGTTTACCCTGCTGCCGGCCTGCTGTCTGGGTTACTGCGACCGGGCCCCGGCCATGATGGTAAATAAACGGGTCTACGGATTTTTGACCCCGGAAAAAATTGACGCAATTATTGATGAATTGAGCTCGGAAGAATAAATGCATCCGCAGGTTCTT
>JBKHAE010000064.1:0-19661 GCA_046543065.1 Desulfobacterales bacterium | reverse complement strand
TGACTGAAAATCCCCGTGTCGGTGGTTCGATTCCGCCCCTCGGCACCAATAAAATCAACGCGTTAAGGCGACCCCGACCCCCGGGGGTCGCCTTTTTTTTACTTGTAAGCGCCTTGTAATTTCTTCCAGGGACTTTGGGAGTTTTAGGTTTTGGGTATAAGCCATCAGGCTGTCAGAAAAATATATTGGCCAAGATGCCGGCACAGGGAGGAAAAATCAAAACCAGGCCCAGCCTTAGCAGAGTAAAGCGGTGCCCGATGATAGCGAGTTCAAACATGGTGGTAATCACCCCCCATAAAGCCCAGCCGGTAACGCAGGCAACCGCGGTGCCGAGCCCCGCGCCCGCCTTGTATATGGTGGCAATGATGGGAAAAGCGATATAAGGGCCTCCCGGGACCAAAGCGCCCCCAATGCTTCCGATAAAAATCCCCTTCAAACCGGCTTCTTCCCCCAGCCAGCTTTTGATCAACTCCGGCGGGATAACCACCTGCATAAATCCGGCCAGTATAAACGCGATAAAAAGCAGGGGCGCAATATTGATAAACGTATTTCCGGCAATTCTAAAGCCCCGGACATGGGAGCCGTCGCCTTTTTTGTATGCGTAAGCGGAAGCTGCGGCAGCCAGAATAATTAAAATAATAAATGCGGCAATCAAGGTTCTTCCCCCGCCCCTTGTATATTCCGGATCTGGTCCCTGACTTTATCCACGCAGCCACTAAAAAAGGTGTTGGCGATAACACCGATGATAATCGGGAATATAAAGGTTACGATGAATCTGATAAAGGTGAGCTCAGGTCCCAGCAAAGCAACCTCCATTGGCAGGCGGCTCAGACTCCACAGGTTTTTGGCCACCACAAAAGTCACCACCGTGCCTATTTCAGCTCCGGATAGCAGAAAAGAGGCGGCGATCGGATAAAACACATACGGTCCCCCGGGGACCAGCGCGCCGGCAATACCGCCGAGCATTATCCCTTTCATGCCCGAATCTTTTCCCAGCCATTTCCTTATGGTCTCCCTGGAGACCAGCACCTGAACCATTCCCGCAAGTATAAAGGCCGCCACTAATAAGGGCACGACCTCTATTAACATCTCACCCCCGGCCATTAAGGCCTGAATAATTATGCCCGGTCCCTGCCGGATAACGCCGACCACGGCCAGAAAGATTGTTATCCCGCACATTGCAAGCACCGTATTTTTCATTCATTCCGATCCTTGCGTATATTGATTTGAAAGCCGAATCCCGTATTTTTTCATTCGCTTCCAGACCGTGACCCGGCTGACCCCCAACAGCCTGGCGGCTTCGGTCTGGTTCCAGCCTGTCTGCTGCAGCGCATCAAGCAGCTGCTGACGGGGACCCGGGGGCGAGCCTCCCGCCTCTATAACCAGCGCCGAAGATCCTTCACCGCTCTGGACTCTGGAGGGCAGATGCTCCACGCCGATGCCGCCGCCTGAGCACAAGACGAATGCATATTCTATGGTATTTCGCAATTCCCGCACATTGCCCGGCCAGTCGTAGGCCATCAGCTTGTCCATGGCCTCCGGGGTCACACCCAGAATCTTTTTGCCCGAAGCCATTGAATTGGCCTGGATAAAATGCTGGACAATGCCTGGAATATCCTCCCGCCGATTGGCAAGCGGCGGACAGTTCAAGGGAAATACGTTAATCCGGAAATAAAGATCTTCCCGGAAATTCCCGTTTCTGACCAGAGTTTCCAGATCCTTGTTGGTGGCTGTAATAATCCGGACGTTTACGGGAATCGGCTTGTGGTCCCCGACTTTCTCGATTTGTTTTTCCTCAAGTACTCTTAGCAGTTTCACCTGCGTTGCCGGCGGAATATCCCCGATTTCATCAAGAAAAATCGAGCCTTCGTCAGCGGCTTCAAACCGGCCGATCCGGTTTCGGTCCGCGCCCGTAAACGCGCCCTTAACATGTCCGAAAAGCTCGCTTTCAAGCAGACTTTCATTCAAAGCTGCGCAGTTGATCTTGATAAACGGCTTATCTTTTCTGGGGCTGGCATCGTGCAGGGCCCTTGCCACCATTTCCTTGCCGGTACCTGACTCGCCCTGGATCATGACCGGCGCATCGGATTGGGAGACATTTTCAATCAGCTCAAAAAGGTTCTGCATGGCCCGGGACTTGCCGAAAATGCCATGATACCCCTCATCCAATTGGAAGGCCTGTCTTAATGAACGGATCTCCTGCTGCTGCCGGATAACCTCGGACATGTCGGTGAGCGTCTCCACGGCGCCGATGGTTTCTCCGTTGCTGTCCTTTAAAACCGAAGCGCTTTTGACAATGTGGACGCTACGCCTGTTTTTGTGGGTAATCATGCATTTTTTATCCTGAATCCCGCCCACTGCAAACAGCTTGCACCATTTTTCTGCCGGGCCCTCGCCGAATATCTTGCAGCCCGTACAGTTTAAAATCCGGCAGCTGCGATTTTCCAGTTCATTCACGGCATATCCAGTAATCCGTTCAGCCGCAGGGTTGGCCGAAACAATACGACCCTGGGTATCCACCACCAATACCCCGTCTCTTAAGGTGTCTATGATTGTTTTCCAGTATTTTCCAATGTCCATGTTAAATCGCCCGCCTTGTTGTTAATAAGTGCTAACAAGTGTTAACCCATATTAACATAAAGTGTTAATTTATAATTTCAAATCGATACTTAAGCTTGCCGGATGATTTTCACCGGATTCCCTGCGGAAGGGTTGGATACCCCTGTTTCAGAACGCCCGAAAACAGGACTTGATGGAAAAATCATCGCCGAGCAATCCGTAAAGTATACACCCCGTGTACTCACCCGGCATAAGGCCCATGACGAAGCCCGTTTTTATACCCGATTTGACAGTATCCCTGAACGAGGGGCCGTGATTTGGGTCAGGGGAGCATCGGCAGGCGGCAAGGATTAATATTCGGGTGATGCCGGAGGTGGAATGGTTTACCCTATCTTTTAAAATACCTCAAATAATCGGTTTAAAAAAAAGTCGATGAGCTTGATGCAGCATTGTGGTATATCTCTAAAATAGGCGAGACATTTTTCCGGACCCAAAAAATATTGAGAGGTTGCCACTATGAAGCGCGTCATCTGTATCAGCTTGGGGGAAAGCCGGGTCAATTATGAGTTTGAAACCGAGTTCCTGGGCCAGGATTTTTTTGTCAAACGGGTGGGAACAGATGGCGATTACAGCAAGGCTGAATCCCTTCTGAAATATTGGGATGAAAGAGCCGATGCCATTGGGATCGGCAGCATACGATTTCCCTATACTGTAGGGCCGCCCCGGTTAAATACCAAACAGCATAAATGGATAGCGAAAATGAGCGCCCGGATGTCAACGCCGATAACCACCGGCGATGCATTCCGAAAAGTCTCTTTTGAATGGTCCATCCGGCACCTGCAGTATAAGATGAACGAACTCTTTACCAATGCCCGGGTGATAGTGCTTTCCGGGCTTGTTAACTACAACCTGGCCAGCATACTCTCCGAATTTACCGACAACCTCATCTTTGCCGACCCGTTGCTGGAGCATGGCATACCGAAATTCTTAAATTCGCTAAAGGATGTGGAGCTGTATGCCAGCGGCGTGCATGAAGTGCTCCAATACGTGCCGGGCAAGCGCCTGGCCACCTCAACCGTTCCGATAAAAAAATTGAATGAATACCTTCTGCGAAAAGCCATGCAGAAAAACTCCATGATCATGGTGCCTTACCAGGAATTCTATCGCTACATGGGGGTTGCCGGCCTCGAAGAGCTTGGGGGCAAGACGGTGATTTCTTCCACCGTCTATGACGATCGGGTTGAATTTCTCAAACAGCGCGGGGTAGACATGATTATTGACAATACCCCGAAAATACTTGAAAGAGTTGTGGGTACAAATGTTCTGGAAGCCATGATCATAGCGGCCCTGGAGAAACCCAAGGCTGAAATCACCAATGATGAACTCATGGAGATCATCAGTGAACAGTACCTGGAGCCCCGGATTGTCTATCCCCAGGGAGAAAAGCGGCGGGTCAACCGGTTTGCGTTTGTGATACATCCCCTGTCCCAGGATGACTTTAGAAAGGATAAGACGGTTGGCATGTTCACCAAGCTTCCCGGGTTTGCCGACACCCTCGAGAAAGTGATGGCCTATTCCCCGCCGTTTGTTTATTCAAAAATCGAAGGCGTCAAATCCCCCCAGGGCATCGAGGCCGAAGGGTGGCTGATCAGTGTAGGCGGCACCCCGAAGCAGATGCTGGCCCATTCCCCGGAATTTACTTACAAACGGCTTTTGCAGGCGGCAAGAATGGCCAAACGATTGGGCGCCCAGATCATGGGGCTTGGCGCCTTTACCAAGGTGGTTGGGGATGCCGGGTTAACTGTCTCCCGAAAAGCTGAAATCCCCATAACAACGGGGAACAGCTACAGCGCCTCGGGCGCGCTTTGGGCGGCGGCAGACGCGGTCCGGCGCATGGGGCTGATAAAGATAGAAAAAGGGAAATTGCTGAATGCCAAAGCCATGGTCATGGGGGCGACCGGTTCCATCGGGGCGGTGTGCTCCCGCCTGCTGGCCCTGGTGGTCAACGACTTGACGCTGGTGGGCCGCAATACGGCCAAACTCCTGGCGCTCAAGGAATCGATCCAGGATGAAATGCCGGATTGCAAGATAACGCTTTCGACCTATGCTGAACAGCATGTCCATGACATGGACATGATTGTTACCACCACGTCAGGCGCCGGCAAAAAAGTGCTGGATATCACCAAAGTCAAGCCGGGATGCGTTATTACGGACGTGGCCCGCCCCCTGGATCTGTCCCCCGAAGATGTGGCCAAGCGCCCGGATGTCCTGGTTATCGAATCCGGTGAAATCGAGCTGCCGGGCGGAAACATCAAGATGAAAAACATCGGGCTGCCTGACAAGGTGGCTTATGCCTGCCTGGCCGAAACCATTGTCCTGGCACTTGAGGGACGGTTTGAAGTATTTACGGTGGGCCGGGAGATCGAATGGGAAAAGGTCAAGGAAATCTACAAGCTGGGTTTGAAGCACGGCATGAAACTGGCAGCCATCTCGGGACACAAGGGCGTATACACCGATGAGGATATCCAGAAAGTAAAGGAACTCGCCCTGGAAGCCCGGGCCAAAATGGGAATGGAAACGAACAAAGCCGCCGAAGACAAGCCGGCTGAAAAACCGAAAAAGGCATCCCTCGCGAAAGCCAGGACTCAAAAAGCCGCGTCCAAAAAGACACCAACGCAAAAAACGGAAGCAAAAAAAACGGAAGCGAAAAAGACAACCGGCGGCAAGGCCAAATCGGCAGAATCCACATCAAAAAAAATTAAAAAAGGAGAGGCCTCCTCCTCATAAGCGGCAATCCGATACCGAATTTAAAGCGGTTACCGGCTCCCTTCCCCCTCAAACCGGCCATACCATGTAAGAGGTATACTTCATGCCAAGGTAAACTTTGGCGCCGCCCAAATGGGCAGACCATGCCTGTGAAGGCACCCATACGCAGACAGTCCCTGGTTTTTCCAAACCTCAAACGGCCAGACAGATGTTTAGTTTGCACAACGTCTCTTAGCGATTATATTTTAGTCATACAATGTGGCACTATCAAACGCCATCCTCGAAAAGCTTCACAAACAAGACAAAAAACCGAACAAAATGTAAAGGAGAGTTTAATCATGAAACGATTTGCGATTCTTGTCACTGCGATCTTTTTTCTTACCGGTCTGGTGGCGGGTTTTACCGCCAATGCTCAAATGCACCAAGGCAATGACCAGCAGACGGAGCAGCACCAGGACATGATGAAGGGCGATAAGAAGCCCAGCGGCATGCAAGGCATGAAAAAAGGGAAAACGGGCATGAAACATCACGGTATGATGATGCAAAAACCCATGAAAAAATACATGATGATGGTTCAAATGCTGCCGGCCACGCAGGACCAACTATCCCTTAGCCAAGACCAGACGGTAAAACTGATCGACTTGCAGACGGATTTTAAAAAACAGCAGGTGGATTTTGATGCCAACCTGACCAAGGAGAAAATGAAAATGAAAAGCCTGCTGGAAAAGGAGGCAGCCGCCGATAAAGTAAAAAATCAAATGTCGACTTGCGCCGGCATCAAAATCGATATGAAGGTTGCCGCCTATGAAACGGCAAAAAAGATGAAGGCTGTGCTCACCGATAAACAGATCGAACAGATGAAAGATATGATGATGCAGCACGGCGGCATGATGAAAGGCTGCATGATGCACGGCGGCGGCATGATGGGAAAATAGATTCACCAACTCAAAAAGGAGGTCCAAAATGAAACGAACCTTGACTCTTATTATTACATTAATTTTTGTCCTGGCAGGAGCCGGACTCGGCATGGCAGAGATGCATCAGCAGGGCGAAGCCAAGCAGATGCCTGAACAAAGTGAAATGCAGCAGAGACATTCCTCAGAGCAGCAAATGGAATGGTTCTGCCCGTGGTGCGGATCTCAAAGAGGCACTGAAATGGGCCAAGGCATGATGGGCGACCGGCAGATGAAGCCTCGGGGCCGTGGCATGAACCATGGCTGGAGCCGGGGTGAATGCCCCCGGGGAAAAAGCAAGCAAATGGCGCCCATTAAAAAAGAGGAAGCCAAAACGCTTATGAACAATTATGTGGCCGGCAATCCCAACCTGAAAATCGGCGAAGTAACTGAAGAGGATGATAGCTACGTGGGCGAAATCGTGACAAAGGACGGCTCTCTGGTGGAAACGCTGGTTGTGGATAAAAAAACGGGCTGGATGAAGCGCAAGTATTAAACAAAGAAAAACTTGTCAAGGTGAAAAAAGCTATTTCTCCTTTAAGTGGTATTTCTTTATCTTGTAACGCAGCACCCGCTCACTGATGCCCAGTGAGCGGGCAGCCCTTGTCTGCACCCAGTCATTTCTTTCAAGAGCGGTTAGAAGCATTTCCTTCTCCACCGCCTCCAGGCGGCGGGCCAGCGTACCGGTTTCCACTGCCTGGTGAAAACGTACCTCCTCGGGCAGGTCATGGGCGGAGAGGTTGTGGCGCCGGGAAAGTGCCAGCATCCGCTGCACAATGTGCTCAAGTTCCCTTACATTGCCGGGAAAGGCGTATTTCATGAGGGTGGACTCTGCCTCAGGACTGAATTTTTCCTTGCCGGTACCGTATTTTTTGAGAAAATGCGAGACCAAGGCCGGGATATCTTGTTTTCGCTCCCTTAACGGCGGGATGTCGATATCCAGGACATTGAGGCGATAGTAGAGGTCTTCCCTGAAGCGCCCCTTTTCAACCAATTCTTTCAGCGGTCGATTGGTAGCAGCCAGAATCCGGACATCCACTTGAATCGGCCCCTCCCCGCCTACCCGCGTCACCTGGTTTTCCTGAAGCGCCCGCAGCAGCTTGGCCTGCAGGCTTAGAGGCAGCTCGCCGACTTCATCAAGAAAAAGGCTGCCCCTGTTCGCCAGTTCAAATCTGCCCTGACGGTTGGCAGTAGCACCCGTAAACGCGCCTTTCATATGGCCGAAGAGTTCGGATTCAAACAGGTTCTCCGGAATGGCCGCGCAGTTGACCTCGACAAAAGGCTTCTGGCTTCTCGGGCTTAACAGATGAATCAAGCGGGCGATCAGTTCTTTGCCGGTGCCGGTCTCGCCCCGAATCAACACCGCCCATTCCGTGGGGGCAAGCCGCCGGATCATCGACAATACGGTTTGCATGGCCGGGCTCTGGCCGACAATATTGATCGGAAGCGGCGATTCCGCCACGGCCTGGCTGATTGCCGCCGACTCTTCGGCTATCAGGATTGAATTTTCAATTCGCTGGATTTTATCGAGCAGGGCGGCCAAATCAATCGGTTTTTCCAGGAAGTCATCGGCGCCCAGTTTCATGACCCGCACGGCTGTGGATACGTCTCCGTAAGCAGTGATCATAATACTGCGGATCGCTGGATTGATCTGCTTCATCCGGTCCAGCACCTGATCGCCGGAAATATCCGGCATTCGCTGGTCAAGCAGGACCAGCTGAAACGGGTATTCGGCAAATGCCTGAAGCGCGGTCTCGCCGCTTTGGGCGACGACCACATTGTAATCATGATTCTCCAGGAATCCACTTAGCAGATCTGCCTGCAGCTTTTCATCATCAACCACTAAAATATTCATATTCAATCAATCAGATGACAATTTTTAAGGATTAGATTAGACGCTTCCCTGCAGCGGAAAAATCAACCGGATACTGATCTCCCCCGGCCGCGGTGAGTTCAGCTCCAGCGATCCCCCGTGAGCCCTGGCGATACGATCAACCATGGCAAGGCCGAGACCGGAGCCATGGGTCTTGGTGGTGACATAGGGGGCAAGCATATTTGCAAGCTCGCCATTATCAAATGCCAGCCCGGCATTTTCCATGGTCACCACGACATCATCGGATTCCCGGTCAAGGTGGATGTTAATATAGCCCCCGTTCGGCTGGGCTTCCACGGCATTTTTCAACAGATTCTCAAACGCAATGGCAAAAAGATCGGCATCCGCCTTGACAGTGCCGGTAAATGCGGGCTTGTAATCCACTGATATGCCACGTTTGTGAACATCATCTTTATAGAGCGTGATCTGCGATGAGATCACCGCATCCGGATTTATCGCCTGCCTGTCCGGGGTGATGGGGCCGGCAAAATGCTTGAGGTCCTGAATGAGCTTATTGCTCCGATTGACAGACGCCATCAGTGCGTCGATCAGCCCGGTTTGGGCGGCTGTCAGGCCTGCGGTCTCTTTGCTTAACCGCTGAAGTCCCATACTGATGGCGTTTAAGGGATTTCTCAATTCATGGGCAATGGCCGCAGTCGCCCGCCCCAGGGCCGCATCCTCCTGTTCCTTTGCCAGCTTTCGTTCAAATCTCCGGATCTGTCTGAGATAAGCCGCCTGATACCGGTAAAGCCCCCATGACAGCCCGATTCCGATCAGCGCCAGGATGCCGGCGATAACAAAGAACTGGGTCCAGAGCTGATTGACCCGGTTAAAATAGAAGTTAGCATCCAGGCCAAGCACTAAATATTTACCCTCAAACGGCATGCGGGCCTCGGCAATCTGGCGATCTTTATGATGCGTAAAATTGATAACTGGATGGCCTGTGCCCACAGCCGTTTTATCCGCCGCCGCCAAGCGCACATATTCGATTTCCGGCATGGCAGAAAGGGTTTCAAGCAGCGTATTTAGGCTCAGCTCCCGCCTCAGGCGTTTGACACGGTCGGATTGAAAGCCAACCAGAATCCGCCCGCCTTCCGGGCGGGGCAACGTGAGATAATAAAGCGCGCTTTCCGGTTTGTAGGAAAGCATATCCGGTTCCGGCTGCTCTGCTTTGATTTGATCTGGCATCCATCCGCCGGGGCCTTGGGTAACCTGATTGTCAGCCGTTGCGATAGCAATGCCGGCCAAACCGCTTTCATTGGCAAATGCCGTCAGCTCATCCGGTGTAAAAGGCGCAATCGTATCCAGGTAATCCACAAACCGGGCCGTATTCCCCAGAAACGTCTGCATGATGGCTTCAATGGCGTTTTTGGACATGACCGCCGTATCCGCCTGCAGCCTGATCACGCTGGCAAGCAGCCGGGCATGATCCCGGACATGGTTGACAAAGGTCTTTTCCGAAGACCGGATTTGCCAGTAAACCATGGCCAGCACAATACCGATGAGGCAGCCGAACACGAGCAGATTGGCCTGCCACGTCGGGGCAAAACGCAGGAACCGACGCCGATCCGGTTGCTGCCGTTCCGCTGTCTCAGGCGTTTCGGGTTTCGATTGGATTCCCATCCGCTTACTGCCGCCCGCCGCCGTGATTTCTTCCCATGCCCATGCCACGCCCGCCATGGCCATGCTTCAGCCGGGAGCGCACACCCGTGGAATCATGCCCGTGATGAATGCCTTCGCCGTTTCGAACGCTTTGAAGCCTTAATTCACTATGATTTTCATCCACATATTCACCCCATACCCGCACAACCGCACCGGGCTGCACAAAGCCCGGCAGACTCTGCCGGTCGTAGGAGACAACAATCCGCCGGGGGGCGTCCGAATCAACGCCTTGATCTACGGATACGACCATTTGGCGGTTCTCCGCGTCAATGGACAGTACTTCACCCAGCAGGGCATCCATGGCAGAGGCGGTAAGCGCAGCCAGGACAAAAAAGCATGTGGCGAGTATTAAAATTTTCGGGATATGCCGCATTCGATCACTGTTTGTTGGTATGTATCAAGTGTTGAAGAAGCATCTTTGTCCTGCCAGCGGGCCATGGCAAAGAGCTCCCATTTATGGATATATCTGCTGGCCCACAGATCGGCTTATCGGAAAGCACCGCGTTGCTGTCATACCCGCCGGAAACCGCAGCCCCGATTTGAACGGCTGATGACCGGTTTGCACCCGGAATCAGGCACAAACTGGTCATCAGCAGAAGGACCAGGATCAATCGGTGGAGTTTTCCCACAACCGATTCGGTTGTTAACGCCCCCATAACGTTCAAGATAGTTTAACCCGGTGAAAAATTACAAGGATTATTCAAGGCAGTCGCGTTTTTGAACGCGCTGGCTGTTGCCGCCCCGCCACAGGGGAAGCCCGGCCTCATTACGCAGGTCAATGGTTTCGCCGCTGACGGTCATATCAGTGGCGATTATTTTGGTGCTGCCATCGCTAAAGGTCACCTCAACCGCATTAATGACGACCTCTTCACCCGTCGTCGGCCTTGCCACGCCTTCATCCGCCCAATATCGGACCGGCCCGATGCCGTAAACCGTAACAACCGCATCCCCGGTATCGATTTTAAGGCCCTGACCCGCTGTGCAGACTTCAGCAACCGTGCCGCTAATTTCCATCGGTTCGCCGGTTTCGATCATCCGGCAGGTGCCGGTGCGCCCAGCGCCGCCGGCATTTTCACTGCCATAGCAGGTGCGTTCAGCAAATCCCTGTCCGTGGTAGGTTGCGCCGGAACCGTTGCCAGCCCCCTTTGCAAACGCTTCGGGAATGAGCATCAGGGTGACAGCGAGCAGTGCGATCATAATGAGTACGGTTTTTTTCATTGGTATCCTCCTTTTTATTAAAGATAAAATTTTATGCAATGTCGACATTTACCCTATAGAGTACACTTTCCGTGCCAACATTTAATTTTATATAATTTCAATATCTTATTTCGAAGCCAGCAAGGCATTTGGTCGACAATTCATGGTTTTGTTCGACAATTTTGTCGATCTCAATCATAATAAACTTTTGGAAAGCTAAAGTCTGTTAAGATAACAAACCTGTAATCCCCGGCCGGTCTATTTTTCTATTCCTCAGGTCCCGTTTGTTTCCACTTCTATTCGGGGGGCAAACCACTTATAAAGGCTCGGCAGTACCAGCAGGGTCAAGAGGGTCGACGAAACCAGGCCGCCGATCACCACAATCGCCAATGGTTTCTGCACCTCGCTGCCCGTACCCGAGGACAAGAGCAGCGGAATCAGCCCCAGGGCCGTGGTCGCGGCCGTCATGAGCACCGGCCGCAACCGCATGCAGGCCCCCTGTGTCGATGCGGTGCTGACCGGGACGCCTTCCCGGACGAGCTGGTTGATATAGGTCACCAGCACCATCCCGTTTTCCAGGGCAATACCGAATAATGCGATAAATCCTATAGATGCGGGCACCGAGAGGTTCTGGCCGCCGATCCAGAGTGCCACCACCCCGCCGACTAATGCTAGGGGGATGTTGAGCAGGATGAGCAGGGTGCTGGAAAAGGTCTTAAAGCTCATGTAGAGCATCAGGGCAATAAGCGCCAGGGTCACCGGAATTACGACGGCCAGTCGCTGGTTGGCCTTCTGCTGCAGTTCAAATTGCCCGCCCCAGTTGACAAAATAGCCGGCCGGCAGTTCGATGTCGGCGGCAATCCGCTTTTGCGCTTCTTCCACGAAGCTGCCGATATCCCGGCCCACCACATTGCATTGAACGGCGATATAGCGCTGGTTGTTTTCCCGCAGGATCTGGCGGGGGCCCACCACGGTTTTCACGGTCGCCAGCTCGGAGAGGGGCAGTCGCAGGCCTTCCGGGGTCTGCACAATGATGTTTTTTATGTCCTCGGAGGTGTTTCTGGCTGAGGCTTGATAGCGAACATAGATGTCAAACCGGCGGATGCCTTCAAATACCTGTCCGGCTTCAACCCCGCCGATCGCCGCGCGAATGACGTCCTGGATATCGGCAATGTTTATGCCGTACCGGGCTGCGGCCTTTCTGTCCGGCCGGATAATAAGCTGCGGCGCTCCGGTCATCTGCTGCACCTGAACGTCTGCTGCGCCGGCAACATCCCGGAGCACGGCCCCGATGGCATCGCCCTTTTCCTTGAGGGTTTCGATACGGTTGCCAAAGACTTTCACCGCCAATTCCGCCTTCACCCCGCCGATGAGCTCATCCACGCTCAGCTGGATCGGCTGGGTGATATTGGTCTGCACACCGGGAAAGCCTTTTAGTTTTTCCCGGATTTTGGCCTCGATATCCGACTGGGTTTTGGCATCCGTCCACTCGGATTCGGGTTTGAGCAGCACGTTCATGTGGCTGACATTGACCGGCGCCGAATGCGTGCCGACCTCGCCGCGTCCGATGCGGCTGACCACTTCGGATACCTCCGGTATCGTAAGAAAGCGCTTTTCCAAAAGCATCACGCTGCGCTTGCTTTCCGAAATGGATGCCGAGGGCGCAAACGTAAGGTTCACCATGATATCGCCTTCCAGGAGCCGCGGGGTAAATTCCTGGCCGAGACGCGGATAGACGAGCGCACCGATGATGAGCAGCACCACGGAAAGGCCCACGGCCATCCAGCGGAACCGGACGAAAAAGCCGACTACCGGCTTATAGGGTTTGAGCAGCACTCGCACCACCAGGGGTTCTTTCTGTGCCGGTGCCGCTTGCCCCGAAGACTTGCGGCCGGGGCGTTTGAGCAGCAGTGCGCTCAGTGCCGGCGTCTGGAAGATGCTGTAAATCATCGCCCCCAGCATGGCAATGGATACCGTGTAGGCCAGCGGCCGGAAGGTCTTGCCCTCCACCCCTTCCAGGGTAAACAGCGGCAGAAACACGATGATGATAATGCTGATGGCAAACAGAATCGGCCGCCCCACCTCCCGGCAGGCCCGGGCGACCACGTGGGATACGGATTCGTCCGGGTCGGAGCGGCGAAGCATGCGATCGGCGTTTTCCACCATCACGATGGTGCCGTCGACCATCATCCCGATGGCGATGGCCACCCCGCCCAGGGTCATCAGGTTGGCCGACATGCCGGTAATACGCATGACGATAAAGGTGAATAGCACGGAAAAGGGTATGGCCAGGGCGACGATCAGGCTAGGCCGGATGCCTCCCATGAAGACAAACACTACCACCAGCACCAGGCCAATGCCCTGAAGCAATGCGCTGGCGACCGTGTTGACCGAAGCGTCCACGATAGTTTTCTGTTCATAAAAGGGTACCAGTTCGACGCCCTCCGGCAGGCTTCTGCGGATCTCGGAGAGCTTTTCCTGGACCCGTTCAATCACGGTGGAAGAATTGGTGCCGATCAGCTTGATGACCATTCCTGCCACCAATTCCTCTGTGCCGTTTCGGGTCTGAAGTCCCCGGCGGACAGCCCCGCCTACTTTTATATCGGCCACATCCGCAAGATAAACCGGCCGCCCCTGCGCGCTTTTGACGACAATTTTTTCCAAATCGGCAATACCATTGGCAAGCCCTTCGGACCGGACAATGAGCTGCTCTCCGTTTTTCTCCAGGAACTGCGCCCCCACATTTCGGTTGTTGTTTTCGATCCGCTGGATAATCCCCTGAAGCGAAAGATCATAGCGCAGCAGGGCATCCGGGTTTACCACCACGTGAAACTGCTTTTCATGGCCCCCGATGCCTAAGACTTCCGTCACACCGGGAACGGTCTGCAGATTGAACTTGACGATCCAGTCCTGTATGGTCCGCAATTCGGTCAGGGAATAGGTTCCGGTGGTATCTTTAAGATAGTAATACAGGATCTGCCCCTGACCGGTGGCGATGGGCCCCATTTTCGGATCGCCAAACCCATCCGGGATTTCTTCACGGGCCTCGCCGAGCTTTTCGCCCACCACCTGCCGGGCGAAATAGATATCCGTTCCGTCCTCGAAATAGATATTAACGACCGATAACCCGAAATTCGATACAGACCGGATTTCCCGCACCTTGGGCAGACCGGTCATCTTGGCATCTATGGGATAGGTGACGTATTTTTCAACTTCCTCAGGGGCGAGCCCTTCAGTCACCGTAAACACCTGGACGAGACTCGGGGAAACATCCGGAAATGCATCCACCGGCAGGCTCCGGTACGCAAATATGCCAAAGCCGAAAACCAGAACAATGGTGAGCACCGCCAGCAGCTTGTTATGGAGCGCGATATCGATAATAGTTCGAATCATGATTTTTTCCTCTTAATGATGATGGCCGCCAATGGCTTCTTTGTTCAATTCCGACTTGAGCATAAACGTATTTGTCACGGCGATCTGCATGTCCGGCTCGAGACCGGAGACGATTTCCACATAGGATTCATTGCGCTTTCCCGTTTTCACATGGACCGGGACAAAACCATGATCCGTTCTCACAAAAACAACCGGTTCTGCATCTATGGTCTGTATAGCCGACTTGGGCACCACGAGATCGGCCGGAATTGCTGCCGTGTCAACTTTTCCGGTGACAAACAGCCCGGGGCGCCAGCGGCCGTCCGGATTTCGCAAGACCACCCGGGCCGTTGCGGTTCGAGTCGCCGCGTCGACCACCGGGCTGACATAATCAATAACGCCGGCGGTTTCAGCATCGATTTTATCCGCAGCAATTGTCACCGCCTGACCGCTGGCGACAGCATTGAGATTCTTCTGATAAACGGTCAGGTGCACCCATACCTCGCTTAAATCAGTCACCACAAATATATCGGACTGGGTGTCAACGACTTCGCCGACGGCAAGGTTTCGCTCTGTCACCACACCGTCGATGGACGCGGTAATAGGGTAACGCGTCAGGCTGGCCTCCTGCTGATTCGTTAGGCTGTCGATGTATTCCGGATCAAATCCCAGGGCCAAAAGCTTCTGCTTTGCGCTGTAGAGTTGGATATCGGCTTCGGCCATGGCGGTCTTTGCATCCAGAAATTCCTGCTCGGAGGTGATTTTTTGATTCCAGAGCCGTTTTTCCCGCTTAAAGTCAGCCTGCGCCAACTCCAGCCGTTTGCGCGTCGTCAGGTATTCGGATTTCACATCCGCCAATTCCCGGCTGTCGATCACGGCCAGGACTTCGCCCGCGGCGATCCTGTCCCCGACGTTTTTGAAAACTTCGCGCGTAAAGCCCGCCACACGGGGTACGACATGGGCCAGCCGATCCGGGACGGCAATAACTTCGCCGGGCAGTTCAGCCCGGACATGAATCTCCCCTGGTCCGGCCGGGGCGGTTTGAATGCCGAATTCCTGAATTTGCCGGGCGGTCATGTGGACCATCGGCTCCTCCTCGACGCTTTGAGCATCTTCGGCATCCCCGCTGCTTTCATGGGCTTTGTGTTCAATCGATCCGTGAGGTTCGTGTTCCGCGTGCGCCTCTTGCCCATGTTCATGATGATTTTGCGCTTGCGCCAGGGCCTGGCCAACGGGCAGCACCGGGGTCGGGGCCACGGAGAGCATGAAAAAAGCGGCAATCAGTATAATCATTAAGGCTGGATAATGATGTCCATGGATTCTCATTATTCTTTGTCTCCTTGTTTCGGAACGGATTTCATAATATTCTGGTTTTCTGCCGGTGCGTTTTCTATTGATCGGCCGGTAAGACGCTCGATTTCAGCGGCGGCCAGGTGATACGCAACCAGTGCGTCGTTGTACCGCTCTTGGCTGTCAAACAATACCCGCTGGGCATCGAGCAATTCCAGAAAAGGAAATTTGCCGTTCAAATAGCCTTCTTTTTTGGCGACAAAAACCTGCCGGGTGGCCGGGATGATCTCCTGCTCAAGGGCAAGAATCTCGTCCCGGGCGGTCAGGCCATCCTGAAATGCCGCAATGAGCTGCCGGCGCCGATCGTTGATAACCGCCGAGCGGCGGTCCTGTACCTGTTTTACTGCCTGGCGGGCGGCTTCGATATTGCCCTGGTTGCGGTCAAAAATCTTTAACGGGATGGCGACTTCAGCAATAAAGGCGGTGTCATCGCTTTCCGGTATCTGGCGGTAGCCGCCGGAAATCGACAGGTCCGGGATACGCTGCGCCTGGGCCAGATCGCAGCGGGCTTGACGGTATCGGCGCTCCGCCTTGAATCGGCCAATATCCGGATTTTCTTCAAGCGCTAATTCCAGTGCGTTAAAAGGCGGCAGGATGGGCAATTTATCCAAATTTTCACTAACCCTATTAAAATCGGGCTCGTCGCTGCCCCAAAGGGATGCCAAAGCCTTCCGCTTCCGCTCCAGGCCCCGCTTCAGGCTTTGAAGGGCCTGGCGGTTGTTCTTTAATTCGATTTCCGCTTTTACTGACTCGACCGGGGACACCTTGCCGGCATCGGACTTTTTCCGAACTGCTTCATACACCCGGCCGGACAGTTCCACGACTTCCTGCTGGAGACTGAACGCCCCCTGAGCGCCCGCAACCTCGATATAGGCCTGCTTTACGGCATTGCTGATGTCCTGCTTAAGCATGCGCATTTCCCACCGGATGTTTTCGAGTTCTTCGGCTGCTACCCGGCGGCGGGTTTTGATTTTTCCCCTCAGGAGAATCTCCTGCTCCAGGAAAAACGTTCGCTCGGCATTATTCGTGCCGGAGAACGGGCCGGATCCGCCAAAGCCCTCCAATTCGAAGGCCAGTTTCGGGTTCGGATACAGGCCGGCCTGCCTTTTGCGAGCCTTGGCCCGGGCGATTTTTTTTTCAAAGGCAATGATGTCGGGATTGGCAGAAAGGGCTTTTTCCAGTGCCCGGTCTAGTGGAAGATTGCCGGCGGGGGGTTCGGCGAACGCTGTTGCCGTCCAGCCGGATAAGCCGACCAGCATAGCTGCCAGCATAAATATGATTAAACGATAAGCCATTGACTCACCTCTCGATTTTTTTCTGTAAACAGGGCCGCGCACATTAGTTAAAGCGCACGTATGCCTGTCACGAAGCTTTAGATGCAAATGATGTCAGAAAAAAATGAAAAAGAGAGGCGGTTTAATTCAGAAACGATTGTGTTTGTAGAAAAATGGGCGGTGAAAATGCCGGTAAGGATGTATCCGGAGCGGGGCGACGGTGAAGAAAATCCGCCATTACACCAACATCGAGAAAAGCGCCGGAGTCAATGACGGTCAAGGGTTGACACTGAGAGGCGGGCCGAAGGGTTTTACCCAGGTGCGACAGTTCTATATCGACACAGCGATTTTCGTCGCTGAATTGATCCGCGTCGCAACCCGGGCCGTGACGCTCCTGCCCGTCTGATGTCCCCTGATGCGTCACATAATGAATGGCGGCGGCGCCGGGGTGTGCGTCACTTAGACAGACGGCGAAAACATCGGCAATGCATATAAAAACCATGCAAAAACAAAGCAGCAGTATGGCGGCCCGATGATAAGTTTTTGCATGGTTATTCATAGCGATCCTTATTTAATCAAATGTGAAACTCTGAAAACAGCAAACCAATAACTTCAAGTCTTCTGTGTGTCAAATCATTTAGTCGGCCCCGCCTCCAAGATTTTTCGTTAGCATCGTAAAATCGATTGCTTATTTTATAACCTTTTTGTCCTCAGGGTAGGATCCAGAAAAAAATATGAGTTAACGGGCATCTTTTAAAAATTCTTCAAAAAATGAAATTACGGAAACAAATTTTGCGGCTCAAAACCCATAACCTGGCTGCCTTTTTATTTGCACAACTCGTCCCGATGTCCATATTTATAGTAGAACCTATGAAGCACACCCTTAAAGAACAGGCCGATAATTTTTGCTTAACCGTTATGCAAAATTCCTCAGAGTCCCAAAATCCATCATCGAAGGGAGAATATGATGAACCAGAAGATTATTGAACTTTTAGACAAGGAAGCTGACGACTTACTGTCCTACCAGTGCCGAACCGTTTCGGCCGAACACCTGCATCTGCCGGGCCCGGATTTTGTGGACCGGATTGTCGCGCAATCCGACCGGTCCGTCCGGGTGATGCGCAACCTGCAGGCCATTTTTGACCATGGCCGACTGGGCGGAACCGGATATATTTCCATTCTGCCGGTTGATCAGGGCGTGGAGCATACGGCCGGAGCATCGTTTGCCCCGAACCCGCTGTTTTTTGATCCGGAAAACATTGTCCGGCTGGGCGTGGAGGGCGGCTGCAATGCGGTGGCCTCAACCATCGGGGTATTGGGCTCAGTGGCACGCAAATACGCACACAAGATTCCGTTCGTTGTAAAATTCAATCACAACGAACTGCTCTCCTATCCCAACACCCATGACCAGATCCTGTTCGGAACTGTCGACCAGGCCTATGACATGGGCGCTGTTGCGGTCGGCGCCACGATTTATTTTGGATCCCCGGAAAGCGACCGCCAGATCCAGGAAATCGCCGAGGCGTTCCGCTATGCCCATGAACTCGGACTTGCCACTATCCTGTGGGCGTATCTCCGAAACGAACATTTTAAGTCCGGGGGGACGGACTATCACCAGGCAGCGGATCTCACCGGCCAGGCCAATCATCTGGCGGTCACGCTTGAGGCAGATATCGTCAAGCAGAAACAGCCGGTCAATAACGGCGGGTTTACGGCTCTGCAATTCAGCAAAACCCATGAAAAAATGTACTCCGAACTCTGCACCGATCACCCGATTGATCTGACCCGATATCAGGTCATAAACTGCTATATGGGCCGGGCCGGGCTGATCAACTCCGGCGGGGCATCCGGGAAAAACGATCTGGCCCAGGCGGTTAGGACAGCGGTGATAAACAAGCGGGCCGGCGGCATGGGAATGATCTCCGGCCGAAAGGCGTTTCAGAAATCGATGAAGGAGGGGGTTGAGCTGCTTAATACCATTCAGGATGTTTATCTGGATCCGGAAATTACAGTCGCCTAACCGAAGACAGCGAATAAAAAAAGAGGGCCGACCATTTTTGATCGCCCTCTTTTTGATAATTATTTTAGGAATTTGTATTGAGGCCCGCCATCCGGTTTAAATGGGGGCTGGAAAAATCCATATGCGATTTACGGCATCTTTATTCCCCGCGATACTTAAACGAGAGCCGAACCACCGCCCGGTATAACGCCACCTTATCATTTTCAAGTTTCATGTCCAGGTCCTTGACTTCAGCAACCCTGAGGTCGCGCAAGGATTTCGCTGCCGTCTCCACGGCATTTTTGGCCGCATCCTCCCAGGATGTGGGGCTTGTGCCCACCATTTCGATAAATTTGTAAACACTGCCACTCATAGTCGCCTCCTTTGTTTAAACGGTTTTAGAGTTGACCGGGCTTATGCCTGCCCGACCAAAAAAGGGAAGCTGTTGGGGAAACCACAGCCCTTTAACCCAAGTTTACTAAAATGAACCCTGTTTATATTTTATTATAACAGGCAGTGAATGAATTGCAAACAATTCATGGGGCAACAATCACGGCTAATTTGTTCTAACCGCAAAATCCATACCCCCGGTCAGTTAACGCTAAGGTTGGGATTCGTTTTCTTCAGAATCGAAATCGCTATCGGGATCGAAATCG
>JBKHAE010000063.1:0-19712 GCA_046543065.1 Desulfobacterales bacterium | reverse complement strand
GGATAAAGGGAGAGAAGAGATCGAATAATATGGCAAAAGGTTTTTGCAGTAAGCCAAAGGCATGGAATCCAAGAATGACGATGCCCAGAATACCCAGGACATAACCTATTGTTTTTAGATGGGAATCTTCGAATTGCCAGTCATTCATGATAGCCAGATCCAGCTCCTACAGGGACCGAGACAGCATGGCTTCCTTATTCAGGATTCCATCCAGTGTTACTTAAAGGCTGGTTCGAGACAAGAAACCAGTGAAATTTTTTAAACATTACCTTTGCCCGCTGGTTGTGTCAATCTTCATCTATCCCCCATTCCCGGAAAACAGAAGGTATGTGACAGCCCCGAGATAAAGCACCATGATCAGAAAGCCCTCAAATCCGATATTCGCGATTCCCCGTTTTTCGCGTCGCAGCATGCCAAGCAGCAGAATAGCAGTCATGAGGATGGTAAGGGCAATAAAGAATACCTGCTGGTTCGAGATGGCATGATAGATTGATCCATTGCGGTAAGCGATATCGGCTACTGCTGCGAACAAAGTATCAAAAGCATTGCCACCGATAATTCCGCCTATGGCCAGTGTATACGCCCCCAGTCTCACTGCGGCAAGCGTTGTCACAAGCTCCGGCAGGGAAGTCACCACGGCAGTAAGGATTGCCCCAACAGCGGATTCCGACAAACCCGTTTGCCAGGAAATCGCCATGCCGGTCTGGGCCACCAGCCAGCCGGAGACGCCAACTACCGCAGCAATTATGGCAAGTCCTAAAAAAAGATGGCGTAGATTTTCATGCTGTGCGCCCGCCGCGGCTTTGTCCTGCCGGGTCTCGGCGGTTAATCGGGGAAGCCACATGGGACTGCTACGTGACTTTGAAATCATCCGCAAGCCGTAAATATAAATTAAAAAAATCAAAGGCGTCGCCGGGCTGATTGACCACAGGCTAAAATCCGGAGTGGCCGTTGCCACCAGGGTGATGGATAAAAGGACAACCAGCAAAACCCCTTGCATCAGATTACTTAAAGAAGCTGCCGCATGTTCCAGATTCGCTTGTTGATAAACCAAATCCGCAATGACAAGAAACAGCGTTTGGACCGCAATCCCGCCGATAGCATTGCTGACCGCCAACTCCGCATAGCCGTGCCAAGCAGCGGTCACCGAGGTAACGATGCCGGGCAGGGATGTCACCGCCCCTAAAAAAAGGGCGCCTGTAATCGCCTCTCCCATACCTGTGCGGTCCGCAAGACGGTCCGCTATGTTGGATAAGCGCCAGCCCCCGACTACAATGAAAATTGCTGCTGTAAAAAATATTCCTGCAGTTACAGGCAGGGAAAGGGTTTGAAAATAAAACTCCATAGATGTTAATATATTTTGATCTGGAAATTTCGTGGGTATTCCGGTCCACGGCAGCTACTTTTTCGGAGCAAAGCGACGCTGGTTCTTTTTCTCACAAATTATCGGGCCTAAGTCAACTTTCTTTTCTTTTTCCTCATAGAGTCTCCTTTCAAATTGAGTTGGTAAGCATTGCGAGAGGAGTCAAATCTTTATTCTTAGCAAAAAGGAATAAGCTTTTCATACAAAGATATGGCCGGGGAATTGTCAATATTAAAGACCCCATTTCCGTTACAGACGCAGGAGACGATGGCTTTATTGAAAATCCTGGCCCTCGGCAGACGTCAGATCGAGGAGGGAAAAGCCAGGCCCGCCGGCGATGTGATCAAAAGCCTGCGTGAGAGAAAAAAGACCACCTGATGTCGTTTGCCGACCTCTTGGGGATTCATTTGCGGTCAGATCTCTTGTTTGTCCTAATTAAACGTCACTGAAGGGTTGAATTTAAATTCGTAACGCAGTCCCTTGATCAGGCTGCGGCACAAAAAGAGCATGATCACGGTAAAAGGCAGGGCGGCGGCAATGGACATCTTCTGCAAGGCTTCCAGCCCTCCGGAATAAAGAAGAATGACGGCCGTGGAAGATACAAGGATGCCCCAGGTGATCTTTTTGCCCGCCGAAGGATAGAGGTTTCCCCCGGAGGTCATCATGGACAACACGAAAGTGGCCGAATCTGCCGAAGTGACGAAAAAAACGCCCAGCAAAAGCACTGTAATCATGGTCAGCAGGCCGCTTAATGGATAATGGGCATAAAGTCGGAACATGCCTACTGACACGTCTTCAGACACCGCCTTTGCAATTTCCGCCCCTTCCTGCAATTCCAGATAAAACGCCGCGCCCCCGAAAACACTGAACCATAAAAAAGTGAGCAGGGTGGGTACGAACAACGCCCCCAGTATGAATTCGCGAATGGTCCTGCCCCTGGAGATACTGGCCACAAAAAGACCCACAAAAGGGGACCAGGCGATCCACCAGGCCCAGTAGAATATGGTCCAGGACTGGGTCCAGGCATAGCCCTGGAAAGGATTGGTGGACAAGCTCATGTTGAACAGACCGGAAAGATAGTCGGCCATTGTATTGGTAAACACATTGAAGATGTAGGCTGTGGGGCCGACCAGAAGCATGAACACCAGAAGGATGACGGCCAGCATGATATTGGTTTTGCTTAAAATCTGTATACCTTTGTCCAGCCCGGTCATGCTGGAGATCATAAACAGGACGGTGACCACGGCGATGACCGCCACCTGGGCCTGTAAGCTGGGGGCAAAGTGGAAGACCTCGCCCAAACCGGTGGTGATCTGCATGGCCCCCAGGCCTAAGGAGGTCACAATCCCGAATACCGTGGCAAAAACAGCCAGGACATCAATGCCGTATCCAACAACTCCATAGATCTTTTCCCCGATCAAGGGATAGAAACAACTGGATATCAATGGCGGCATCCCCCGGCGAAAGGAAAAATAGGCGATGGCCAGGCTCATGGTGATGTAGACCGCCCAGGGGTGCAACCCCCAGTGAAAAAAACTGTATTTCATGGCGAACTTGGCTGCTGCGTCCGACTGGCCGGCCAAATATTCCGGGGGGTTGAGGTAATGGCTCATGGGCTCGGCCACCCCCCAGAAGATCATCCCGATGCCCATGCCGGCGGCAAAGAGCATGCTGAACCAGCCGAAATAGGAATACTGGGGTTTTTCGTTGTCCTTGCCCAGGCGGATCTCTCCATATCTGCTGAAGGCAAACCAGATGCTGAAAACAAGAAAGACAAGAGCGGATATCAGATAACCCCAGCCAAAGATCTCAATGATATATTCATGCACCAGGCCCGAGTATTTGTCGAGCAAAGACGGATGGATGATTCCCAGGCCGACCAGACTCAAGACGATAATCAGGGAAATGCCGAACACGGCCTGATTTTTCCAAAAATTCAGAGAAGGGAAAACGTATTTCATTGTCTCTGCTCTCCGGGAACGATAAAGACAGAACAAGCGGCCTTATCGGCGATGAACTGGGCCGTGGAGCCCATGATCTGTTCAAAGGCGCTTTGATTGTCAGATTTGCCGATAATCAACAGGTCCACCCCGCAGCGTCTGGCTGCGTGCAGGATTCTGGCCTTGGGCTGGCCAACCACATCCTGGGTACTGACCTCTTGAAAGGCGTGTTCACACTGAGCCTTTAAGCGGTTGAGGTTCTGCCGGGCCATTTCCCGGCGCTCGGCCTCAGCTTGCGGATCCGGGGCCCGTTGCCCGACATGCAGGATGCAGAGGTTCTGGGCGACAAAGTCCGGATTGGTCAGGTAAGGCGTGACATATCTGTCTGTTATCTGAAAGTTGGTGGTGTACATGACCTGATTTATTTTCTGTTCCCTGGCCATGAAAACCGGATGCTTGTACACAAAGACCGGGTGGTCGGCCATGCGGAGGATATCTGCCTCAACACTGCCCAGCAGCGCCTTCTGCAAAGCCCATTTCCTTTCCCATAAAATACTCAAAAAGTCGGCTTCCAGTTCTGCGGCCAGGGTCAATATTTCAGAAGCAATATGGCCCTGCCTAAAGTACATATCCACCGTAAAGCCCAGTTCCCGAAGCTTCAGGGCATAGGCCCGGATGGTATCCGTGAGCCGCTCTTGTTTTTTCCCTTTGTCGTTATTGGTGCGCACATGGACCAGAAAAACCTGTTGGGTCCCAAAATATCTCAAAAGGCCGGCCATGGAGACAATTTTTTGCTCCGGCTCCTTTAAGCTCAAAGGGATGACCGCGCGGGTGAGCCGTAATTCTTTATTATCCATTGTATTTCAGACCCTTAAGACAAACTGAAAAGATTTTTTTCACAATTTACCGTATATCATTAACTATGCCAACATCAAAACAAATCGGGTAGAAATGGCTGAGGGGGTAAACTGCGGGGGATTACACAGAATATCAGCGGATTTTTACCCCGTTATCAAGGATCAGGGATTTGAGCTTTTACCCATCACCCGCGACAACATATTGAGCAGATACGATGTTTCCGTTTTTGCGTAATGGGTGACCCCTTTCACTTTCATTGCATTATTGACCCTGACCCTTTTAAAGACTATGGTCATTATCATGACCAAATTAAAGTACCTATAACTCGGAAGGGTGAAAATGAATACAATTCAGCCGTCAGAATTTAAGGCCAAGTGTCTGGCTTTAAGACTTATGAACAGATCGTCCAACCATATCATTGCGGCAAAATGCTGATCATCGGCGCAAGCGATGCCGGCATCATTGCCGCCCTGCGGATCAGGGAAATCGATCCGGAAGCCGAAGTTACGGTGATGGCAGCCGACGCCTATCCCAATTTCAGCATCTGCGGCCTGCCGTTTTATTTGAGCGGCGAAGTGGCGGATTGGCAAAACCTGGCCCATCGCAGCCGTGAGGAAATCGAAGAAAACGGCATTGGTTTGCTGCTCAATCACCGGGCACTGGCAATTGACCCAAAAAACCGCCAGGTGCACGTGCAATCCGAAGACGGCAAAACCCGTCAGATCGGCTATGACAAGCTGCTGATCGCCACCGGCGCCGAATCGGTCAAGCCGCCGATCGAGGGGGTCAACACCGACGGCGTCTTTTTTCTGCGCTGGATGGCCGACAGTTTTGCGGTCAAGCGGTTTATGGAACAGCAGAACCCGCGGCGGGCGGTCATTATCGGCGGCGGCTACATCGGCCTGGAAATGGCCGATGCCCTGACCCGCAAAGGCCTGAACGTGACCCTTATGGAGGCCGCCCCGGAGATTCTGACCACACTGTCACCGGATCTGGCCGGTCAAATCCGGGCCGGGCTTGTATCCAACGGGGTGCAGGTGATTACGGGGCAGGCCGTGTCGCGTATTACCCGTGACCAAAACGCCCTTTCGGTGCAGACTGCCGCGGGGCATGTCGAAACAACCGACATGGTCCTGGTGGCCGCCGGGGCAAAACCCGCGGCCGGCCTGGCGCAAAGCGCCGGCATAGAAACCGGAATCGGCGGCGCGATCCGGGTCGACCGGACCATGGCCACGGGAGCAGCCGATATCTGGGCGGCCGGCGATTGTGCCGAAACCTTCCATCGCATCCTGCAGGCAAACGTGTATCTGCCGCTGGGCACCACGGCCCACAAACAGGGCCGGGTCGCCGGCGAAAACATGCTGGGCGGCAACTGTGAATTCCAGGGCAGCCTCGGGACCCAGGCGGTCAAAGTATTCGACCGGATCGCCGCCCGTACCGGGCTGAAGGCCGGCGAAGCGGCCGAAGCGGGGTTTGATCCGTTGACCGTCCCGCTGACTTGCGACGATCACAAGGCCTATTACCCCGGCGCCCAAAAGCTGAACATCCGCATCACCGGCGACCGCAGCACGGGCCGCCTGCTCGGGGCGCAAATGGTGGGCCATCGGAAGTCCGAGGTCTCCAAGCGCATCGACATATTCGCCGCCGCGCTTTATCACGGCATGGCCGTAAGCGAAATCCCCGCCCTGGATCTGTCCTATACCCCGCCGCTGTCAAGCCCCTGGGACCCGGTGCAAATGGCGGCCATGCAATGGCTGACGACCGTATAACCCTCCCAACCGGGCAATCCCTTTTATCGGAGCAGGCGCTGGACAGGGGCAGCATTTGCCATTATATTGGAATCAAATAACGTTGATGAACGACTCGTGAATAAGGCAGCGTACAAACTGTTTCAAACATGAATGCATGAAAGGAGGCATGACTATGGCAGACCAAACCACTCCCCAGCATTGCCCGGGATTCCAGCAGTTTAAAAATTTAAGCGCATTTACCTGCAAATGCCCGGAGTGCGGCGCGGAAAATGAAATTTTTTCCGATGAGTTTGATAAACCGCATAAGTGCCAATCCTGCGGTAAACCCATGGATTTTACCCAGTGCTCCATTGAAGGCGCCGGCGGCAGCAAAGAGCCCAGATAGGATTAAAAAAGCTATATCAGTCACTAAAGGGATGCCCGGGCATCCCTTTCCTAAATTGGTTTTTTGTCAGTCGCGGCTATCTTCAGTCACTGATCTGAGGGGCCGGAGCCGGAAGTTTTTTGGGGTTCATCCCCTGCTTCGGGCTCCTCCTCTGAAATCAGGCCCAGGGACCGGGCCCGCTGGTACCACTGATTACGCGCCCATTTTCGCATATTGGCAATCTTGTCGGTTTCATCAAGAATCTCGGAGCCGATCAAAGTTTCCAGAATATCCTCCAGGGCCACCAGGCCAGCGGCCCTGCCGTACTCGTCAACCACCAGGGCAATATGCTCCCGCCGGTCAAGGAGCTTCTCAAACAGGCGAAGCAGGCTCACCATTTCCGGTACCACCAGGATTTCCCGGCCAAACTCGCGCAACTGCCTCTCGTTTTCATCCCGGGCCAGGGCAAGCAGCAGATCATTTTTCAGAATATAATGGCGGATTACCTGGTTCTCCCGGCTCTGCAGCGGTATCCGGGAGACCCGGATATCCGGATGCTCGTCAAAAACCTCACCCACCTTCATGTCCTCGGGCAGGATAAACATCACCCGCCGGGGCGTCATAACATCCTTGGCCTGCAGTGAGCCGAACCGCATGAGATTTTTTAAAATCAAAGACTCTTTTTTAACAAAAAGCCCCTCCGCAAGCCCCATATCTGCCAGGACACTGATTTCCTCCCGGCTGATGGCATTTATTTTCTGCTCCGAAGACAATCCCCGGGTAATCAGCTGCGACATGAGCACCAGGGGATAGAGCAGAAAAATCAAAAACCGGGCCATCATGACCGTAAACGGTATCAATTGCCGCCAGTAGAGCGCCCCCAATGTTTTGGGAATGATCTCCGAGAGGACCAGGATTAAAAGCGTGAGTACCGCTGAGGTAACGCCCACATACCCGCTGCCGAATACCACCATGGCCTGGGCGCCCACGCCGGCCGCGCCCACGGTATGGGCGATGGTGTTTAAGCTCAGGATCGCGGCCAGGGGTCGGTCAATGTCGGTTTTAAGCTTGCGCAGCCGGCCGCCCAGCAGGGGGGACTTGTCCTCGTAAGCAGCTGCAAAACTGGGAGTTACCGACAGCAGCACGGACTCCATGATGGAACAGAGAAAAGAGACACCCAATGCCATAAGCAGATAAAAAATGAGTAAATACATAGGCTACAATCTATGCACACACGCGATAGTCTTCAAAGGCGGCATTTAATTTATCAATGGCTCTCAAGTATTCCCCGGAGCTGGAGAGATAAAAGGCCAGGGGCTTTGAAAAATGCCTTCCGACGATGCCGTCGATAAACATCTGGCTGATCTCGCGCTCCATCCGAAGAATCGACTGGGCCTTGATCAACACGCAGCGTTCATCCGGGGCTAAATCCCGAAGCATATCCCGAAACGCAGTCCTGGCCCGGGGCTGATACATCCAGAAATACAAGAGATCCAGGGCATTAATGATTAAAATTTTGATCAGATCCCGGGCGTTTTCATCCGCTGACTGATACCATTCCATGGGCCGGTCAAGCAAATTATAGACATCATCTTCGGGAAAAATCATCTCCAGCCGGGCGTAGACATCCAGGAACTGATTGAGCTTCTGCCGGTAATCGCTGATCCGGTGCTGAATGTTTTTGCTCCGGTCCACCGTGCCCTCAATAACCCCGGCCACGCAGTCCGAGGCAAACTTGGATATCACCGCCGCCCAGGTTTGCAGAATGGTATTGACCCCCGCTACGCCGGCCAAACCGAGAACACCGCCCAGCGCGGCATTAAATCCGAAGGCCACGGGAATTGACAGGATGCTCCTGAAAAAATTCCAAATGGCCGCTTCTTTCGGAAGCCCCCGGAACATATTGTGGCTGGAGAGGTAAATGCCGTTGGCAATGGCCATGATAGCATAGAGCGCTGCCGGAGAGGTGGACGTCGTAATCGCAAACCCCTGGTCCAGCATAATGGTTTTCACCAGATAGTCGAGCAGGGGGACGGAGAACCCGGTAAACAGGAGCGAATCCGCCAGCCGATCCCAGCTTATGAAATCATTCCAGCGAAGCAGCGAGGATCGACGGATCCCGCCGCCGCCCATGACAGACTGCACGATATTTCGCAGGCCGGTAATGGCAAACCAGATCACCGCCCCGAAATACATCAATATCCACCACTCGTGGGTCCATAAAAAGGTCAGGAATGCGGGTATAAACCCGATGCCCACCTTGAGGAAATTTTTCAGCGTGGACTGGACATAGCGCCAGGAGCGGGGAAGTTCGTATTCGTCCTTTTTCGGCGGAGACAGAGACAGCTTGTTGGTCGGGCGAGCCTGGACGCCGCCCAGAGTGACGATGTTGCCTTTGCCCGCCGCCACCATCTGAAAGGCGTTCACCATGGCCATCCAGTCCTTGCGCTTTTCGCGGCCCAGATAGCGCAGTCCGGGTATCCACCGAATACCCTTTAACAGGGAATTCAAAGCGCCCCCTGTTTCCTGATGGTTTATGTATGAGATCTGCAGGGCGGTATCTACATGAAAGGGAAGGATCAAACGGGGCAGCTCTTTTCTGCCCACCGCCTCCCTTCTGGCGCGGCGCGGTAATGAATCCATCACCGCCAGTCCCATGCCGTAATGCCGCGGCGAATACCCGGTGGAATCGCTTCCCATGCGGGGTTTTAGTTCTTTTATTTTGTACATGGTTTTAAAGGATTCCGTATCGGCCAGAATCTTTCTGAACTTTCGGACCCGCTCGCGGCTCACCGCATCATCCTGCTTCTCCAGCCGATCAATCATCTCCAGGATGATGCGCTTTAGTTTGATGACGTTGCCGCTGTTAATGCAGCGCTGCAGATCATGGATGCCAGGCACGTGTTCGACTTTACCGTCCGCATAGTCTTTCAGGTTAAAAATTTCAAGCCGCGTGATCATGCCCTGGCAATCATAGAGAAGCTCCAGTACATCCTCGGGCTCAACATTCGTTAAGTTGAGAGTTATCCGGTAGCCCAGATGGAACTGGGCAAGATGCCTGATCAATTCCGCGGGAGAGAGCTGCATTAAGGCGGGGGGCTCACCGATATCCGCCCGCTTGATATCCGGCACCTCCGGATTTTGATCCGCCTTAAGATATTTGTCATGGATGGCCTGAAGATCCAGCTGATCCATTTCATCGACCAATGCGGCCATGCGCTGCTGTTCGGCGGCGTCTGCATTCGGATACCGGCGGCGCAGGGCATCTACTTTTGCCGACATCAGGGGCAGCAGCTTGGCATGGATAAATTTGGCCAGATGCAGAAGACTTGCCTGCCCGATGCCCACAAAGGACAGAAACTCGCCCACATCCAGGGCCGGCAGATGGAGGTCAAACTTGTCATTAATGCTATGCCGGTGCTTTCGGTTGAACCGGTCCAGTATGGCCAGCACGTAATTGCGCTGGTAGTCGGAAACCTCGCCGCCGTCATTCATCAGGTTCTCAACCGCGTTGCGGGAAAGAAAGCGGATAAAATCATCCGCATCCGCAAACCCGCGGGGGACCCAGATTAACTGGACATAACGGCCGTGAAACGACACGGAAAACTCGATGCCGATGCGCACCAGAATCCCCATGATGTCAGCCGCCTCAATTAATTCCTCGGCGGTTTCCGGCCGGATAAAATTGTAATAGATGACCCGAAGCCGGCGGATCCCTTTGATCCAGGCATCCATGATCAAATGGGTGGCGGATTTTCTGCCTTTAGTACTGGCATCATGGACATGATCGTCAAAAGCGAGCTGATTCCATTCCTCGGGCATTTCCAGCAAATGGTATTTATTCAAATACCCCCGGACAATCCGGGATTTTCCCGAGGCCGCCACCCGGAAATCATGGGCCAGTTGGAGCTGGCGGGCATAATTGCCGTGCGCCCGCACCAGCTCTTTCATAATTTCAATCAGCACCCGCGCGGTGTTAATCTGCAATTCCCGGTTATCACTGCACATCACCTCATCGCGCAGCGCGCGAAGGGCGCAGAGCCGATTTTCCACCTCCCCGCCTTCCAGGGATTCCAGCAGATGGATCACGGCATAGGCGATCCGAAGCCCTCTGGATTCGGCCATCTCTTTGATCCCCCGGGGATGAAGATAGTGGAAAAAGCGCCGCTGTGCATGCAGATGGGAGATGTCTCCGGCAAGCATTTCATTGACGATCTCAAGCAGGCCATGGTCCCGCTGGTCAAAAAAGAGGCTGAATCTCGATTGCTTCTGGTCTTCGGTCAAAACTGGTCTCCTGAAACCTTGTATTCTCCCTCTCTATTATCAGGTATACCAGAGAGTTGTCCATGCTTTTTACCGGAATCGAGTCAAGATTGGAATCCTGGCCTGCAATTAATTTCTGCTATCGGATAAAGAATAAAAAGGGGGGAAGACCAATATCAGGTTTCAGGTTTCAGGAAATATTATGCGAATGAGCCAAAGTTCTTGTAAGCCTGAACACTGAACACTGAAACCTGAACACTATAATTTTACACCTAATACCTAATACCCAAAACCTAATACCTGAACTGAAGTTACTTAGAAGCGGCCTATAAAAAAAGGCAACTTCCTTTAAGTCCCCCTTTGCAAAGGGGGATTTAGGGGGATTTTTGGTCATGGCCCGGTATAAATCCCCCCAATCCCCCCTTTTTCAAAGGGGGGCTCAGGCGATGGCCTTTTCCATAGGGGTCTCAGATGATGGCCTTTTTTAAAGGTGGGTGCAGCAATTTTGAACTAAAAGGCGGGGAAATACGGTGTGATTAGACAAGCACTATGAATAAATACGCCTAGTTTCCCTGCCGGGCCTCGATTTCATTCAACTTAATCCGGGCGGCCTTGTTTTCGGGATTTTTCCGGATTTCAGCAACCAGTTCATCCACCGCTTTTTTTACCATGCCCTGCCGGTAATATTCCATGGCCTGGTGATAGTGTGCGCCAACTTGCTGCTCGTCTGCATCCCGCTTGCTTGAGGCTTTGATTAAAAGCTCATGCGCCGGCTGGTTGCCTTCATCCAAAAACACCGCCTTTTGCAGATAGGCCACAGCGGTCTCGATCTCACCGGCCTTGTAATAAAGCGCCCCCACCCTATAAGCTTCGGTAGAGAGCTCAGCCAGTTCAGTTTCCAGCCGCTGCCGGGCCTCCTCCCGCATTTTGACCGCATGCTCATCCAGCTTGATGATTTCATCCGCCATACCCGACTGATCCACATGCACGTTCATATGCACCTCATCGCCCCAGGCGGAAAAGGGAAACATAAGCGCAAGCGCTGTCAGGATGATAAAACAAAGATATTTCATAGGACCTCCTCACATTTCGATGCAGCCGATATATGCATAGTATAGATCAAAAAACCGCCAAGTCAAGGACTGCAGGCTATGCCTTAATCTGTCTTCGGCACTTGGACAATCGATTGTTTGACATTTTAAAAATTATACATAGGTTTAGGAAACAATTTTTGAATTTCATAAAAAGGAGAGAACCATGCAGAAAGTCGAAAACGGAAAGTTTGTCACCGTCGAATACAAAGGCATGATGGAAAACGGCGAAGTCTTTGATTCCACCGAGAACCGCGACCCCATGGAACTTCAGGTCGGGGCCGGCCAAATCATCAAAGGCTTCGAGGAAGCCCTGATCGGTATGGAACTAAACGAGAAAAAAGAGTTCACGGTGCCGCCAACGGAAGGCTATGGGACCCGGGATGAAAGCAATATCCACACCTTTTCCCGTGAGGAAGTGCCGGCTGAAATGAACCCCCAGGTTGGCGAAATTATCGGGCTGCAGACCCCGGACGGCCAGCAGATCCCGGCGCAGGTGGCCAAATTTGATGAAAATGAGCTTGTTGTGGACTTGAATCACCCGCTGGCCGATCAAACCCTGACTTTCGAAGTTGAGGTCGTGGGCATCAACGACACGCCGACCCAAATGGCCGAGGGCTGTGATACCGAGGGATGCGGCGGCTGCTCTTCCTCGGGATGCTGCTGATCATACAAAAATCCCTGGCACGCCGGATGGGTCCAAAAACCATCTGCTAACCGCCAATTCAACAATGGTTCCCTGGCCGGACATACGGATAAATGGCCGGGGAACCTTTAAACGCATGCCCATATTTTTCTTGTTCAGGGCCGCTCCGATGCCTTTCCCTACGGGATGCCGCCGCCCGTCCCTCCCCTATCGTAAAATTTTTTTATAATCATAACAAAACGTTGTTTACAGCCTAAAAATTGATTTTTGCGCTGCCTTTAGCCAGGATTATATTTTATGTAATATCTAATATACCCGCTAAAGGAGGCGCGATGCAGGCCAAACTTCACGATATCACGGTCAATTATGAAATTGACGGCCCTGATAATGCCCCGGTCATTGCTTGCAGCCATTGTCTGGCAGGAAATTCCGACATATGGGATGCGCAGGTCATCGCACTGCGCGAAAAATACCGAATTATCCGGTTTGATACGCGCGGCCACGGCAATTCCTCCGCACCGGCAGGTCCCTATTCCATGGAAATGCTGGCCAATGATGTGGTTGATCTCTTTGATGAAATCGGTATCCGGAAGGCCCATTTTATAGGTATCTCCATGGGCGGCATGATTGCCCAGACTCTGGCCCTAAAGCATCCGGAATGCATTTCCAGCCTGATCCTCTGTGATACGGCCTGCGGCATCCCGGAAGCCATGCGGCCGGTATGGGATGAACGCATCGAAACCGTCAGCCGGCAGGGCATGTCTGCAGTGGCCGATGCCACCCTGGACCGCTGGCTGAGCCCGGAATTTCAAGCCCAGTGTCCGGCGACAACCGAAAAAATCCGGGAGATGATTTTAAAAACCCCGGTTCCCGGGTTTGTCGGATGCACCCATGCCATCAAAAACTTTGATGTGACCCTTCGCCTGCCCAAAATTTCCATTCCCACGCTGATCATGGTGGGGGAAAATGATCCGGGAACGCCTGTTGACACCGCCCGCCAAATCCAGGAAAATATTAACGGGGCGGAACTGGCGATTCTTCCCCATGCCTATCACCTATCAAACATCGAGGCGGCTGATGATTTCAACAAACGGCTCACCAGTTTTCTGGCAAAACTATAATGCCGTTTGCCTTTTGATCGCCCCGGTCCGGGTTTTTCTTGGTTGCCGGCCTTTATATATTAATCAAACTACCCGAACAAAGGAGTGAGATATGAGTACCCCCTATGATGCGGTCTATCAAAGATCCCTCAAAAACCCCGAAGACTTCTGGGCAGAGGTGGCAGAAGACTGCCACTGGTTCAAGAAATGGGATCGGGTGCTGGATGACTCCCGGAAACCCCTGTATCAATGGTTTACCGGGGGCGAGTTAAATACCTGTTATAATGCTTTGGATTTCCATGTGGATGATCGGGGACGGGGCGACCGGATCGCGCTCATCTACGACAGTCCGGTGACGGAAACCGTCAAAAAATATACATATGCCGCACTTCGGGATGAGGTTGCCCGATTTGCCGGTGTACTGGCTGATCAGGGCGTCGCCAGGGGCGACCGGGTGATTATCTATATGCCCATGATTCCCGAAGCCTTGATCGCCATGCTGGCCTGCGCCCGCATCGGGGCCATCCATTCGGTGGTGTTCGGCGGGTTTGCCGCCCGGGAACTGGCCACCCGAATCGATGATGCCATGCCAAAGGCCGTCGTATCTGCCTCCTGCGGGATTGAAGGGGCACGCAGCATTCCGTATAAACCCCTTTTGGACGAGGCGATCGAGCGGGCGGCCGCCAAACCGGAAACCTGCATTATCTACCAGCGACCCCAAATAACAGCGGATTTAAAACCTGGGCGGGACAAGGACTGGGAGACCGCCATGGCGTCAGCCAGCCCGGCCCAGTGCGTCCATGTGGCAGCCACTGATCCCCTATACATCCTCTATACCTCCGGCACCACCGGCCAGCCCAAGGGCGTGGTAAGGGATAACGGCGGGCACATGGTAGCCCTTAAATGGACCATGAAGGCCATCTACGATATTGATGAGGATGATGTCTGGTGGGCGGCCTCTGACGTGGGCTGGGTCGTGGGACACTCCTACATCGTCTATGCCCCGCTCTTTAAAGGCTGCACCACCATACTGTTTGAGGGAAAACCGGTCGGCACACCGGATGCCGGGGTTTTCTGGCGGATCATTTCAGAGCACAACGTCAAGTGCATGTTTACGGCCCCGACAGCCTACCGGGCCATCAAGCGGGAAGATCCGAACGCCGAACTGTTGAAGCATTATGATCTTTCCAATTTTAAAATCCTTTTTCTCGCGGGCGAGCGCTCTGATCCAGCCACTATCCAATGGTCTGAAAAGCATCTCGACGTCCCGGTCATTGACCACTGGTGGCAGACGGAAACCGGCTGGGCCATTGCCGCCAACTGTATGGGCCTGCATCCGTTTCCGGTTAAATACGGATCCCCCACCAAGGCCGTACCCGGCTGGGATATACGTGTGCTTGACCCGAACAATAAAGAAATGCCCGCCGGCCAGATCGGGGCCCTCTCAGTAAAGCTCCCCCTGCCGCCCGGGGCGCTGCCCACCCTGTGGCAGAATGACGAACGGTTTATTGAGACCTATTTGAATGACTACCCGGGATATTACAAAACTGCGGATGCCGGAATGCTCGATGAAGACGGGTATATCTACGTGATGTCCCGCACAGATGATATCATTAACGTGGCCGGCCACAGGCTCTCCACCGGCGCCATGGAGGAGGTTCTGGCGGCGCATCCGGATGTGGCCGAATGCGCGGTTTTGGGGGTCGAAGACTCGCTTAAGGGCCAGATGCCGGTGGGCCTGTTGGTTTTAAACGCCGGGGTCGAACGGGATCCGGAGGAAATCATCGCGGAAATCGTCAAAAGCGTAAGAGAGCAGATCGGGCCGGTAGCCGCCTTTAAAATGGCCACGGTGGTCAAGCGTCTGCCCAAAACCCGATCCGGGAAAATCCTGCGGGGCACAATTCAGAAAATCGCGGACAACCAGGAGTTTAAAATACCTGCCACCATTGATGACCCGGTTATACTGGAGGAGATTGAAAACGCCCTGGAACGTATCGGTCTGGCCCAAGGCCGGGAATGAGCAGTCGCAACGACTTAAGGCATTTGGCGGATGCACTATCTTAAAAGTATTCCCCCCGGGCCGTTTGCCCGGGACCGAGTTTAAAAGTAACTTTTGCTATCGGGTAAAGGCACTAAGGCGCTAAGGCACTGAGTTGTTCGAACTTTAAGCCTTGCGCTGTGCCGCACCCCCACTTTGAAAAAGGGGGGATTGGGGGGATTTGTATTGGGCCATGATGACAAATCCCCCTAAATCCCCCTTTGCCAAAGGGGGACTTAAAGGAAATGGCCCTTTTTTATAGGCCTTTTCCAAAGCCAAAGGCACTGAGGCTCTTAAACCTTAAACTGTGAACTGTGAACCGTGAACTCGAAGTTACTTAGAATGCGGGCATGCGGGGTTTTCAATTGACTTTCAGCATAATTAATGCAATCAATTGAGTAAATTACTAACCTTTCAGGCTAATTAACAACTCCGCAATAACATGACTTTTAGAAATAAGCTGACAACTGATTCATCCAGAATTCTAGTTTTCGGTGATACCGAACACTGCGAATCCGATATCATTCCCGTGTTAAAAAACCTCGGCTATGCCGTTCACCATGCGGATGCATCCGGACAGATCGATCTCAGGGGATTTGAAAAAGCCCTCCCTGACCTGCTGCTGTTTGAGCTGAAGGCCGAAGCATTTGCCCAAGACTTAGACCGATCAGCCCGTATCCGCGAACAAGTCGATTGCCCGGTGATTTTTTTCTGCGATGCCGGGCAGGCCGCTGAAATCCCGCCAGAAAAAATGTCCATCCCCCAGGGGTATCTGGAAATCCCGCTTTCCGAAAAACAAGCCCGGCAGGTGCTTGACATGACCCTCTATGCGGCCCGGCTGAAAATAAATTGCCGAATCGCGGAAAATGCCCGCCAAGAAGCGGCATCGCACTACCGCCTGCTGGCCGACAACCTAGAGGACGTGATATTCAAGCTGGATATGGATCTCAATTACACCTATGTCAGCCCGTCAATCAAAAGAATGCGCGGCTATGAACCCGAAGAGGTGATCGGCCGCTCATTCCGGGAGATGGCTACACCCGATTCGGTAAAAAGGGCCGAAGCTGTGGTGGCAGAGGAAATGGCTAAGGCAAAATCCGGGGCCGCCGACCCCCACCGCATTCATTCAATCGAAACTGAAGTATATCGCAAGGACGGCTCGACGATCTGGGCAGAGGCGAAATTTTCCTTTATCCGTGATGAAAACAATCAACCCATCGGGGTTATCGGCGTAAACCGCGATATTACCGACCGAAAACAGATCGTTTCCCGCCTGATGGAAAGCGAGCAAAAATTCCGAACCCTGGCTGAAGCCTGTCCGTTTGCCATCATGATCTACCAGGATGACTTCTGGGTGTATGCTAATCCCGCCGCTGAGGCGATTTCCGGATATCCGACCGATGAGCTCTATCAAATGCGGTTCTGGGAAATTGTCCATCCGGAGTATCAGGCGCTTGTCAGAAACCGCGGCAGCAAACGGCAGTCCGGGCAAAACGCCCCGCCTGCCTATGATTTCAAAATCATTCACAAATCCGGCAAGGAAGTCTGGGTGTCCCTTTCCGGCAGCAGCCTGATGTATCAGGGCGAGCCGGCCGGGCTCATCACAGTGATTGACATTACGGAGCGTAAACTGGCCGAAGAGGCGCTTCGAAAAAGCGAAGAAAAATACCGCGCGGTGCTTGAAAATATCGAAGACGGCTACTACGAGGTCGATCTGGCGGGCAACTTCACTTTTTTCAATGATTTTGTCTGCCGCACCTCCGGCCGCCGCCCGGATGAAATAATGGGCATAAACTATCGGGAATATACGGATGCCCAAAACGCAAAAAGGCTGTTTCAAACCTTTAACGAAGTCTATCGAACCGGCATCCCGTCAAAGGCTTTTGATCTGGAAATCATCCCCAAGGCCGGGGACCGGCGAAATGTTGAAATTTCCGCATCCCTTATCAAAAACGAGGCGGATGAGTCCGTGGGTTTCCGGGGCATCATACGGGATATAACCGAACGAAAGGAAACAGAGGCTCACCAGGCAAGGCTTGAGGCCCAGCTCCAGCAGGCCCAGAAAATGGAGGCCGTCGGAACCCTGGCCGGCGGGGTAGCCCATGACTTCAACAATATTCTACAGGCTATCCACGGCTATACCCAGCTCCTGCTGATGCAGAAAACGCCGGATGACGCGGATTACAGCAAATTAACCCAGCTTAAAAATTCCGGTGAGCGGGCGGCCAATCTGGTCGAGCAGCTCTTGACCTTCAGCCGCAAAATGGAAGGACAGCGCCGGCATGTATCGTTAAACAAGGAAATTCAGGTGGTGGAAAAACTGTTAAAACAGACCACGCCCAAAATGATCGAGCGCCGCACCGACTTAGATGAGTCCCTCTGGCCGGTTTATGCCGATCCGGTGCACATTGAACAGATCCTCTTAAACCTGGGCAGCAATGCGGCGGATGCCATGCCCGAGGGCGGCATCCTGAGCTTTGAAACCCGAAATATCATATTAGAAGAAAACTCGGATGAGTTGCCGGGTGCGGCGCCCGGCCCCTATGTCCGCCTCACGGTATCCGATACAGGCTGCGGTATGGATGCCGGAACGGTGCAACAGATTTTTGATCCGTTTTTCACCACCAAGGAGGTGGGCAAAGGCACCGGCCTTGGTCTGGCCTCGGTTTACGGCATCGTCAAGAGCCACGGGGGGCAGATATTATGCGACAGCCGGGTCAATCAGGGCACGACTTTTGAAATCTATCTGCCCGCTGCATCAGAGCCGGCCCCTGAGCCGGAAACCGAACAGGAATCGGCCATGCCTAAAGGCGGTAATGAAACGCTTCTGGTCGTGGATGATGAACTGCCGGTGCGGGCGGCGGCAACCGAAATTCTCCGGCATTTCGGCTATCAGGTGCTTTGCGCGGAAAATGCGGAACAGGCCATTGAACTCTACCGAGAGCATAAGAATCAGATTTCGCTGGTCATTCTTGATCTCAGCATGCCGGGAATGGGCGGCAACCAATGTCTACGGGAATTGCTGGCCTTAAACCCCAACGCCAAAGTGATTATCTCCAGCGGGTATGCGGCCAACGGCCTGGCCAAAGAGGCATTGGCATCCGGCGCCCGCGGTTTCATCGGAAAACCCTATCAGGCGGCCGACATCGCCCGCAAGGTGAGAGGCGTGCTGGATGAGCAAGCGGATCTTGACTCATAAAAAACTGTGCAGTCGGTTTTTCGCCTTAATGCAGCGGGAAGGATGGAGCGGGCGGGAATAGCTGATTGAAGCGAAGCGGCAGATAGCTGGCCCGCAGATAAATCTGCGGAAACTGCCGGTACAGGTCCGAGCGGCTGTACAAGGCCTTTAACAACCGGGTAATGTGGCGGTCGCCCGACCAGATGGTCTTGGACTCATTATCCATTGCCGCCTTGGTGCAGCAGTTGGAGACAAAGTTGATGTCCGTGGAACTCGGGGGGTCCCGGTGTGCGTCGTTAAAATGGGTTTCAAAGAAAGAAACAATCTCACCGTGCAGCGAGGTTTCTTTATAATCAAAAACCCGGCCGGTAAACTCCATGGTTTTTAAAAACATGTCAATATGATCCAGATAGATCTTCTGATACCGCCAGATCTCTTCAATCCAGTCCTCATGATCCCGGCTGCGGGTGTAATAGGCGTGAAAAAAATTCTGCAGCCCGTAATTTAATTCCGCATGGATCTCAGCTGAAATCGATATACAGGGGGTGTATACGATTTCCTCAACCACCCGGATAAAACGTTTGAGCTCATTAAACAACAGGGGCAGATAGACCGCATACTCCCGCTTGTTCATTCGTTTAATAAAGCCGATATAATTAAAAATCTGATTGATTTGGGGGGATTTGACATAAGCCGGATACCGGGGACAGCCGCTGCTGTATAGGTTCTGTGTCCGGCGGGGGTCCTTGATTTGCGGGACAGGGGAGTCCTCAGGGATATAGGGGGTCAATATATTGGAATCAACAATATTTTCATATTGATTGTGCTTAAGTAAATCCTTCAGTATATATGGATAAGCGGCAGCCTGATGCATCAGAAGCCCCCTGTGTCCGTCCGGCTGAATAAAAACCCCGGCCTGCCAGGCCTCCCAGTGATGTACGGTGGAAAAAACAATTCTATCTGCCCCGCGATTTGCCGGTCAAAAAATTAAAGTGCTGGTTTTTGAGTATATTACACCCCCACCCCCATTAAAAAACATTTGCAATACTTGCGTTTTACACTACTCTATTTACGCAAAACAATAAAGCCCAAAATAAAATAAACAACTCAAGCCGGGGAT
>JBKHAE010000062.1:0-20151 GCA_046543065.1 Desulfobacterales bacterium | reverse complement strand
TCTTATTGATATTTCTGGGTTTGCGTATTATCGAAAAAGAGCCACACCCAATTGATTTTGGAGGTTCTCCGTCTAAATACCGTTTAATTGCTATTTTTCTAATTTTTTGTTCCATCGTGATGCTCCCGATTTGAGTTTTTCCACGAGAGTATCATAAATGTGTTAATAACGTGTAGGGTTAACGATGTTGTGACCCTTTTGAGCCTTAAAGTAACCGATGTCTTGACCTTTTTGAGTGCACGATGTCTTGAGCCTTGTCAATTAGGTGTTAGGTGTAAAATTAAAGGGTTAAAATGTTCAGCGCCTTTGGCTTTGGCAAAGGCTAATGAAAAAGGCAACTTCCTTTAAGTCCCCCTTTCGTAAAGGGGGATTTAGGGGGATTTTTCATCATGGCCCAGTATAAATCCCCCCAATCCCCCCTTTTCCAAAGGGGGGGGTAGGTGGTGGCCTTTTTCAAAGGGGGTGTGGCACAGCTTACGGTTTCCCCCTTGAAAAATTCACTGTCTTAGTGCCTTAGTGCCTTAGTGCCTCAGTGCCTATAGAATTATTTTTAAGCGCGCTGCCGAGGGCTCACGGCCCGGCGGGGGTTACTCCGATACCACGGTCGCCTTGTTAATCACCACCGGGGTGAGCGGCACATCATCATGCATGCCTTTTTTCCCGGTGGGTACGGCCTTTATTTTGTTGACCACCGGAATCCCCTTAACAACCTTGCCGAATACCGTATAGCCCCATCCCTGGGGTGATTTATCCTTGTGATTGAGAAAGGTATTGTTTTTCACATTGATAAAGAACTGGGCGGTGGCGCTGTGGGGATCAGAGGTCCGGGCCATTGCCAGGGTATAGGCTTCGTTTGTCAGCCCATTGTCGGCTTCATTTTCAATAGGCGACTGCGTTGGCTTCTGTGTCATATCTTCCGTCATACCGCCTCCCTGGACCATAAATCCGTCAATGACCCGGTGAAACAGGGTGCCGTCATAGTGGCCGGAGTTTACATATTGAAGAAAATTATCCACTGTTTTCGGTGCGTTATCTGCAAACAGGGCGATCTCGATCTCTCCCATGCTGGTATCAAGTTTCACATTCATTTCCGGACTCCTTTTTTTTCAGTAGTTTTCTATAAAGCCCTTCCTTACACCAAAATAACTGAAATGGGAAGGTTCTTCTTTAATTCCCTGTCATTTTGATGGATATTATCCAAATCGATTGACATAGAACGGGGTCCATGCGATGATTCAGTTCACAGTTCACAGTTCACAGTTAACGGTTCACGGTTCTATCAAACTATGCCTTATACCACCTACCAGCCGCGTCTGTTGATTTTGGATGATGATCCGGTAGCCTTAACCCTGCTAACGGATGCTTCGGAAAAAATGGCGTTTTTTTCCCGGATTGCCGCCTGTCGTTCCAGCAGAGAGGCTCTGGATGTCCTGCACAATGAGTCCTTCGACCTGCTCTTGCTCGATTATGCGGTGGATGATCGAAATGGTCTGGATATATTTGAGCTGGCCAAACAGATGCATAGCCCGGTTGCCGGAATTCTGGTGACCGCCCATGACGAAAAGGAGGTGATTATCTCAGCCATGCAGGCCGGAATCCGGGATTTTATAGAGAAACCCATCCGGCCGCACATCCTTACCAATGCATTGAACCGGGCCTGGGAGGAATTAGAGGCCCGGGTCATCCTGGACACCGAAAACCGTAACCATCTGGAACTGCTCGAGAGCCTGCCGGATGTAGTCTATAAAATCGATATGGATGGCTATATCCAATACATCAACAAAACCGTTGAGGAACTCGGGTTCAGCCAGGAGGAGCTAAAGGGCAAGCACATCACCCGCATTATTGCCCCCGAAGACTATCATGCCCATTCGCTTCAGACGGTGTTGGACAACTTCCGGGGGCAGCCGGATGCTGAAGATGATCCGCCGAAGCTTGTCAATGAGCGCCGCGGCGGACCTCGGCGTACCCAGAACCTTCGCATCCGGCTCGTCAGCAGAAATCCCGACCAGGGAACCAGTTTTCGGGAGGGACGGCTCGTTTCTTTCGGTGAAATTAGTGCGACTGGTATTCTGGATGGCAGCGTGGTTACCGGCTCTGTCGGCATTATACGGGATATTACAGAACGGGAACGGGAGCGCCGCCAGCTTAAGGAGGCCCTGGACAGGCTTCGGAAATCGGAGGAGGCGCTTAAAAAAGCCTATAACGCCAAGAGCCGGTTTGTCGCCAATATGAGCTATGAGCTACGGATCCCGCTTAATGCCATCACCGGCATGGTGGATTTAATCATGGATGCCGAAAGCTGCAAGGAACAGCAAAGCCGGCTTGAGGTTGTTAAGTCTTCGTGCCGCAGCCTGCAGTTTATTCTGGATGACATCATGGACCTCTCCCGGATTGAAACCAACCGGCTGCGGCTGGCCACTGTCAATTTTGATCCCCATGATATCATGCAGGAGGTTTTAACCATTGCAAAAAACCTGCCGGAGGCCAAAGAACTGGATATCCGGGCGGCCGCCGGACAAGCGCGGCCATGCCCGAGACTTAAAGGGGATGCGGAGCGGATCAGGCAGATTCTTTTAAACCTTGTGCATAATGCGTTGAAATATACGGATAAAGGCTTTGTTGAAATCGGCATGGATTGCCGGGCGGTGGATAAAAAAGAGTATATGCGCTTGATATGCACGGTCAGGGATTCCGGCATCGGCATCTCAAGGGACAAGCAGGAGGCAATTTTCGAGCGATTTGATCAACCTTTGGATGTGGGTTCCCGGCGCTACGGGGGCCGGGGGCTGGGGCTGGCGATCAGCCGTAAACTCGCCCGATTAATGCGGGGTGATATCCAGGTGGATAGCGAGCCGGGTTTGGGCTCTTCATTTACCTTTGCCGTGGTTCTGCCCAAAGCCGACGGGATTTCACAACATGTAGAAAATGCGGACACAGTGTCCTGCTCCGGCACAGCACTGGTGGTTGAAGACAATATGACCAATCGCGCCGTCATAAAAAACCTGATCGAGAGTCTTGGGGTGCGCGTGGATACCGCGCAAAACGGCCGGGAAGCACTGGAGAAGGCTCAAAATCAGGCGTATCCCATCATATTTATGGACTTACAGATGCCGGAAATCGATGGCATGGATATTTGCAAAAAAATCCGGGAATCCGGCGGGCCTTGCGCCGGTGCCTTTATCGTGGCGCTCACGGCAGATGTTGATGAGCATACCATTGAACAGTGCCGCGAGACAGGAATGAATGAATATCTCCCCAAACCGGTGGGCAAACATGAGCTCCGCCGGATTTTTGAGCTGTTTGAAGAAGCGCAGGCTAGTGGAGACAGCGATTTTAAATAGGCCGGCATAAAGTCCTCACTAATCCTTCCCATACCTCCCACTGATGCCATTCTTTTATTCTAAATCTTAACGTTAACGTTGACTTTTATCCGGATTCCTCGATAATATCCCTTTTTTTGATCGGACCTTTTTTATCAATCCGGGTTTACCCGAGGAAACAATCAGGAGGAGACTTCAGCAATGGCACAACAGATTGCAGACAGACGGGACATTGATTTTGTACTCTACGAGCAGTTTGAAATTGAAAGCCTGACCCGGCATGAGCGCTACAGCGACATGAACCGCAAGATGTTTGACATGATTTTGACCGAGGCGCGCAATTTCGCCATCAAGGAGGTGCTGCCGCTAAACGAGGAAGGCGATAAGGTGGGCCTGGTTTTTGAGAACAACCAGGTCAAGGTGCCCGAGAGCTTCCATCGCGCTTATAAGCTGATGCGCGAAGGCGAGTGGATCGCCATGACCGAGGATCCGGAAATCGGGGGGCAGGGGATGCCCCATTCCATCGCCCAGGCAGCGGCCGAATATATTGTGGGCGCGGATTTTTCTTTCAGCGCGTTCGGCTACGCCACCCACGGCGCAGCCAAGATGATCGAGATTTTCGGCACGGATAAGCAGAAGGAAATGTTTCTGGGCAGGATGTATTCCGGTCAGTGGACCGGCACCATGGTGCTGACCGAACCGGAGGCCGGCTCTGATGTCGGCAACTTGACCACTACCGCGGTGAAAAATGATGACGGCACATATTCCATCAGCGGCAATAAAATATTTATTACTGCCGGTGAGCATGATCTGGCGGAAAACATCGTTCATCCGGTACTGGCCCGTATCGAGGGGGCGCCCGCCGGCACCAAGGGGATCTCTCTGTTCATTGTGCCAAAGATCTGGGTCAATGAGGACGGTTCCCTGGCCGAACCCAATGACGTGGTTTGTACCGGAATCGAGGAAAAGCTGGGGATTCACGCCAGCCCCACCTGCCAGCTGGCATTCGGGGGCAAGGGCAACTGCCGGGGGCTGCTTTTAGGCGAAGAGAACAAGGGCATGAAGGTGATGTTTCATATGATGAATGAGGCCCGGCTGGGGGTTGGGGCCCTGGGGCTGTTCAACGCCTCAAACGCTTATCTGTATGCGCTTAACTATGCCCGGGAGCGGGTCCAGGGAAGGGATCTGGCCGAAGCCCTAAACCCGGAGGCGGAATCCGTTGCCATTATCAAGCATCCGGATGTCCGGCGGATGCTCATGTGGATGAAAGCCCACACCGAAGGCATGCGAAGCTTTATCCACTACATTGCCAGCCTCTTTGATCAGCAGGTGCTGGCGGAGAGCGAAGAAGAAAAGCAGAACCTGGAAGACTATATCAGCCTGCTCACCCCGGTGATCAAATCCTACTGTACAGACCGCGGGTTCGAGGCCACGGTGCTGGCCATGCAGACCTACGGGGGGTACGGCTATACCCGGGATTATCCGGTGGAGCGCCTGATGCGGGATTCCAAGATTAACTCTATCTATGAAGGCACCAACGGCATCCAGGCCATGGATCTTCTGGCGCGCAAACTCGGCATGAAAAAGGGCGGCGTGTTTTTGAATTTTCTGGGCGAGATGCAGAAAACCATCGCCACGGCCAAGGAAACCGACGGGCTGGCCGATCTGGCCGCCGGCCTCGAAGAATCGGTGAATCGGCTGGGCAGTGTGGCCATGCATATTGGCAAAACCGCCATGTCGCCGGATTTTAAGGTGGCGTTTTCCTATGCCACCGATTTCTTAAACGCCATGGGTGATGTGATTATGGGGTGGATGCTGTTGTGGCGGGCCACGGTGGCTGCGCCGAAGCTGACAAAGCTCGTGGGCGATGCCGAAGGCGATGCCCGGCTGGAAAAGATCAATAAAAATAAAAACGCGGCTTTTTACGAGGGTCAGATCAAATCCGCTGAATATTTTATTCAAACCCAGCTGCCGATTGCCCAGGGAAAAATGGGGTCCATTGAGGCCAACTGCAGCGCGGTGGTCGATATTCCGGAGGCGGCGTTCGGGGGTTAGGGGGGTTAATGATCGGGCGGGGGTTGCGCCCCGCCCCACCGGTCCTATATTTAAACCTGGCTATGACTATTCACGAGAATTACGGGAGGCCCAATGAATCAGTTGTCAGACAGGTTAAAATTATACCGCCAGGCAATCTGGCTGGCGCAGATCACCGTTTTCTATAATCTGGTGGAAGGCGTGGTATCGGTGATGCTGGGCCTGGGCGGTGAAACCCTCTCCTTGTTCGGATTCGGCCTGGATTCGTTTGTCGAGGTGATCTCAGGCATCGGCATCTGGCATATGGTCAAGCGGATGCAGCGGCATCCGGATGAAAATCCGGATCGGTTCGAACAGCTTGCGCTTCGGATCACCGGCAGCGCATTTTTTATTCTTACGGCCGGCTTGATTGTGACAGCCGGTTTTAACCTGTATACCGGCCATCAACCGGAAACCACTGTCTGGGGCATCGTTATTTCACTGATTTCGATATTAACGATGTGGGCCCTGATTTATTTCAAGGTCCGGGTCGGCCGGCATCTTGGCTCAGATGCGATTCTCGCGGATGCAGAGTGTACAAAGACATGTCTGTATCTGTCATTTATCCTGCTGCTGGCAAGTGCGGGTTATGAACTGACGGGCATCGGCGGTATAGATGCGATAGGCGCGATCGCACTGGCTGTTTTTTCCTATCGGGAAGGCCGGGAAGCGTTTGAGAAAGCCTCGGGCAAGATTTGCTGCGGCGGGAATGGGTAGCGGAAACACAGAATTTGTGAAGCGAAAACGAATTTTGAGAAATGATTATTCATTGACGGCTACCCCATCCAGTATTTTTTCTGCCTCTTCGATGCTGGTGACATTTTCGGCCCGGTAGCCTAAATCCAGGGATACGGTTTCAAACTGCAAGTGCCCCAGCATGCCGACTTTGCGATGGACCCGTACGACTTTTGACATGCCTTCTGCCAGAAGGGCTTCCTGGGCTTCTTTAATGTATTTTTCAAAAATTTCATCCTGGTATTCGTAATTTTTAAGGTCTGTCAGGCAGGTAAATCCGTTTTTCAGTTTGGGACACGCCGATTTTACCTCATCAACGATCGACTGCATTTCCGTCTCATTTTCGATTCTACCGATTGTTATATAAATTCTGTTTTTGTTTAAGTCCGCCCGGACATCGTGCATAGAATTTCTCCTGTCGATTTCAAGCAAGCTTGCAATTAGCGGCCATGGTCAGTAAATAGGGGAAACGGCCTGTTTTTTTATGACACAGATATGCAGGAAATGAACACTGTTGTCAACTGAAAGCGTCATTCACTAGTCGAAAATATCAGGAATTTTCCTAATGCGCGTGCGCGGATAAAGGAGATTTTATGGAAACAAGAACTGTATATCGGGTGTGTCCGCTATGCGAGGCAGGCTGCGGACTTGAGATAATCGTCAAAGCAGAAGGCATAGAAAAGATTCGCGGCAGCAAACATCATCCCTTAAGCCAGGGCTACTGCTGCCCCAAGGGGCGGGCACTGAAGGATCTGCACAAGGACCCGGATCGGCTGAGGCATCCCGTAATCAAGAAAAACGGGACGTTCCGCAAAGGCACCTGGGAAGAGGCCCTTGATCTGGTGACATCGAAATTATCGAACATACGGGCCGAACACGGGAATAATGCTGTGGCGCTTTATTTGGGAAACCCCAATACCCACACCATGGCCGGCGGCCTGTTTATCCGGCCGCTCATTAAAAGTCTTAAAACCCAGAATATATATACAGCCAGCACAGTGGATCAGATGCCCAAGATGGCGGCCTGCGGTTTTCTTTACGGCCATCCCGCGCGGATTCCGGTTCCGGATATTGATCATACGGATCTTTTTGTGGTTTTCGGGGCAAATCCGATGGTGTCAAACGGCAGCCTCATGACCGCCCCGGATATGCCGGGCCGGATCAAGGCCCTGCAGCGCCGGGACGGCCGAATGATCGTCATCGACCCGGTTAAAACCCTTACCGCAAGGGCGGCGGATCAGCATCTGTTTATCCGGCCCGGAACCGATGTATTTCTGCTGGGGGCCATCGTCAATCAGCTGTTTGTTGACGAACTTGCGGCCCCGGGCAGTTTAGCGGGTTTTGTTGATGATACCGCTTTATTAAAAGCGGCGGTATCCCCGTTCACGCCGGAAGCCGTCGCGCCGGTCTGCGGTATATCCCCTGAAATGATCCAAGGTTTGGCAAGAGCAATCGGCACAGCCGACAGATGCGCTGTCTACGGCAGAATGGGGACCAGCACGGTGGCCCATGGCGCCGCGGCATCCTGGTTGATTGAGGTGATCAATATCCTGACCGGCAATCTGGATCGCCGGGGCGGCACAGGATTTCCGCACCCCGCCCATGTGCCGGATGGGAGTTTTCCAAAGAAAGATTTCACCATCGGCCGCTTTCGGTCAAGGGTTTCAAAAGCCCCTGAAATCATGGGCGAACTGCCCGTTTCGGTGATGGCCGAAGAAATCGAAACCCCGGGGGATGGCCGGATTCGGGCGTTAATTACCGTTGCGGGAAATCCGGTGCTGGGGATTCCGGAAAGCGAGCGGCTGGATAAGGCACTTTCAAGCCTTGATTTCATGGTTTCCGTTGATTACTACATTAATGAAACCACGCGACAGGCGGATGTCATCCTGCCGCCGGCCTCCATCCTCTGCCACGGACATTACGACTTTTTTTTTCATGGCTTATCCGTCAGAAATTTTGCCTGTTATTCACCGCCGGTTTTTGAAAAGAACCCGGATGAAAAGGAAAAATGGGAAATCCTGGCCCACCTCGCCCTGATGGCGGCAGGCGAGGGCAGCCAAAAGGCCCCGGCGGCGCTTGCAGAAAAAATGTTGGCAGACTTGGCTCAGCGGGTGGTGACGGCCATGGGCGGCCAAGAAAAGTCGGGGGTTTCTGTGGATATGCTGACGGGTATGCTAGACGGCGGCAGCGGGCCGGAGCGGATACTCGATTTTTTGCTGCGGACCGGCCCTTATGGGGATGCCTTCGGCATGAACCCGGAGGGGCTTAATTTTGAAAAGCTGAAAAACAGCGTGCACGGCATTGATCTGGGCCCGCTTGCATCCTGGCTGGATAAAGCCATTGTCAATCCGGATGGAAAAATCCATCTTTTTCCCGAGGTCTTTCAAAAGGAATTGGCCGTATTGGCCGAAGCAATACCCGCCGGCGCTAAGGGCGATGACCGGTTGCTGCTTGTCGGCCGCCGGCACCTGCGATCCAATAATTCATGGATGCACAACATTTCTAAACTGGTGAAAAATAATCCCTGCACCCTTTATATCCATCCGGCGGATGCGGCTTCTTTGGGAATTCAAGACGGTGCCGTCGTTCGGATATCGTCTGAAGCCGGCACCATCGAGGCGCCGGCTGAGATGACGGAATCCATTATGCCCGGCGTGGTGAATCTGCCGCACGGCTGGGGCCATGACATGAAAGGGCTAAAGATGCGCGTGGCCCAGGAAAACCCGGGGGTTAATACCAACCGTATCACGCCGGCGGTGTTTGACAGGATCTCCGGTACGGCGGTGCTAAACGGTATTTTGGTAACCGTGTCGCCTGCTTAAACTTTAGAAATCCCGCAAACTTGACAGACTCTATCCAACCTGAGATATTGAAGCCATTAACCACCCATTCCACCCCGGGAGGCAGCAGATGGAGCCAATCAAATCGCCTTTTCCGATAATCACGCTGGACGGCCGCGTGCTTTTTTCCGCCGGGGAATTCATCAGCCGGGAGCGCATTGATGCATTAATTGCTGGCAGCCCGCCCCTTTCGCCCAAGGTGTGGCCCATTCTGGATTACGGCTCAATTAAACAGGATCTTCTCTTTTTTATCAGCAGCCCGCCGTATAACATGATCTTTGAGGGCTCAGAGAGCGTAACCGAACTCCTGGAGGTCATGAAAAATATCGATATGGCGGAGCCGGTGCTCGAGATGCTCGATTATTTTGAGGCCAATGATTTTTTTACCTATCGGCACATGCTGATGGTATTTGCCCTGACTGTTATCATTGCCCGCGACCTGGTGCCTGACTATCGATTCAAGGTGTCTGAATCCGCTTACGGGCCGACCCACGATTTCGGCAAAATCTGTGTGCCGCTTGAGATCCTCCGGAAGAAAGACCCGCTCACCCGGCATGAGCTTCAGCACCTTCGGCATCATGCACTGGCGGGCTATGTACTGCTCAGTTATTATTTGAAGGATCCGGACAGCATCGCCGCCCGCGTGGCCCGGGATCATCATGAAAGGCGCAATGCTTCCGGCTATCCCCGGGCTGTTTCATTGGACGATAGAATCGTTGAGATCGTGGCAGTCTGCGACATCTATGATGCGCTGATTTCCAGGCGTCCGTACCGGTCGGTATCCTTTGACAACCGGACGGCTCTGGAAATGCTGACGGAAAAGGCCGAAATAGGGGAAATCGACTTGAATGTGGTCAAAGCCCTGATTGCCCGCAATCGGCGATTGAAGCCGGACCCCGGCCATATAGTGGTGTCCGCGGAAAAGCGCGGCAAGCCGCCCCAGGGCAACTGCTACGGCATCGTTGCGGAGGATAACTGACAGCAGCCTATTTACCTCAGGCAGTCAAATCGGTATCAATCCGGATTTCGCTATGCAGGGTTCGGTGTACCGGGCAGCGGTCCGCAATCTGGAGCAGGCGCTGGCGTTGCGTTTCATCCAGGTTCCCTTCAAGCTTAATTTCGCGTTTTATCTCATCCAGATAACCGGATTTTGTCTCGCATTCCCGGCAGTTATCCGCGTGTATTTTTTGATGGCGAAGAACCACTTCAATGCCTTCCAAAGGCCATTGTTTCCGGTCCGCATACATTCGCAGCGTTATTGATGTGCAGGCGCCAAGGCCTGCCAGGAGAAAATCATAGGGCGTGGGCCCCAGGTTGGTGCCGCCGGCAGCCACCGGTTCATCCGCGGTTAGGCTATGCCTGCCGGCCACAACGTCTGTCATATAACCGGAGGGGCCGGTGCGGGCAATGACCTGATTGTCCGCATGGGCTGTTCGGGCCTTGTCGCCGGTGAGGGCTGTGATATATTTGCGGGCCCAGGCTGCGATGATGGTGCCGGCATATTCCGAATCCGCGGAACGACTCAAAAGATGGTCGGACTGATCCAGGGAGATAAAGCTTTTGGGATGTTTGGCCGCCTTGAAGATCGCTGCGGCATTTTCGATCCCCACGGTTTGATCAATCGGAGAGTGGAGGATCATGAGCGCCCGTTTAAGCCTGGCGATGACATCCGCCATTTTATGGGATTCAAGGTCGTCTATAAACTGTTTTTTGATTTTAAACGGCCGGCCGGCCAGCCGGACTTCAGCTTCCCCGCGGGCTTTGATGGTATCATAGGCATCGGCCATGTGATTTAATACATGGTCAGCGTTTGCCGGCGCGCCGATAACCGCCACGGCTTTGGCGGATTCAATATGAGCAGCGGCCTGTATAACGGCGGCCCCGCCCAGGGAGTGGCCGATCAGGATTTCGGGCGCCTGGTACTCGGCTGCCAGAAAATCGGCGGCATCAACAAGGTCGCTCACATTGGTGGTGAAGTTGGTGTCTGCAAAATCACCTTCGCTCTCCCCCAGACCGGTGAAATCAAATCGCATCACGGCAATACCCGCGCGGTTTAAGGCCCGGCTGATATTGCCCACGGCTTTTAGGTTTTTTGTGCACGTAAAACAATGGGCAAAAATCGCATAGGCCAGAGGCTTGCCATCAACCGGCAGATCAAACCGGGCTGAAAGTTTTTGATCAAAGCGATTGGCGAATGTGAGTTTTTTAAAATTCATAACTCCCCCAAGAAAAATATAAAAATTTGAAACGATCAATTTAGGTAATAGTATCGTCAATTTTCATGTTTGCAAGTTTTCCTGCCAAGTGATAAGGCTCTCCAAGTTATTCTGGAATAAAGATCCGCTGCCAGTCATCCCATGTTATTTTTATTAAGGAGCGATCAATGAGATTTTTGCTGCTGCTTTCCATCTTGTCCGCAAAGTTTGAAAAGGCCGTGAAACAGAATCCGAATTTCCAGAAATTTCTCATGGGCCATGAGTGTTCCGTGGTGATTAAAACCCGGGACAATACCAAGGGCCGGCGGTTTATCTTTAAGGACGGGCGGTTTTTTTGCGACAAGAATCTTAACGCCTATGACGCGGCCATGATCTGGGCGGATGCCGGGACCGCATTTAAGGCCATGAAACAGGGGGATGAAGGCATTACCGAGGCCCTTCAGAATCACCGGGTGGCCATTGACGGAAAAATCCATTCTTTCACCTGGTTCGGGGCGGCCATCAAGTTTGTGACAGCGGTATAATCTTTTTTTTTGCCCTGCCTGCTGCATCCATTCACCCCTAATCCCAAGGAGAGCCTATGACCTACTGGACCCATGAATATCTGCTGCGGACCTGGGGCGGTCCCATGATTCAGGCAGAGTTTTTAAGGGATCTGTCCAAGCCCTTTTTCGTTCCCCGGATATTTTCCGGTTTCAATCTATTTCTTGAGGTTCCCCAGCTTTTGCCGGATGCGGTTGATCTGGTGGCGCGGGAGAGCAAGACAAAGAAGGCGTTTATTGTCACAGATGACTATGCCGTGCGCTTTGCCCCCAAAATTCAGAGCCCATATGAAAAACGGCACGGGTTTCGTTTTGCCGTGTGGGATAAGGCCAAGCCGGACGCCCCCATTGATACGGTGGTGGACTGTGCAGAGAAACTCCGGGAATTCGGGCCGGATCTGATATTTGCCCTGGGCGGCGGCTCGGCCATGGATACGGCCAAGGCGGCGTGGCTTCTCTATGAGCATCCGGATGTAAACTTTGAAACGCTAAGCCCCCTGGTGCCGCTGAATCTGCGGAACAAGGCCAGGATGGTGGCGATTCCAACCACCAGCGGCACCGGCTCAGAGGTTTCCGGCATTTCGGTAATATCCTATCCGGACGGGGTAAAACTGCCCATTGGCGGGGCGCTGCCGGAGTTCGTTCCGGATTTCGCCCTGCTTGACCCCACGCTCACGGCGGGGATGCCATCCGAATTGACTGCCGGGACAGGCGGTGACGCCTTAGCCCACGCCGTGGACGGGTTTATGGCCCCGAAATCTGATGAGCTGAATCAGGCCATTGCCCTTAAAGCGATTGAAATGATTTTTGATTGGCTGCCCAGGGCTTATGATGATGGGGATGATATGATGGCCCGGATGAAAATGCAGCAGGCGGCCATGATGGCGGGCATTCCCCTGGCAAATGGGGGGTCCGGCATCTCCCATGCCCTGGGCCATACTATCGGCGGCCTGTTCCACATCCACCACGGCATGATGGTTCTTTTGTTTCTTGCCTATGAGCTACAGATCTACTCAAAAACAACGGATCGGTATTTAAAGCTCTGCGATATGCTGGGAGTAAGGGACCGGGAATCGGATGCGAACAGTCTGGCCGCCCTTGTGGAAAAACTCCGGGAGCTGATGAAAACCGTCAACCTGCCGGTCTCGCTTGAAGATGCGGGTGTCTCAAAAGCGGATCTGGACAAAAACATGGACTATATCCTGGCGCAGACGCCGACAGACCCGGCGTTTTATTTCGGCTGGTTTGATTTGACCCGGGAGCAGCTTCATGATGTGTTTATTAATGCCCATACCGGCAGCCTGCTGGATATGGATTCCGCCATCTGGAGGTAAGCGATGAAAGGCTATTTCGGTAAATTTCTCAAAGTGGACCTGACAAGCGGAAAGATTGAAGCTCTCCCGGTGAATCGGGCGGACCGGGCCGCCTATATCGGCGGGGCCGCCCTGGGGGCGAAATTTGTCTATGAGTATACAAAGCCGGGCATGTCCCCGCTTTCCCCGGAGAACCCGATCATATTTGCCACCGGCCCGTTTACCGGCTCCAATGTCCCTATGGTCAGCCGTTCAGTGGTCTGCGGTATCTCGCCGGGCACCGGTTTATGGGGGGAGGCCACCACCGGCGGCAAGTTTCCGCAGCGGCTTAAGGGCACCGGCTACGACGGCATCCTGATCGTCGGGAAAGCGGAAAATCCAGTCTATATAAACGTAACAGAAGACAGCGCCCAAATCCGGGATGCCAGCCATCTTTGGGGGCGGGGCGACATTTATGAAACCCAGGCGGCCATTGAGGCGGAAACCGGAGAACGCACCTCAATCGCGTGTATCGGCAGGGGCGGAGAGTCGCTGATCAATTATGCCAATATTATGAACGACGAGGGGCGCGCCGCCGGCCGCTGCGGCATGGGGGCCCTGATGGGGTCCAAAAATCTGAAAGCCCTGTGCGTCTCCGGCCGTAAAAAGGCCAACCTGGCCAATCCGCAGCGGTTGAAAGGCCATATCAGTGAAGCCCGGGATTGTATCAGAAATCACGCCAATACCCATGCCTACAAGATGTACGGGACCAATCTGTACATGGATCTGGGCATTCGCTTAGGGGATGTGCCGACCAAGTACTACACCAGAAGCGTTTTTCCGGCACAGCAACTAAACGGCCCCGCTTTCCGGAATAGATACCGGATGGTCAATTATGCCTGCGCCGGATGCCCCATCGGGTGCGGCCGGGTCATCAAGGATTTCAGCGATGATATCAAAACCGTGGACGGGCCGGAATATGAAACCGTTGCCGCATTCGGGCCGCTATGCTTAAATAAAGATATGGATGCCGTGGTACGGGCAAACCACCTGTGCAACCGGCATGGCATTGACACCATTTCCGCAGGCACCAGTATTGCCTTTGCCATGCATCTGTATGAAAAGGGCATGCTGAGCCCTGAATCCGCAGGCATGGAAATCCCATGGGGCGATGGTGACGTGCTCTTAAAGCTGCTTCAAATGATTATCGACCAGGAGGGCATCGGCCGGATTCTGTCAATGGGGGTTAAGCAAATGGCCGAGGCGCTGGGGGCAGATCCGGAGGAGGCCGCCCATGTCAAAGGCCTTGAGATTCCCATGCACGATCCCCGGGCCTATCAGGGCGCGGCGCTTTGTTATGCGGTGGGGCCGCGCGGGGCCTGCCATTTGAAAGGAAGCTTTTACAGTCTTGATGTGCCGGGCAATGAGATCGGTCTGGATTTGGGCATTACTTTTACGGACAAAAACGATCCCGCCCAGAAGGGGGCGTTTTCGGCCAAGGTCCTTCATTTCTGTGAGATCTATAACAATCTGACGCTGTGCCAGTTCTCGCCCATACCCGCACCCATGATAGCACAGCTGCTCTCCGATATTACCGGCACCGAATTTTCGGCCATGGATCTTTTGGTTCTGGGGGAGCGCTCCTTAAACCTCAAGCGGGTGATCAATAACCGGTTTGGGGTCACCCGGGCAGATGACCGGATACCGGCAATTGCCGGAAAAGCCCTGTCCGAGGGGGCCACGGCCGGTATTGAGCCGGATATGGATCTGATGCTCAAGGATTTCTACCATGTCAGCAACTGGGACTGGGATACCGGGAAGCCCGCCAGGCAAAAGCTTGTTGAGCTTGGATTGACCGGGGCCGCCAAAGACCTTTGGGAGTAACTTCGCACCTATACTGACACCCGAACACTGAAACCTGAACCCTTTAATTTTTCACCTAATACCCAAAACCCAAGACCTAAAACCCGTGAACTTCCTTATTAAATGACGTAAAGATTTCTGCTGTGGTTTCCGGTGCTTCAATCATCGGGGCATGGCCGATGCCGTCCAGAATTTTTGTTTCCGAGGCGGGGATCAGGCGATCGAAAACAGATGCGTTTTTCCAGTGGATCACCCGGTCCTCCCGCCCCCACACAATCATCGCCGGGACGGTAATCTCTTTAAGTTCGGACTTAAAACAATAGTCGTGGTTGGTGCGGATTTCGGCAAAAATCTGTTTATTTAGTTCCTTTTTGGCAATCATCCGTTCCGCCATGACGCTTTTGACGGGCCATGGGATAAAGGGCGGCTTTTCCATGGCAAAATCCATGAGCCGGTCGAAATCCGCCTTTTCCTCAACAAGCAGGGGGTTGTCATTATTAATGATGCAGGCTACAAGTTCGCTTTCATAGGCGTAGATACCGGCCGGGTCAATTAGAAAAAGGGATTTTACCTGATCCGGATGCCGGGCTGCATAAAGCGCGCTTATGGCCCCGCCCATGGAGTTGCCGACCATGTGAAACCGCTGGAGATCCATTTGCTCGAAAACGGGTTTTAAGTAAGCGACCTGATCGTCAATGTCATAGGAGAGGCCCGGATCCTTGATGCTTTCCCCGTGCCCAGGCAGGTCAATGGCCACCACATGGAATTGATCGATCAGATGCCGGGCAAACCGGATCCAGTTTTCCTTGCTGGCGGCAAATCCGTGGAGCATCACGACGGTGGGTTGCCTCTTATCCGGGTTGGATTCGAGAAAAGCGATCGTCATGCCATTGGCTTCTATTTTTTTGGGCGTCAGGTCCGCCCGCCGGCACTCGTGGCTTATGGCCATCTCGTAGAGCCCGGTTTTCATCGGGGCGCATCCGGTTGTTAAAAGCGTTGCTAAAAGTATGAGAAAAAGGGTAATCCCCGGCCACCGATGGTGCTTCATACAATGCCTCACTATTTTGTCAGGTTGATTGAAATCCCCGGAATATCGATTAAATTAATACCTATATGAAAATACTTAAGGCTTCAATACCGATTCTTGTGATTTATATCCTGTGGGGCGGGGTGAGCCTGGCCGTTTATTGGGCCGGCCGGCAGGTGCCTGTGCCCGCGGATATTCAAGGGCTTGTATTTATTCTAACGGCACTGTTGTTTATAGTGTTTGGTTTTTGCCTGACCACTTACTATCTTCTCTATGGATGGCGGCGCCTTAGTGGGTCCCCCGGTATGTATGCGGCATGGGTTCTGGTTTCCCTGGCCCTGACATTTTTTCTCTATTTCGTGGGGCAGCACCTGGAAATCGGGCGCAGCATGATCTTTATCATAAACACGGCCAACCTATTCGTATTCGCCAATCTGATCGGGGCCTTGATCGTAAAGCCCCTTAAGCGGGCGGCGGAATTGATTATTTTGTGTGTGGTGCTGGCGTTTTCCGATTTATTCAGCGTATTAAGCGGCCCCACGCGGGTGATCGTTAAATCTGTTAAAGCATATTATGAATCGGGGATGCAGGGTCCTGCGCCGGCCGGAGATTTTTTCCTGATCAAGACCCCTGCTTTCGGTGCGGAAGTTCTCCAGCCGGTATTCGGCGTATCGGACTGGATTATTATCGTTTTTCTGTCTGCAGCGGCATTTAAATTCGGGATCAATGATAACCTGGCGGGCAAAGGGCTTTCCGTCATGGCCCGTGAACGGCGGATGGTGTTTTATTTGCCGGTGGCCGGCATCGGCCTTTTGCTGGCCGCGGCGGCCGCCCATCTCCTGAATGTTTTTATACCCGTGCTGCCGGTAATGGCAGTGGTCTATATCAGCTACCTTTTGATATTTCATCCTTCGGCCAGACAGCTTAAAAAAACCGACTGGTGGCTTATGGGCGGGTTTGCCGGCGGGATGCTCTGCCTGCTGGCGCTGGGGCTTGTTATGACCGGTCAGGCCGGGTGACCCGCCGGACCGGTATATTTGCCCGGCGGCCCGGCGGCAGATTTTCTTCCGGCAGGTGGTCAGGAGGCCGGTTTAAGATTCCAGGGTTTTGATGGCTTCATCCACCTCCACCCATTCCTCGATCTGGATATTGATATCCGGAACCCCGAGAAAGGCGTCATAGCGGCCTTTGATGTAGTCTGAGGCCTCTTTTTCCTTGGATTTGTCAAATTCAAAGATCGAAACCGTCTTTATCCTTTCTTCAGCCATTCCCGAAACCCAGGGGCCCCGATGCGTAATAAAATCAGGTGCCGGCGGCTGGTTTAAAAAGGTGTCCATTGTCTCCTTGACGCTGGCGGCCGGAAAAGTCATTGTCACGAATCTAACCATGGCTCATCTCCTTTTTGTCATCATGAGGTTTAATGCTACCGATTATCTTGCAGAATAAATTTTTATCCGGTGTTACCGGAATAGTCAATACGGATGTTGGCTGTTGGACGGATGGACCGCTGAGGAGGCCAGTTCCCAGGCGGTGGGGGCAGCCATGATGGGCGGCGGTTTATCTGCGGAGCGAAGCTACAGCAAAGAAGACAGCACTGTGGATATCAAGATTATTACCGACTCTCCGATCATGCAGGGGATGATGATGATGTTTTCAAATCCCATGCTTGCCGCGTCCGACGGCGGGAAAATGCAGAAAATCGGCCGCCAGAAGGCGATTGTCAAGTATGATGCCCAGAATAAAAGCGGGGATGTCAATGTGGTTGTGGCCAACCGGTTTCTGGTGACCATCGAGGGGCGTGACTTGTCAGAGGCGGATCTCAAAGCTTACGCCAAGGCGGTTGATTATAATAAACTGTCTGCCATGCCCTGACCTGAATAAAGCGTTTCAAAGTATCTGCGGCAAATCTGAAAATCGCTCAATTCAGGGCTGATTAAGCCATTTACTTTTCGCTTAAGAATTCCCGGATTTCTTTTTGCCCGGCCGAAGGGTGGTCAGACAGGTAGCCGGCGATGCGGTTGGCGGTGTAGGCCGTAGATATGGACGTGCCGGCGTATATGCCCGGCTCACTGTTATAGCCTACCGGCATGTTGGCAAAGCCTGGGGCTTGGTAGCTGACAAAATCGCCGAAATTGGAATTCTCCCATTTTTGGCCGCTGGGATGAAGGGCGCCGATGCCGATCACATTTTCATAGGCGGCCGGAAAAACCGCTTTGCCGGTGGGTTCGTTGCCGGCCGCCGCCACAATGGTTAGCCCTTTGGAAGTCGCCTCAGCAAGGATTCCCTTTAAAAATTCGCTCCGGGTCTCCGAGTGCCAGCTCAAACTCAGTATCCGGGCGCCTTTTTCCATGGCATGGGAGATCCCCTCCATAAGAGTATAGTTCGATGTCATGCCGTTGGCATCAAACCCCCGGATGGCCATCACCGGAACGGTGCCGGAATCATCCGTTCCGCCGATGGGGTCGATTGCGCCGGCTGCCAGCATGGACATCTGCGTGCCGTGGCCGAGGTGGTCGTCTATCGGCGCTTCCGGATCCATGGCATTAAAGGCCTCCATGATATAAGCCTGATTCTGGTATTCCGGGGCAAGGCCGCTGTCAAATACTGCGACCGGCACTTGGTTGCCCGCCGGGCGCTTATTGCTGATCTCCGGCAGATCAATTTTGGGGTGCGCAGCGCGGATCGGGGCGGGCGCCTGGTAGGCGTAATTGGGCTCAGCGCCGGAAATGTCCGTTTTTTCTTTGAGTTTGGCCAAAAATGCCAGTTCATCAATCTCTTTGGGCAGCTTGATCCGGTATATGCGGCTTTCCGTTTTCCCGACTATCCGCCCGCCGGTTTCGCTGAGAATGTCCTTAAGCTCGGGCAGCTGCTGTTCGTTTTGCAGTTTGACCAGCAATTCATGCCGGATAAAAAGCGCGCCCGTTTCCGGATCCCGGGCGACATTGAAATTCGGATCCGTAAGGGGCGTCATCCGATCCCTATGCCCGGACTCGTATATCTGGATTTCAGTGAGGCGGTACCCCTCCGGGCAGTCGGGGCAATCGTTCCAGATCAGGGCATGGTTGGTGTCACCCAGAATGGCGTCCATGAGTTCGCGGATGGGTCTTCTGTCGTAGGCGGCTGTGACGCGGAAATTGATTTTGGGATCAATACGGACCCGAACCCCTTGTTCGGCGATATCCTGAAGGATTTTTTGTAAGTATGTATCCTGCGCATGGAGCGTCAGGCGGTTGTCCGGTGTCAGGGACACTTCATAGGCGTGGCCGGGCCAGGCCGCGGCGACAAGGAGCCAGGTTGATAAAAACAGTATGAATTTAAAAAATTTTTTGGTCATGGCGAATCCATGGGATAATCTATACCTGAATTGAATTTTTTTTAAAATCTATTATACTTCAACTATAGGCATGTATCAGTTTTTCGGCAAAAAGGGGACGGCCATGTCATTTAAAGAAAATCTTAAACAGAAAATCGCCGTTGACCGTCTGGCGGAGCGGGTTCACCGGACGCTGGGCGCATCCGGCAGCGGAAAAAAAATTGACAAAGAAGCCATGCGGACGCTGCTGAAAACAGCCGGATACCAGTCAGCGCCCGCGCGAGATATGGAAATTTACCGGGCCGACCCCCAGACGGAAAAGGGCGACATCCTGGTTCTGGATAACGAACTGCCCCTGTATCACACCACCCTAAAAGATGTGCTCCTGCGCAAAAATCCGATGATTAAGGAAATGGTCAATATTTTCAATATGAAAAAGATATTGAGCGATGCGGACGTAAAGGTCGCCAAGGGCGGGGACACCCTTGACCGAATTCATGCGGAATGTTTGGCAGATATTGATTTGACCTATACGGAGGCGGATATCCAGGAGATTGCGGCGGATGGCCGAACCGCCTGTGAGAATGAAGCTTCGGCGCAGGTTGAGGAGGCGCTTGACCTGTTTGCGGAGATTCTTTCGTTTACCCCGCCGCCGGTCCCGATTCGCCTTCCGGGCATGAAAATTTTGGGCCGGGTGCACAAAGACAGCGGCCGGGTCACCATGTACGGCCCGGTAATCACCTACTACCCGCAGGAAAATTCCCTGAAATTCTTTGACGCCTATCTGGCCCCGGCGGAGATGAAAAAAACCCAGGTATACCTGGATATGGTCGGCGGCAAAGAGACAGCCACGGTTGAGGGCGGCGAGGTTTTTGACGCGCTTAAAAACCGGGTTTTGAAAGAGGCACCGCAACTTGCTAACACGCC
>JBKHAE010000061.1:0-20282 GCA_046543065.1 Desulfobacterales bacterium | reverse complement strand
GGCGCGAGCAGACTTGAACTGCTGACTTCTACCGTGTCGGGGTAGCGCTCTACCATCTGAGCTACGCGCCTGTATGATTACCCCAATCAAATAATATTACAAAAATCAGTTGTCAAGCATAAAACAGACGCCTCTCATGGCTAAAAAAAGCTATTTCATCATCGGGTTTTTTCTGGTGGCCGCGGTGGCCTGCGGGGCGGCCCTGGGCGGGGTGTTTGCCATGGTCCGGGACCTGCCCCAGATTCGCGCCCTGGAAGATTTCTCGCCCTCTGCGGTCACCCGGATTTACTCGGCGGACCAGGTACTTCTGGCGGAACTTCACAAAAAGAAAAGGGACCCGGTGCCTTTATCCGAAATCCCGGAAAAGCTCCAACATGCGCTTATCGCCACAGAAGACCGCCAGTTCTACGAACACAGCGGAGTGGACCTCAAGGGGATTCTTCGCGCCATTGTCCGGGATATCATGGCCGGCGAGTTCGTGGAAGGGGCCAGCACGCTGACGCAGCAGCTGGCCAAGACCCTGTTTTTAACGCCGCAGAAAACCCTGGAGCGGAAACTTAAAGAAGCGTTTCTGGCTTTTCAGCTGGAGCGGCGCTATACCAAGGATGAAATCCTTGAACTCTACTTGAACCAGGTCTACTTCGGCTCCGGGGCCTATGGTGTGGAAGCCGCGGCCCGAAAATTTTTCGAAAAACCCGTCAGCGACTTAAATCTCTCCGAATGCGCGATGATTGCTGGCATGCCCAAAGCCCCGTCCGTTTATTCCCCATTGGTCAACCCGGAGCTGGCCATTCAACGACGGAATATCGTGCTGCGGCAGATGCTGAATGTGGGAGAGATAAGCCAGGCACAGTATGAAACCGCTGCAAATCAGCCGTTTGATCCGGTTCCGGTCCGCGAAAATCGCACCAAAGCCCCCTATTTTGTGGATTATGTCAAAAAGCGGCTGGAATCGGAAATCGGGGCGGCCCGCCTCTATACCGGCGGCCTGACGGTGAAAACCACACTTTCCTACCGCATGCAGCAGGCGGCCGAACAGGCGGTTAAAAACGGGCTTTCGGATTTGGGCCGGCGAATGGAAAATCTGCATCAGCTTGAAAATCCAAACCCCCAGGCCGCATTGGTCGCGCTTGATGTTTCAACCGGCGGCATTGTCGCCATGGTCGGCGGCAAAAACCATGATGAAAGCCCCTATAACCGGGCGACCATGGCCAAACGCCAACCGGGCTCCGCCTTTAAACCGATTGTTTACGCCCGGGCCATTGAGCAGGGATTTTCTCAAAACATGCTGCTGCTGGATACGCCGGCGGCCTTTCAAGGGAAAAATCCGGAGATCCCGTGGCGGCCGGAGAATTTCTCCAATACCTATCAGGGGGAAATGACCCTTCGCAAGGCCCTCACCCATTCAAAAAACATCCCCGCGGTCCGCCTGATTGAAAAGCTGGGGCCGGCCAGCGTGATCTCTTTTGCCCGGTCCCTGGGAATTGAATCGAAACTTTTGCCCAACCTGTCTCTGGCGTTGGGCACATCGGAAGTGACCCTTTTGGAATTGACCGCCGCCTATGCGGTGTTTCCAAACAGCGGCACCTACATCCGGCCCGCCCCCGTCACTGAAATCCAGGATAAAAACCGGCGCCTGATCTGGCAGCCGGAGATCAACCGACAGGCGGTCATGTCAGATGCCGGGGCGGCTATTATGGTTGATATGCTGCAAGGCGTGATTGAGGCGGGTACGGGCAGAAAAGCACAAGGGATGGTGCGGCCGATCGGCGGGAAAACCGGGACCACGAACAAATACAAAGACGCCCTGTTCGTTGGATTTTCCCCCGCCATTGCGGCCGGGGTCTGGGTGGGGTGTGATAATTACACCACCCTGGGCCGGCATGAAACCGGCGCCCGAGCCGCGTTGCCCATATGGCAGGCATTTATGCAAAACTCGCTAAAGAATGAACCCTATCGATATTTTAATATCCCGGATACTGTTACAGCGCGCTGCATGAATCCGGATACCGGCAAATTGACGGCACCCGGGCCGCGGTGTGTAAACGCCTTGTTCCGCGCAGAGACGCTTCAGTCCGACTGATAAAAAACTTGATCCCGCGCCGGATAACCGATACAACGCGCGTATGATCCGCAAGGCTAACATAGAGGATGTCAAGACCATCCACGCCATCCTCAAATATCACGGCGAAAAAGGCGAGCTACTCGCCCGGCCCTTGAGCCGCCTGTATGATCATGTGCGGGATTTCTGGGTATACGTGGATGGGCAAGCCGATCATATTGTCGGCTGCTGCGCCCTGCAGTTCTGCTGGGAGGATCTGGCAGAAATCCGCTCCCTGGCGGTGGATGAAACGCGGCAGAATCAAGGCATCGGCAATCAGCTCATAGAAACTGCCTTTGCCGAAGCCCGGCAGTTTAAAATCAAAAAGCTGTTTACCCTGACCTATAAGCCCGAATTTTTCAAAAAATTCGGGTTTGTGGTCATCGACCGCTCAGAGCTGCCCCTAAAAATCTGGGCGGACTGCATCCATTGCGTTAAATTTCCGGACTGTGATGAAATTGCGATGCTCAAAGAGCCGGTTTAAGAATAAATAAGGTTATAGTACAGCGGCGGATAAAACCAGACATGGGGCCTGGGCAGAATCTGCTGGGAGCCCACGGTCAGCCAGTAGGACTCCAGCTTTAACTCCCGAAGCTTTCCGGTATCCGGCGGTATGGCATGGGAGGTATAGGAATAGGTCACCTGGAAAAGAAATACCCAGTTTTTGCCTTCCCTGGTGATCAGATAATTCTCTTTGAACTCCATGATCGTCATTTTATTGGCCTCTGCGATCCGGCTCATCTCCTTCTGCGAAAGCTTTATCAGAACAATTTTGGTGACCCCGCGCTCCGAATAGCGCAGCAGCGTCCGGGATTCGCTGCTTGAGACATAAACCGTGGAGATGCAGGGAATCCGCCGCAAAAACTGAGCGGCCACAATGGCGGCCGTACGCCGCCCCCCCACCATATCCGGCAGGCCGTAATATTCAAAAAACTTTTTCTGAATATCCTCGGCATGCTTCTCACCCTTCTCATAAATATCCTTGGAAATGTAGCGCAAGCGGCGGGCCATGTCTTCGGCCGCCTCGGTGATCGGCCAGTCGATGCGCACATGGAAATGCGAGAGCTGATAGCGATTCTTTCCCCTGGGCTGGGCGGTATCCCTTTGAATAAGCAGCGCATAATCCACGGGAAGCAGATCTTTCAAAAAATCAAAAAAATGAACCGAGTCCAGAAACTTCTGGGTCCGGTCGAAATCATTTTTCAATGTCAGGGTCTTGGATCGGAGCAGGTTGGTTTTGGTGGTGCGGTTGGAATCAAAAAAACGGATATATTTTTTATGCTTGGCCGGAATATGATCTTCAAGAAATATCAAAAGAAATGAATTCTGGCACTCATACTCGACCTTGGGAATCCGGGCGCGGGGCTTTAACTCTTTGCGCTCGACAAACGGATAATCCATGCCTTTGCGCTTGAAATTCTCATAGGATTCGGTCAGCGCATACTCTAATACAAATTGATCCAGTTCATCGCGAAGCAGATTATAATAGGATCGCCGCAGGCGATCGGCTAAACTTAATTCCTCCCTGATACGCCAATGCAATACATCCCCCCGTTACCGGTAGATAGTTATCAATACCTAAATTGAGATCCCAACCCTAAGCCTTCCGCCGCTGTCATTTCGAGGAACGCAAGTGGAGAGAAATTTTAAAAAAATCATGTGATTATAAAATTTCTCGCTGCCGCCCGAAATGACAACCGAGCCAAATTAACATTCTGATTAAATTTATTGTAACATCGAATCAGAAAATAGTCAACTGAAATAATTGACTATCTTTCACCAAATCGCTCCGCCCACCGGTATATCGCGGTTCGATAATAAATCGCCGCCCCGACAATGACCAGGCTTACTCCCAGAATAATTGCATAAAGGCCGTACATGCCGTGAGACAAAACCCCGCCATGCAGGCTAAGCATTAACGTGCCCGGCATCCGGCCCAGACCGGCCATGATGATAAACATTTTGAAGGGAACAGCCGTCCCGCCCAGAAAAAGGCAAAGATAATCCTTGGGAAACCCCGGAAAAATGAAAAAGGCCAGGATCATAATCAGGCCCTGATGGGTGAGAAATACATCCATGCGCTCAAGCTGGTCCCGGGGAACCAGCTTTCGAATCAACCGGTAGCCCAGAAATCGCCCGATCCCGAAATTGAGGGCCGAGCCAATGGTCAACGCAATGGTGGAATAAACAAACCCGTAGCCCACACCGAAAAGATATCCGCCCACAAACCCGCTGATCTCTCCCGGAACGGGGGCGAACAATACCTGAAGAATTTGAATCAGCATAAAAGCCATAGGGGCGGCTGCCCCCCAGGCTTCAATAAATGATTTGACGGCTTCCCGGTCGGTGAGGATATCGTAGAGATCAAGCAGATGATTGACAAAAATGCCGGCCAGCACTGCGGATACAATAAGAAAAATCCCCAGCGCCAGCCCATACCGGCTAAACAGCCATGAGCGAATCGGCGTCATGGACCGCCCGTTATCCGGACACCGGATTTTCCAGCGCCGCCACACCCGGCAGGGGTTTTCCTTCCATCAGCTGCAGGAAAGCCCCGCCGCCGGTTGAGATATAGGTAAACCGGTCGCTCTGGCCGGTGGAATGAATGGCCACGTCCGTATCCCCGCCGCCCACAATGGTCAGCGCATAGGAATTTGCGACATGGTGAACCATGGAAACGGTGCCGCGGCTGAACGCATCGATTTCAAATATGCCCATGGGCCCGTTCCAGATAACGGTGCGGGCATCATAGAGGACCTCCTCGAACAGCCTTGAGGTGGCCGGACCAATATCCAAAGCCATCCAGTCATCCGGAATTTCCTGAATGGGCACGATTTTAAATTCCGCCCGGTCATCGATGTCCGGGGCGACCACCGCATCCACCGGCAGATAGAACTTGATGCCCTGATCAATGGCGGTTCTCATGATCCGGCCGGATTCCTCCACCAGATCATCCTCGACCCTGGATTTGCCGACACTGTAGCCTTTGCTCTTTAGAAAGGTATTGGCCATGGCGCCGCCGATAATAAACTTGTTGACCCGGCCCAGCATGTTATTTAAGGCCCGGATCTTGCTGGACACCTTGGCCCCGCCGATAATGGCCACCAGCGGCCGGCGTGGATTCTCCATGGCCTCGCGGAAATATTTGAGCTCATTTAACAGGAGAAAGCCGGCCACTTTTTCCTCTACATACCGGGTGATGGCGGATACCGAGGCATGCTCGCGATGGCAGACCGCAAAAGCGTCATTTACATAGACATCGCAAAGCAATGCGAGTTCCCTGGCGAACTCATCGTCATTATCCTGCTCGCCCTTGTGGAACCGGAGGTTTTCGAGCAAAAGCACCTCCCCGGGCTTTAACTCATCAGCCATCTGCCGGACTTCCGCTCCCACGCAGTCAGGGGCCAGCTTGACATCCAGCTTGAGATAACGGCCCAGCCGCTTGGCCACCGGCGCCAGGCTGTATTTTGGGTCCACCTTGCCCTTGGGCCGGTCCATGTGGGCGCATATAATCAGGATGCCGTCATGGTCCAGCACATACCTTAAGGTGGGCAGCACCTCACGAATCCGGGTATCATCGGTGATGTTCTGAAAATCATCCATGGGGACATTCACATCCACACGCACCAATACCTTCTTGCCTGAAACCTCAATGTCCTTTACGGAGCGCATCCTAACCCCTCCCTTTAGTTGCGTTTTTTCTGTTTGCTTTTCTGGTGCAGGGCTTTTCTTTTGGACCATCGTTCAAGGAAACCAATGGTTCTGGACTCATAGGCCCGGTCCACCCGCTCCAATTCAACTGCCGCCCCGGCCGGTTTTTCCATGGCCGCCTGGAGGCATTCGGTTTTAAACACACAGGCCATGCACAGGCGCGGCGAGTGGCGCAAGCCGTCCGCGCCTTTTGGAAACACGTTCTCAAGGTTTCCGAAACATTCCGGCCGGTTTTCTTCCCTGTCACTCATTAATGCCCGTCCATTTGGCATTCTCTTTTTGAAATTCCCGGCACATCTGCTGGATATGCCCGGTGTCCGCAAAACTGAAATACGTGTAATCGCCGATCACCAGATGCTCATGGACCGTAATTCCCATTGTCAGGCACGCAAAAATAAGCTGCCGGGTCACTGAAAAATCGGCCGGCGAGGGTTCCGGATCCCCGGAAGGATGGTTATGGGCAAATATTACGGCCGCCGACTGATGCGCCAGCGCGCTTTTGACAACTTCCCGGGGATAAACCGAACTCGCCGTTAGCGTGCCCTGAAACAGCACTTCGGAAGTCAGCACCCGGTTTTTGGCATCCAGGTACAACACCCTGAAGCATTCCCGGTCCTTTGCGCCCATGTTGTGGTATAAATAATCAAAAAGCGCCTGGGAATTGGTCAGCGGATCCTCCCGAATCACCTTTTTTTCCAGATACCGATCCCATACCGCCTTGACCAGCTTGATACCGAAAGCATTTTTGGGGCCGATTCCCGGGACTTCGCGCAGTTGCGCGTCACTGGCTTCAAACACCCCCTGCAGGGTTTTAAACTTTTTAAGGGCGGCCTTGGCCATGTCCTTGCAGTCTTTCCGTGGGGTGCCAAGGGTCAGCAGGAGTTCAATCACCTCATAATCATGAAACCCGTCCAGTCCGGCGGTTAAGAACCGCTCCCTCAGCCGCTGTCGATGCCCCTCGCCTTTGTGTGCCAAAACCGCTATCTAAATTTAATTTAAACAGTCAAAAATCAGATGCCAGTCCAAATTCAAGGGAACTTCCGGTTCCTATCGGACATCCAGCATTTCATCCTTCAAATCACGGGTCATTAACTGGTAGACGCCGTCTGTAGGGGAGAGGTGCTCATACAGGACGGCATAAACGGAATGGGAGATCGGCATATCCACCCCGAGCTTGCGGGAGAGGTTATATACCGACTTGGAGGTTTTCACGCCTTCGGCCACCATATTCATTTCAGCGAGGATTTCATCCAGGGATTTGCCCTCCCCGATTTTCTGCCCCACCGTGTGATTACGGCTCAGGCTGCCGGTGCAGGTGAGCAGAAGATCCCCGATACCGGCAAGCCCGGCAAATGTATGGGGATTGGCGCCGAGTTTGATTCCCAGCCGACGGATTTCTGCAAGTCCCCGGGTGATGAGGGCCGCGCGGGTATTCAGGCCAAGGCCCAGGCCGTCCACAATTCCGGATGCAATGGCGATCACATTCTTTACGGCACCGCCTAGCTCCACACCGATCAGGTCATCATTGGTATAGACCCGAAAATACGGGGTGGAAAAAAGATTCTGAATATAGGCGGCAGCCGAGTGCTCCACTGAGGCCGCCGTCACCACTGTGGGCATTTTTTGGGCCACTTCGGCGGCAAAACTCGGCCCGGTAAGGACGGATATGCGGGGAGCCAATGCCTCAGGGAGGGTCTCTTTCAAGACCCCGCTCATGGTCAGATGCGTTTTGTTTTCAATGCCTTTGGAGGCGGTGACGACATAGGCGGCCGGATCGATATGGGCGGCCGCCTGGCTTGAGACCTCGCGCATCACATGGGACGGTACCACAAATACGATGATTTGTTTGCCGGTAACCACCCTTGCCAGATCATTTAACGGGGTAATGGTCTCAGGCAGCGGAATGCCGGGCAAAAACATCTGATTTTCCCGGCTCTTTTCGATGCTTTGTTTAACCGCCGGCTCATAGGCCCACAAATCCACCGGATACCCTTTGAGCCCCAGCAGATGGGCAAGCGCGGTGCCCCAGCTGCCTGCCCCTACAACTCCGATTCCCGTGGCTTCCGCATCCATTATTTACTCTTCTTCGTCTTCGCTTTCAGCCAGCCGCGCCGCGCCGACCAGCCGCTCGTTGGGCTCCATGTCCATCAGTTTCACGCCCTGGGTATTCCGGCTGATCACGGATATTCCCTTGATCGGCATGCGGATGATCTTTCCGATATCGGTCATGAGCATCACCTCATCCTCATCACCCACCACCAGGATGGTAACCACTTTGCCGTTACGCTCATTGGTCTTGATGGTGATCACCCCTTTGCCGCCCCGGCGCTGGACCGGATATTCATCCAGCAGGGTGCGCTTGCCGTACCCGTTTTCTGTTGCTGTGAAAAGCGTCTGACCGTGGGTCAGCACCTCCATGCCGACCAATTGATCGCCTTCCACCAGGCTCATGCCCCTGACGCCCCGGGCTATCCGGCCCGTGGGCCGCACGTCCGACTCATGGAAGCGGATGGATTTTCCGAAAAGCGAGCACAGAAAAACATTTCGCGTGCCGTCGGTCATGCGGGTGGCGATCAGCTCATCGCCCGCTGCCAGGTTGATGGCAATTTTGCCGCCGGATCGCGGGCGGGAGAATTCCATGATATCGGTCTTTTTAATCATGCCCTGGCGGGTGGCCATCATCACATGATAGCCCGGCTCATATTCGGGCACGGCCAGTACGGTGGTCAATTTTTCATCCGGCTTGAAGTTCAGGAGATTGACCACCGCCTTGCCCCGGCTGGTGCGGCCGCTCTGGGGGATATCATATACCTTGCACCAGTAGACCCGGCCCTGATTGGTGAAAAACATAAACGTATGGTGTGTGGAGGCCACGAACAGGTGGGCGACAAAATCCTCATCCTTTACCCCCATGCCGGTCTTGCCTTTTCCGCCTCTGCGCTGCTGGCGGTACAGGGTAATCGGGTTTCGTTTGATGTAGCCGCTGTTGGTGATGGTGACCACCATGTCCTCTTCGGCGATCATGTCCTCAAGGGTAATCTCCCGGGTTTCGGAAACGATTTTGGTGCGGCGCTCATCTCCGAAGGCACCCTGGATTTCTGTTAACTCATCCTTGATCAGATTGAGGATAATGCGCTCGCTGGAGAGAATTTCCTTGAAACGGGCGATGTCCTTTAATACATCCGCATGCTCCTGCTTGATCTTGTCGCGCTCAAGGCCGGTCAGCCGCTGCAGGCGCATATCCAGTATGGCCTGGGCCTGGACATCGGTCAGTTCAAAGCGCGTCATCAACTGGGTTTTGGCTTCACCCGGGGAGGCCGAGTTCCGGATCAGGGAGACCACCTCATCCAGGTTGTCAAGGGCGATTATCAGACCCTCCAGCACATGGGCCCGGGCCTCTGCCTTGGCCAGGTCATGGCGGGTGCGGCGGATGATGATTTCCTTTCGGTGCACAATGAAATACTCGAGGATCTCTTTCAGGTTGAGCATTTCCGGCCGCTTGTTCACCACCGCCAGCAGGATGATGCCGAAATTGCTCTCCAGCGGGGTATGCTTGTAGAGCTGATTCAGCACCACTTCCGCGATCTGCTCGCGCTTTAGCCCGATGGCCACCCGGATGCCGTCCTTGTCGGATTCATCCCGGACGTATCGGATCCCTTCCAGGTGCTTGTTCTTGACCAGGTCGGCGATTTTTTCAATCAGACTGGCCTTGTTTACCTGATAGGGGATTTCCCGGATGACAAGGGTTTCGGCTTTGGTCTTTTTATCCGTTTCAATCTCGATGCGGCCGCGTATCCGTATTTTGCCCCGGCCCGTGGTATAGGCGTTATAAATCCCCTGGGTGCCGTAGATGATCCCGCCGGTGGGGAAATCCGGCCCGGGGAGATATTGGATCAGCTCCTCGCAGGTCAACTCGGGGGTATCGATCAGGGCCTTGATAGCCTCGGAGAGCTCATTTAAGTTATGGGGCGGAATGTTGGTGGCCATGCCCACGGCAATGCCGGAGGAGCCGTTTAAAAGGAGCGAGGGGATCTTTGCCGGCAGCACCTGGGGCTCTTCCAGAGTTTCATCGTAGTTTAGCTGGTGATCGACCGTCTCCTTGTCAATATCCTCCAGCATCTGATGGGCCAGGCGCATCATCCGGACTTCGGTGTAGCGCATGGCCGCCGGCGGATCACCGTCGATCGAGCCGAAATTGCCCTGGCCGTCCACCATGGGGTAGCGCAGGGTAAAGCTCTGGGCCATCCGGACCAGCGCATCATAGACCGCGGAATCGCCGTGCGGATGGTACTTACCGATGACATCACCGACGATACGCGCCGACTTTTTATAGGGCTTGTTCCAGTCGTTTTTCAATTCGCGCATGGCAAACAGAATTCGCCGATGCACGGGCTTTAAACCGTCACGTACGTCCGGAAGCGCCCGGCCGATGATGACACTCATGGCGTAGTCCAGATAGGACTGCTTCATCTCCCGTTCGAGACTGATTTCGGGCAGGTTGGAATCCATTGGGTATCCGTTCTCAGATGTTTAACTGCTTAAAAAATATATTCAGCCGATCTTGACTCCGTCCCGGAAGGCGAACCCCAAGGCGGCAAATCCCAGGATGATCTCAAAGACGAACATGGCCGGAAAACTCTCGAAAAGGGCATACACGATGCCGCCGCCCACGATCACGGGGATGCCGAACACAATGAGGGTGCCGAGTATTCTGCTGATTCTCATGGATTGGTCTCCTTTACCAAAAATGTTTAGGCCTCAACCATCATGGCCATACCCATGCCGCCGCCGATGCACATGGAGATCAGGCCGGAGGTCAGCTGATTTCGCTTCATATAATGCAGGCACGTCACGGTCTGCCGGGCGCCCGTGCAGCCGATGGGGTGTCCCAGGGAAATCCCGGAGCCCACTGGATTAGGCTGTTCATAGGGCAAATCCAGCTCACGCATACAGGCAATGGCCTGGGCGGCAAAGGCTTCATTTAGCTCGATGGCGCCAATATCTTTAAGATTTGCGCCGGTCTTCTTCAACACCTTACGGATGGCCGGAATCGGGCCAAGTCCCATGTATGCCGGATCCACGCCCCCGCTGGCAAATGCCCTGATTTTGGCCAGGGGTGTCAGCCGCAGTTCCTTTGCCTTCTCTGCGCTCATCAGCACCACCGCGGCGCCCCCGTCATTGATGCCCGAGGCGTTTCCCGCCGTCACACTGCCGTCTTTCTTGAAAACCGGTTTGAGCTTTTCCATCTTTTCCATGTCGGTCTCCATGGGGCGCTCGTCCGTATCCACCACCACATCGCCTTTTCGGGTCTTAATGGTCACCGGCACGATCTCTTCATTAAAATGGCCCGACTGAATGGCTTGCCGGGCCCGGTTGTGACTCAGCACGGATAGCTCATCCTGCTCTTTTCGGGGGATGCCGTATTTTTCAATAATATTCTCCGCGGTCAGGCCCATGTGATAGCCGTAAAAAATCTCATACAGGCCGTCATAAACCATGAGGTCGGTCACCTCGCCCTTGCCGGTCACTTCCATGCGATGGCCCCAGCGGGCCTTGGGAAGCGCCATGGGCGCGGTGCTCATGCTTTCCTGGCCGCCGGCCACGATCACGTCGGCCTCGCCCAGCATGATGGACTGGGCGGCCAGGGTAATGGCTTTAAGCCCGGAGGAGCAGACCTTGTTGATCGTAAACCCCGGGGTCTCCTTGGGCATTCCCGCCCGGATCATGGCCTGCCGGCCCGGATTCTGTCCCTGGCCGCCCGTTAACACATTGCCCATGATCACCTCATCCACCACCACCGGGGTGGCGCTGCTGTCCCACTGATCCGCCTGAGTTTCAAGCTCGATGGGTCCCTGATCGCTTAATTTGTCCGGAGCGGCCGCCTTCATGGCATCGCTTACCACCGGACGGAGGCCCGCCCGTTTCATCGCCTCGCGAATGACAAGGGATCCTAAATCCACTGCGGTTACGTCTTTTAATGAGCCCCCAAAAGCGCCCACCGGCGTTCTGGCACCGCTTACGATCACCACCTCTTGCATATCTGCTCCCTCCTTGATATAAAAATTCTATTATTTTAAGAAAAGCGATTGAACTCGTAATTTTTTTACAATCCGACCGGGCGATGGATACTGTTTCATCCTGATGCCATAAAATTTATTTTTTTATCAAACCCGTTTTCAAAAGACAAGAATAAACCCATGTGCCTGATTGCCATCGCCATTGCCCGCCATCCGGAGTATCCGCTGATTATCGCCGCCAACCGGGACGAATTCTACAGCCGCCCCACCGCCCTTCTGGATTACTGGGAGGACAAGCCGCATATTCTGGCCGGCCGGGATCTACAGAGCCTGGGCACCTGGCTGGGCATCACCACATCCGGAAGGATCGGCGCCATCACCAACTACCGCCACCCGGATGCCCTGAACCAAAAAAGCAAGGGGCCTTCCCGGGGGGATTTGGTCCGGGAGTATTTGGCGGGCTCAGATCCGCCGCAGAGCTATATTGAAGCCATCCGGCCGTTAAAAGACCAATATAGCGGCTTTAACCTGATTGTGGGCGAGACGACCGACCTTTGGTGGTATTGCAATGTATCCGATGAGATCAGAAAATTAACGCCCGGCATTCACGGCATCAGCAACCACCTATTAAACACCCCCTGGCCCAAGGTGGAAAAAATCAAATCCGCACTGGCCGGTATCCTCGCTGAAAACCGCCCCATAGACCCGGAGCGCCTTTTCAAATTGCTCTCTGATCAAAAACAGCCGCCGGACCCCGAGCTTCCGGATACAGGCATCGGCCTGGAATGGGAACGGATTCTCTCGCCTGTTTTCATTACCAGCGAAATTTACGGCACCCGGTCCTCTTCGCTGATTTTTGTTGACCACTCCGGCCATGCCACTTTTTACGAACGCACATACATACCCCAAACCGATGCCGTAGTTACGGAAGAAACCCGGCGGTTTGCATTTAATATCGAAAATCCGATCTACCATGTTTAGGCCTGAAAAACCCTTTGATTTTTTATCATTTTTCGATTATTTATATATTGAAAATTCGGTAATTTCATTCCTGTTTTGGTGCAGCTGACCCCCAATACCCAACCCCCAACCAAGGAGATGCCTTATGACCGAGCCTCAGTTTTGGAAAAAATCCTGGGACCCGGGCCTCGATGATCTGGATCCCAATGCCTGGGAAATTTCTTACATGGATGCCATTCGCCCGACGATTGAAAAATATGCGGATACACCCGCCATGAGCTTCATGGAAATTGAAATCTCTTTTCGGGATCTGGACCGCTACTCCAACCGCTTTGCCCATATGCTGATGGCCCATGGACTGAAAAAAGGGGATGTGGTTGGCATTAATCTCCCCAATATCCCCGAGTACGTAATCGCCTGGCTGGGGACCCTTAAGGCCGGCTGCGCGGTCTCCGGGGTCTCTCCCCTGCTCTCGGCCGATGAACTCAAACACCAGCTTTCAGATGCCAAGGCCAAAGCCCTGGTGACCCTGGATGCCATCTTCGCCGCAAGGTTGACGCAAGTCGCTTCCGATTTGCCTTCGCTTCAGGTTATCGCCGTTACCAGCGTGGGCGGGTTTCTGCCCTTTTACAAGCGATTTCTGGGCCAGCTTCTGGGCAAAATCCCCAAGGGGAAAATCACACCCATTGACACCAAAACCATCCTGCCCTTTAAATCGATTTTAACAAGCAGGGAATATTCGGAAAAACACCCCAATGTCTCCATCACCCCGGATGACATCGCCTACATTCAGTACACCGGCGGCACCACCGGCCCGCCCAAGGGGGCGATGCTGAGCCATAGAAATGTGATGGCCGATGTGCTCATCATCCAGGCCTGGCTGCAGTGGGAGGAGGGCCAGGGGCTTGCCCTGTCCGGTTTTCCTTTCTTTCATATCGCCGGCCTGTTTTTTAACATCAACTGCGTCTATCTGGGCTGGACCCAGGTGCTGATACCAGACCCGAGGAACACCGACCATATCTGCAAGCAGATTGAAAAATATCGGCCCACGGCACTGGCCAACGTCCCATCGCTCTACTACCTGTTGATTCAAAACCCCAAATTCAAAGAGCTTGATCATTCAAATCTCGAGGCCGCTGTCTCAGCCGCCGCTCCGTTTCCCGAAGAATCCCAGCGGCAAATCGAAAAAATCATCGGCGAGGGAAAACTGGTTGAAGCTTACGGCATGACGGAAACCTCGCCGCTGTCCATCGTTAATCCCTACAAGGGCAAAAAAAAGCTCGGCCACATCGGACTGCCGCTTTTGAATACCGATGTCAAACTCGTGGACCCGGCCTCCGGCGAGCCGGTGGAAATCGGCCAGCCCGGGGAGATCTGCGTCAAAGGCCCGCAGGTGATGGTGGGCTACCTGAACAACCCCGAAGAAACGGAAAAGGCCATTGATGCGGATGGCTACATGCACACCGGCGACGTGGGTATATTTGACGAAGAGGGGTATGTGCGCATTGTGGACCGGACCAAGGACATGATCAATGTCAGCGGGTTCAAGGTCTTTTCAAAGAAAGTGGAGGAAATCCTGGCCACCCATCCCGCCATTGACATGATCGCCACCATCGGGGTTCTCAATCCGGAAAACCCGGGCTCTGAGATCGTCAAGGCCTATGTGACGCTATCCCCGGATTATTCATATGACGGCGACCCGGAAAAATTAAAAACCGATATCATCAATTTTGCCAAGGAGAAGCTGGCGCCTTACGAGGTCCCGAAAACAATTGAAATCCGGGACGAACTGCCGCTGACCGCGGTGGGCAAAATCGACAAGAAAAAGCTTCGCAAAGAAAAATAGGTATCACTGACTGACCATGCTGATTGATCAACTCCGCGCCTTTTTCCTGCCAAACATTAACAAAAGATTTGTCATTCGGGCGGCCCTGGTGGCCGCCTTCGCGTTTGTTGTGTTTCAATTTTTCCTGATCCCGTTCCGGATTCACGGCCACAGCATGGCGCCGACCTATTCCGATGGCCGGGTGAACTTCTGCAACACGCTCAGGTATGCCTTTTCATCCCCGGACCGATACGACATCGTGGCCGTCCGGATGGCCGGCCGATCCGTGATGCTCTTAAAACGGGTGGTTGGCCTGGCAGGTGAAACCGTGGCGTTTAGAAACGGGCATCTCTACATCAACGGAGAAAAAATCAAAGAACCCTATGTGGCCTACGATTATGACTGGACGCTTTCCCCGCGGCAGGTCAAGCCGGATCACGTCTATGTGGTGGGCGACAACCGGCGCGTGCCCATGGAACAGCACCATTTCGGCCAGACCCCTAGTAACCGTATCGTCGGAGCGCCCCTATGGTAAGATCAAAACCCCTTATCCTTATCATCGCCTGCCTGGCTGCCGGGCTGGTCGGATTTTTCATATTCTATCAAACCGATGCGGAAAAAATCCACAGCCGGCTGGATGAACTCGCAGATCGGGTCTCAAAGACGGAACCGGAAAACGAGCTCATGGCAGCGGGCCATGCCAAAAACATCGCCGAGATTTTCACGGACCCCTGTGTGCTGGAAATTCCCCAGACGCCTTACAGAGACGTTTCCGGAGAGTTTTCCAGGCAGGATATCCGGGCCTATGCCATGTCCGGCCGCGCCCGCTATGAGCGCATCAAGTTAAACATCTATGATATCTCAATCGATTTTCCGGATGAAACCACTGCCAGCGTCCGCCTCACCGCCCGGATCAATGCCGGCGCACAAGACAGCAAGCGCCAGTTTGATGAATTCCATGAACTGGCGTGCAAATTTAAAAAAATCGAGGGCGATTGGTTAATTAACCGGGTGGCAGCGGTGGAAGTGCTTGAAAAATAGCCTTTTGCGCGCTCTGCGGCTTGGCGGGATAAAAATATTAACCCTTTATTTTAACCGGAATCCCGGCCACCATCCAGATTACTTGGTCCGCAAAGGCTGCCATTCGCTGGTTGGCAAATCCCGTGAGATCCCGAAACCGTCTTGCCAATTGGTTTTCCGGCACAATACCGGTACCCACTTCATTGGAAACCACAAACACCGGGCACTGAACATTATCCAGGGCAGCTGTCAGCTGGGCCACGTTATCAGACACGGCTTCATCAGTGCGGTCATCCATAATCAAATTGTTCATCCACAGAGTCAGACAGTCCACCACCAGCACATCCGCTGTTCCGCCTTGTTTTTCAACAGCCTCCGGCAGCTCAATGGGTGCATCCACAGTGCGCCAGTTTTCCCCGCGCTCCGCCTGATGCCGCCAGACCCGGTCGTTCATCTCATCATCATAGGGCACACAGGTGGCAATAAAGCAGTTTTCCGCCCCGAGCCGCTTTTGCGCCAGGGCCAGAGCATGACTGCTTTTCCCGCTCCGGCATCCGCCTAAAACAAATGTCACTTCCCGCATTATATTATACCTTTAGCTTTCGATGCCGACCCGGGCCAGCACCCCGTCCTCATAATAATGCTTGACCGGCCTCATCTCGGTAATCAGATCCGCCCGGGCCATGACCGCCCCTGACACGCCGCGGCCGGTGATCACCAGTTCCATAGCTTCCGGTTTTACATCAATAATGTCCAGCACATCCCGGGCCTCAATCAGCTTGAAATGCTCCGCCACCCCGGCTTCATCCATGATGACAATGTCATAATCGCCGGATTCCACGGCCGTCCGGATGGCCGCCAGGCAGCGCTTTGCCGCTTCGATATCCGCGGGCTCCGGATTGCCCCGGATGTATCTGCCCGTGCCGAACTGCTCAATGGTGATATAATCCGAATACCGCTTCAGCGAATCCAGTTCACTGTAGCAGCCCTGCTTGATAAACTGCGCGATATAGACCTTTAAGCCGGCGCCCGCGGCCCGCAGCGCAAGCCCCAGCGCGGCCGTTGTCTTACCCTTGCCGTCTCCCGTGTATACCTGAACGTACCCTTTTTCCATGGTTTGCCCCTTTCCGGATATTTTTAAACCTGCTATCATTAATTAATGTGATTTTAAAATTCATATTTGAAAAAGCCCCAGGTTTTCAATAAAAATTACGGATGCGCAAGACTGTTTCAGTCTGAAACAAGTTTTCCATACTGCATACAAGCAGCCCAATACTGGCTGGCCTGCATGCCAAAAAACCCATTTCTGACCCGAAAGGAACGGTTTATGACAGAAGCTATTTATCGAGACCTCCAGCAGCGGCTGGACAAGTATTCATTGGGATTTCCGGCAACAAAATCCGGTGTGGAGATAAAAATCCTAAAGGAGCTCTTCTCCGAAGATGATGCGGAGATGTTTCTGGCGTTAAGCCCCATGCTTGAGCCGCCCGAATCCGTGGCCGAGCGGATCGGCCAGTCGGTTGACGCGGTGCGGGAAAAACTCGAAGACATGGCCCGGCGCAAGCTCCTGTTCCGCCTCCGGAAAGGGGATTCCGTCAAATACGGGGCTGTCCCGTTTGTCCACGGCCTGTTTGAATTTCATACCACGGATATGACAAAAACCCTGGCTGAATTAATGGAGCAATATTATCAGGAAGGATTCAAGCAAACCATGGTTGAAAATGCCGAGAACTTTCTGCGCACCATCCCGATCCAGAAATCCATTGATGTGACTCAGCATGTGGCCGCCTTTGACGATGCCTGCGAGATATTGAAAAACACCAAAAAAATCGTGGTCACCGAATGTACCTGCAGAAAACAGAAACAGCTGCTCGGTAAAGCCTGCGACAACCCCCTGGAGGTCTGCTTCATGTTCGGCTCCATGGGCCAGTATTACATTGACAATCAAATGGGCCGTGAAATCACGTCGCATGAGGCCATCGAAATCCTGAAAAAAGGCCACGAGGCAGGCCTGGTCACCCAGCCCGCCACCGCCCAGAACCCGGGCGGCATGTGCAACTGCTGCGGATGCTGCTGCGGGGTATTGGCATCCTTGAATGAACACCCCCGCCCGGCGGAGATGGTGTTCTCAAACTACTTCGCCCAAGTGGATCAGGATGCCTGTACCGGGTGCGAGACCTGCATGGACCGCTGTCAGATGGGGGCCATCACCCTAACCGCCGATGAGGTGGCGGAAGTCAACCGGGATCGGTGCATCGGCTGCGGCCTGTGCGTGACCACCTGCCCCTCGGAGGCCATGCAGCTTGTGCCCAAGGAAACGGATAAACAGCGCACCCCGCCCAAAACCGGCATGGATCAGATGATGACCATGGCCCAAAAACGGGGCATCCAGTTTTAAGACCCAATTAACCGAAGGTTTCATCCCATGAGCAAATGGCATAAAACCGCATGCGTGCTGTGCGCCCAGAATTGCGGCCTGGAAGTTTTGGTGGAAGACGGCCGGATGGTCAAGGTCCGGCCTGACAAGGACAACCCGCGAAGCAAAGGCTATGTATGCAGAAAGGGGCTTAATGTCCTTTATCACCAGTACCCCGGGGATCGGCTGACCAAACCCTTAAAACGCGTGGGCGATCGGTTTGAGCCCGTCTCCTGGGACCAGGCCATTGATGAAATCGCCGGGAAAACGCAGGAAGTGGTCCAGCAATACGGCCCGCGCGCTCTGGGCTACATGGGGGCCAGCTCCCAGGGCGGGCATTTTGAGGGCGCATTCGGACTTTCCATTCTGCGCGCCATGGGCTCCCAGAATTTCTATTCCTCTGCCGGCCAGGAATTTTCCGGCTCGTGGTGGGTGTTCGGCCGGATGCTGGGCAAGCAGTATAATGTGGCCATTCCGGACGAGCATCAGGCGGAGATGCTTGTGGGATGGGGGTGGAACGGGATGGAGAGCCACCAAATGCCGCGGGCGCCCAAGGTGCTGAAGGACTTTTCAAAAGACCCGGATCGGCTCCTGGTGGTCATTGATCCCAGAGAGAGCGAAACCGCAGCGGTCGCCAACATGCATCTGCCCATCCGGCCGGGAACGGATGCCCTTTTAATCAAGGCCATGATCGCCGTTATTCTTGAAAACGGCTGGGAATCGACGGATTACATCGCGCAGTTTGTTGACGGCTGGAAAAGTATCCGGCCCTGGTTTGAGAAGTTTGATGCCAAAGCCGCCATAAACGTCTGTGAACTCGACTATGACCAGGTTGTTGAGCTCTGCCGCCTGATGACCACCCGGCGCTGGTGCATGCATCCGGACTTAGGGATCTACATGGGCCGGCACAGCACCTTAAACTCGTATCTCATGAACATTCTGGGCGTGGTGTGCGGTATTTTCGGCGTCCGGGGCGGCAATCTCATTCCGGGCATGGTGGTGCCCATGGGGTTTCATGCGGATGAGCGCGACCCGAAAACCTGGCGGACGATTGCCACAAACGTCCCGCCGGTGGCGGGCGGGGCGTTTCCGCCCGCGGTGATGCCTGAGGAGATCATGGCCGAGCATCCGGAGCGGCTGCGCGCGGTCTTTGTAAGCGCATGCAACCCGCTCAGATCCTATCCGGACACATCAGCCTATGAAGAGGCCTTTGCAAAACTTGATCTTTTGGTGACAAACGAGATCGTCCTGAGCGAAACCGCCCGCTTTGCCCACTATGTGCTGCCCTGCCGATCCTACTACGAATCCTGGGACGGCACCTTCTTTCCCTGGACTTACCCCGAAGTTTTCTTCCAGATGCGCCGACCCGTTGTGGAACCGCCCGGAAACTGTCTGGAAGGAGCCCAGATTTTTACCCGCCTGGCAGACCGGCTGGGACTGATCCCGGAAATCCCCGGGGAACTCCATGAAGCGGCTGACGGCGACCGCCTGACATTCGGCGCCAAACTTATGGAATGGGGCCAAACCGAACCCCGGGCGCTTTCCGCCATGCCCTTTGTTTTGGCCCAAACCCTGGGACGAAAGTGGGACAGCGCCAACCTGGCAGCCCTATGGGGAATCCTCATGACCGCGCCCAAATCATTTCGGAAAAACGCGGCGCGCGCCGGATTTGAAACCGGCATGGACCAGGGCGAGCGGATCTTTCAGGCTATCCTGGATACGCCCCAGGGCCTGTGGGTGGGCCAGGCGGATGAGCAAAACCCCATGGACGGCATCAAGACGCCTTCCGGCAAAATCGAAGTCCACATTCCGGAGATGGAAAACGAAGTCAAGGCCCTTAATGCGCAAACCGAAGCCGAAGAATTAAAGATGCCAGATGAATTCCCCCTGATTTTAAATGCCGGCCGGCACATGAAAACCAATGCCAACACTCTGATGCGGAATCCGGAATGGAACAAGGGCAAACGCGCCTGCACCATTGCCATAAACCCGGCGGATGCAGAGAAAAAGGGATTTAATGACGGACAAAAAGTGCGTGTGATCACCCGGGCGGGCAGCGAGACCGGGGAACTGGAAGTCAGCCGCCGGGTGCGGCCGGGAACAGTTCTCATCCCGCACGGGTTCGGGTTGCTCTACGAGGGCCAAACCCATGGCCTGAATGTCAATTACCTGACCCAAAACATCCACCGGGACCCCATCGGCACGCCGATTCACCGGTTCGTGCCCTGCCGG
>JBKHAE010000175.1:0-3832 GCA_046543065.1 Desulfobacterales bacterium | reverse complement strand
TCACGGTTATTTCGTAGGCCTTCCGGCCGTCCTTTTGAATCTCCCGGTAGCTGTAATCGATCCACCCCCCTGGCGCGCGGTTTTTAATATCCGTGATATTGAACGGATAATTCTCGTTCGGAATAACAATGCATTTTTCCACAATCTCCTCATCCACGGATCCCTTCAGCCACACCCGGTAAGGATTGAGATCGGCAAACTCCTTTACCTTCATTTTAACATCAACGGTAATCTCAGGCCGGTTTGGATCATTGGTCTCGGCGCGAACTGTTCCGTTGATTACATCCCCGCCCCGGGAATCCGTGAGCAGCAGCACTGAGATGGCTCCGCTTTCTCCTGGCGGGATTTTTTGGGTATAGGATTCCACAAAGCAGCCGCAGCAGCCCTCTGCATCATTAAGTTCAAGGGGGGTCATCGAGTCATTTTCAATGATAAAATCATGCTTTACCAGATCCCCCTGCAGCGCGGGCTCAAAGACGTATTCGCTGTTCGCCTTCTCCAATTTGGAGCGGGAATGTACCGGCTTAATGTCCTGGCCCCCATAGAAATTGAGGGGTCTTTTTCTATCATTACCAGAATTTTCGGTTTTCTTGCAGGCCAAGGGCGAAGTAACAAGTAAAAGGCATAGACACACTGCCACAAAAATAAACGGCTTCTTTGGTTCCATTTTAAATCCCCCCGATTTTATTGACGGTTTGAATTTAAGTTGTATATGCAGCGCCTGTTCATGTCAAGTGTCGCGTCCCTCATGTCTTAGTTGACTAATCCCTGCAATGATGGCATGATTTTAAAAATTTATAAAGCATGGGTGGCTTCGTATAAAGTCCAATATCTTTTATGATCAGAAAAAGCTTTCAAATAGCCAACCTGGCGCTTGCCGCCGCAGCCATCTTCTTCAGTGTTAAACTCTTCTACCAATTCGTCAAAATGGAGATTACCCAATCCACGCCCGCCGGCGTTACCGCAGCAGAGCCCGCAGCCAACACCGGGGCGCAAAAAAACCGCCCCCGATTTGACGCCTATCAGGCCATTGTTGATCGGGACCTCTTCGATACAGTAAAAAAGACCGCCGCCAAATCCGAGAAGGAGCCGTCTTTTGACCTTGAAAAGCTTGAGCAGACCCGCCTAAAACTAAAACTCTGGGGCACGGTTGCCACGGACAACCGGAAAGCCGGGATCGCCCGGGCGGTCATTGAAGAGCCAGAACTGCACCGCCAGGGGCTTTATCAGGTGGGTGACGCCATCCAGGAGGCCATCATCCTGGAAATCTTTCGAAACGGCGTGGTGCTGGATGTAAACGGTAAAACCGAAAAGCTTACCCTGGTTGAAGATGACGACGGCAAAGCCTCCGAATCCCCCTCGTCCCGGTCTGGCTCCCCGGAAACTGCCGCTCGCCTGCGGGGCGGACCCAGCAAAAAAATCTCGCTAAAACGCAGCGAAGTAGACAACGCCCTTGAGAACCTGAATCAGCTCATGAACGAGGTGAAAATCCGGCCCTATTTCCAGGACGGGCAAGCCTCCGGATTTATTCTCTCAAACATTGCAAGGGAGTCGGTTGTCCGGGACGTGGGCCTTAAAACCGGTGATATCGTCACCGGCATCAACGGCCGGGAAATCAAGACCGCGGATGACGCCATGGCTTTTTATGAAAAGCTCCGCTCCGGCGAGACTCTCTCCATCGAGTTAAAACGGCGAGGCCGCCCGGAAATCATTGAATATGAAGTAGAATAGAAAGGATCGGCACCCCATGAAACATTTTATGCGGATCATCAGTTTAATCATCCTGCTCGCCCTGCCCATGCCGCTGTCTGCCATGCCCATGATAGATATCGAAGCCGCTGTGGGCGGATGGCGCCAGTCGCCCGGCGGCTATTTCTCCTATGAATCCGATGACCGGCTGGATCTTGAGTCGCTTCTGGACTATGACGATGAAAGCCGGCTCTTCGGCCGCTTAAAAATCAGCATGCCGTTTCTGATCCCCAACATCTATCTCATGGCCGCACCCATGGAGTTTGAAGAAACCGCCATCACCGATGACTTCTACGAATTCGGCGATATCGTCATCACCCCCGACTTCCGGTTTCAATCAAAGCTTGTGCTGGATCAGTATGACCTGGGGCTCTACTATGATATCCCGCTCCTTGAGACCGCCACGCTCAATCGCCTGAATATCGAACTGGGCCTTAATGCCCGAATATATGACGCTGAGGCCTCGGTCATCCAGAGAACCATTCCCGGCATCGATATCCGGGAATCTGAGCAGGAAACCATTCTGGTTCCCATGGTTTACCTGGGCGTCTGCTTCCGGCCCATCGAACGATTCGCCCTGGAAGGCGAATTCAGAGGCATGTCATACAGCGACAGCGATCTTTACAGCCTGATCGGCCGCGCCAGGGTCAATGCCATTGGCCCCTTCTTCGCTGCCGCCGGCTACCGCTACGAAGCCGGCGAATCCCATGACTGGGACCTTGAGTTTGACGTGGACTTTGCCGGCCCCTTTTTCGAAGCCGGGGTTGAATTTTAACCCCAGCTAAACCGCGCCCCGCATCTCCTTTGCCGTATCCTCCGGCGACCAGACCATAAACGACTCCTGGTACTGGTAAACCAGGGACGGCGTCTCCGTGCACCATACCTGCGGGGCCATATACATCCGGGGCGAAATCCGAAGCTGCAGCCAGTAATCAGCCCTGCCCGAAAGCGCCGGCATCCAGGCCATGTTCAGACTGTAAACCCCCTGGCTGCCTAAGTATTTTAATACTGAATCAAGAACCGCAGCAGCCTCTTCCCAATCCGCCTCAGTCAGATCAAACACCGTCTGACGGTTCGGAAATATGGCGATAATATCGGTCAGGGCGCTAAGCGATACAAAATCGGTCAGCCAGACACTGTGCGCCGCCTCTTTTATCAGCCGCTCCCCGGCGTTGATCTCCGCCTCTATATAATCCTCCCAATAGATGCGGGCCTTTGTCTGATAATAGTCTTTGCTGGCATCTAACACGGTCTGCAGAAAATTACCAGGCACGGATGTGGCATATACCTGAAAATGCGGATGCACCTGACTGGAGCCGGCTGCCGGCAGATAGTTCCAGGTGATCAGGCCGTAAATATCGTCTTTATATGGCACCACCCGGTCCAGATATGCCGCGGAATTTTTTAGCGCATCCGTCAGGATCATCGGGGTAAAATCTTCAAGGGACTTGTAATGATCCCGGCACAGCACGGTCAGCGCGCTGTGCTCATCATAGGGCAGCAGATTCGGAAAAACCACGGATTCGCCCTTCTCCAGCCGCCCCTCGGGGATCAGGTCCGGAGCAAACTTCGGCGTTATGGCAGTCACCTTATCCGGACAGAACGGACAGTTCTCCGCCGAGTCCTCGATAATCTTTGAAAAATCCGCCGGCGGCAGCTTAAACCCCACAAAATGGGCCAGCCGCCCGCTTCGATTGGTCAGCGGGTCCCAGCGGAGCTGGGACTTGGCCTCGGATTCTTCAAAATTGGTAAACGGATTTAAGAACCGGGCCACCTTATTCTCGGTGATAAATTGAATCGTCATGACTCACCTCTTCGTTAAAACAATCAGTTCCCTTCTCCCCCCGGGAGAAGGTCAGGATGAGGGAATATAAAACGCCCCACTCCTTCTGTTCCCTTCTCCCCCGGGAGAAGGCCAGGATGAGGGCCAGAACCAAGATAAAAGCCCCTTGCCAAACAGCCTCCGACGATTATTTTATTACCAGAAGCCGTCAAAATTAAACCACAAAAACAAAAAAGGCACTTAACAATGGAATATTTGATTGCTGTAATCATCGGCATTGCAATTGCTGTATCCTATATG
>JBKHAE010000174.1:0-3918 GCA_046543065.1 Desulfobacterales bacterium | reverse complement strand
CTACTTAAAAGGGCGCCGTTGCCCGCTATATCTTAAACTCCCAAGAACATTGGAACAAAAAAACAATGACAGAAAAGAAAAAACAGAATCTCTTCAAACGGCTGTTCACTTCCTCAAAAACCGCTGAGCCGCCGGCGCCGGAGAAAACCGCTGAACCCGAAGAACCCGGCCAGCCGGAATGGAAACAAAAAGCCATGGCCGATTTTTCCGCATGGATAGAGGCTTTGCCGGATACGCCGCCCCCGGCGGAGACCGCGACCGCGGATAGCTGCGACCTGTACACCCTCTTGTCCGAATTCTCGGCCCTTCGCCAGGAAATCAAAATGCAGAATCGCGAGCAGCATCGCAGCATCCAGACATTTACCGAAATGGCCGATGCCTATCAAAAAAGCATGAACCTGTTTGAAAAAAGCGTGGCCGGCATCGATCAGTTGAGCGAAAATATCCGGACGCAAACGGAAAAAAAGGCGATTCTTCCGTTTCTGGATGTCCGGGACGCCCTGGTTCGCGGCCACCGGGCCAGCCAGGCGGCTATTAAAAAAAAACGCTGGTACCGCCCCGGCCTGCGAGGAATAGAGGCTGTGGCCGAAGGCTATGAAATGGCCATCCGCCGGTTTGACCGGGCCCTTTCCTATGCCGGCATCACCCCGGTGCAGGCCCTGGATCAGCCCTTTGATCCCAAAACCATGAAAGCCATCGGCAAACGCTCGAACCCGGAAAAAGCGGCGAATGTCGTTTTAGAGGAACAAACCGGCGGGTTTGTAAAAGAGGCGGAGGTCATCCGAACCGCGGAAGTCATCGTCAATGACCCCCAAAGCCATTAGGAGAAGACCATGGAACCTATCGTCGGCATCGATCTCGGCACCACCAATTCCGAGATCGCCTTTATTATAGACCGCAACGCGGAAGTATTAACCGATCAGGACGACGGGATTATGCCATCCTGTGTCAGCATTGATGAAAACGGCGACATCAAAGTCGGCACGGAAGCCAAAAACCAGGCGATCCTCAAACCCGAAAACACGGTCATGTCAATCAAACGCCGCATGGGGGATGACACCCCTGTCGCCCTGGGTCCGGAAACCTATCTGCCCCAGGAGATATCGGCCATTATCCTGAAGGCCCTAAAAGCGCGGGCGGAAAAAATCCTCGATCAGGCAGTTCATAAAGCGGTTATCACCGTACCGGCCTATTTTACAGACGATCAGCGGCAGGCCACCCGCGAGGCCGGCCAAATCGCCGGCCTTGAGGTAACCCGCATCATCAATGAACCAACGGCTGCGGCCCTGGCCTATGAAAACGCCTCGAAAAAAACGGAAAGCATCCTGGTCTATGACTTAGGCGGCGGCACATTTGACGTCTCCATCGTTAAAATTGAAAACAGCGTGGTGGAGGTCCTGGCCAGCACCGGAGACAATCATCTGGGCGGGGATGACTTTGACCAGCGCGTGGCTGAACGGCTGGCCGATCATATCCAGGAAACGCATAACCTGACGCTCCGGGATGACCCGCTGGTGATGCACCGCCTCAAACGCGCCGCAGAAAATGCCAAAATCGCTTTATCCCACGCGCCCTATGCCATGATCGAAGAGGACCATATCACCACCACGGGCGACACCCCTGTTCATCTCTCCTATGAACTTTCCCGGCAGGAGTTTGAAGCCATGGTCGAGGCGGATCTCAGCCGCACCATGGATGCCGTCAGCCGGGCGCTGGATGATGCCGGCATCCTGCCCGCAAGCCTTGATCAGATAATTCTGGTGGGCGGCTCCACCCGGATACCGGCCATTACCCGGTTCCTTGAAGAAAAAACCGGCATTCTTCCCAGAAGTGAAATCGATCCCGACCTGTGTGTGGCCATCGGCGCGGCCATTCAGGCCGGCCGGGAGATGGGGATGACGGATGCCGGGGTGCTTATCGATATCACGCCATACACATTCGGCACCTCCGCAATCGGAGAACTATACGGAGAAATGTCTCCCGACAAATATGTCCCCCTTATCCGGCGAAACACCAAACTGCCGGCCTCCAAAAGCGATGTCTTCTTCACCCTGCATGACAACCAGGATGCAGTTGAAATCAATGTGTTCCAGGGAGAGGCGCCGGATGCGCGGGAGAATGTCAATATCGGCACCTATTTCTTTGAGCTGACCCCGGCCCCGGCCAACAGCGAAATCATTATGCGCTTTGATCTTGACTTAAACGGTATTCTGCAGATTGAAGCCGTGGAAAAAGCCACCGGCCGAAAAATCAATGCCGTGATTGAAAATGCCATCTCCCGGTTTTCAGAAGACGACCTGGCCGCCGCCGGCGAGCGGATTAACCAACTATGGGGGAGCACTTCGGCTGCCGGTAATACCGGCTCCGAAGCAGACGGCGCCCCCGCTTCGCACATGCCTTCAGACCTGGCCGACCTGCTCCGCCGCGCCGGCGCCATGCTGGAAGACGCGCCAGCAGAAGACCGGGATGAAATCATCAATCTGATCGAGGACATCCGAACCGCTGCGGACGAGGACCGCATCGAAGACGCCCGGGCAGCCGGCGAGGAACTCGAAGACATCCTCTTTTACCTGGAATAAATGAAGGCGGTAATCAATGCAGCGCTGCCCCACCTGCAAGGCTCCGTATAAAGGAAAACCGCACTGCCACCGGTGCGGCACTGATCTCGGGCGACTGATCGCCATCCGCGACCAGGCTGAAACGCACCGGCAGGAAGCCATCACCGCCTATACAGCCAACGACTTTGATCAAATGTATCATCACGCCAGACGGGCCTGCGCCCTCTGCCGCACCAGCTCATCGGAACGACTCCTGGCCTGTGCCGCGCTGCTCTCCGGAAAAAAGGAAACTGCGCTTTCCGTATGGGCCGGGACAGAAAAAATTAACTGCGAAAATGAAGGCTAAGCGCAGGCAGGGGCTTTTGCAATGCACCAAATCCGACTACCGGCGGTTTTACATAGCCCTATCCTGTTAAATCCCAAAAAGTAGTTTACGCCGCCGCAACGGCACTTTCACAGAAAATCACTCAAAACAGCGTTCAAAAGCCATCCGGCCTGTCATTTATCGAGCCCCTCCCGCAGTTCCCACGCAGGGTGGATAAGCGCAGCGCATCCACCTAAATCGATAAGCCGCTTATGCGGCGGCTCACGGAACTTTTTCGCCTTATCCCGGTTGATTTTATCACTAAGCCGCCCATGAACACACCAATCGATTTTTCGGAGTTGCCCGGGCGAATAATCTTGTTTCAATCCTTGTTTTCCTGGAAGGTTCCCGTCAATAAGAAGGGAGTGATAAAGATTATGAATGACGCAAAAGTTTCAATCCTTGTTTTCCTGTTAGGGGTGGCGTCTAAAGAAACAATCCACCTAATGGTAGAAGAAGTTAAATGCTGCGGTATTTGAAACAATAATTTCCTGAAATAAATATTTAATTGAAAATGGTCCTTAATTCAATATATTGTGGTCCAGATAAACTTATGAGAATGAGGACTCTTGTTTGACAGTCTTTAGCGGCCCTAAAATCCGCAAAGCTGAAGTTTTATAGCCGCATTCTACAGTGGCAAATGATAAGGGTATCACAGACAAACAGAATTTTCCGGCCTGTAACACCTTCGTCCGTCTTATAAACCTGCGCCTGGGCAGCTATCTTTAACCGAACGGATTATGCTTTTGCACTCTCCCGCTCCGGACATATTATGCGCTACTGACATGCTTATAGTCATTGACAAAAAGCTCCTGATATTTTAATTAAAAAAAATCTTTTCAGCCAAAACTCAATGTTTCTGTTAATATTTAATATATTTGTTCATAATGTTCGTTTTTACCTGTCAAATCTTAACCGGACAGCACTGAGATCATCATATGTTGAGGCAAAGAGGCGTTTTATGGTACGCCGCTTCGGGCATCGAATTATTGAGGG
>JBKHAE010000060.1:0-21076 GCA_046543065.1 Desulfobacterales bacterium | reverse complement strand
TTCGATCCCGATCCCGATAGCGATTTCGATTTGGATACAGAACAAATTAGCCCTGTTTCCTTGCCCCTCGCATATTGACAGGTTCCGCGGATAATGCCATATAGATGTGTCTATGTTTCTGTCCGTCAATTTTGAGGAAAATGGGATATGATTATTCAAAAAACCGGTGCCATTACGCCGGAACTGCATGTGCTGGGTTCCATTGATTTGCCCGCCTTTTTACTCGATGCCAAAAGCCCTGCCATTATTGATGCCGGCATGAGCCTGATGGGCAAAAAGTATATCCGGGAGGCCCGGGAACTGCTGGACGGTCAGGGGCCTGGGTATTTGTTTTTAACTCATGCCCACTATGATCATTGCGGGGCCGCGGCCATTCTTAAACAGGCCTTTCCGGAGATTAAGATCTGCTGCTCAGCGGAGGGCGCCGGGGTGCTTGAGCGGCCCCGGGCCATTGAAACCATTAAGGCCTTAAATCGGTCGGCGGCCGAATATTTTGCAGAGATGGGCGAAGAAATCCCCGATACTGCCGGATTTGAGCCGTTTGCCGTGGATCACACCCTTTCAGACGGCGAGACGGTTGAACTGGGACCGGATTTGAGCCTTTGCGCCATTGCCACGCCCGGTCATACCCGGGATTCCATGAGTTTTTACGTGCCAGAGAAGAAAATGCTTTTCACCGGTGAAGCCATGGGCATCATGGATCCGAGTGGCTATATTTTCTCGGAATGGCTCTCGGATTATGACCAGTATTTTGAGTCCATGAAAAAGCTCACAAACCTGGATGTTGATATCCTCTGCCCGGGCCACGGCCATGTCATCACCGGCAAAGATGTGGCGGATTATATGACGCGCGCCATTGAATACGGTATCTGGTTCCGGGAACTGATCGAAGAAACGCTTGAACAAACCCGGGGCGATACGGAGGCGGCCAAGCAGCGCATTAAACAAAAAGAGTATGACCCGGTGCCTGAGCCCAAACAGCCGGAGTTTGCGTATATGTTGAATCTGGAGGCAAAAATCCGGGCGGTAAAGAATATAGCCTCAAATTAGGGATAAATGTCTGCTCCGTTCCGAAACCGGGGCGAGCGCTTTCGGGATGCAGGTCCCGAATCTCAAAAACCAGCGATTGACATTTCTCCGGGGCTTTGATATTTGTTATCCAGTCATTTTTTGGTCCAACCACAATATCATGTGTTTTAAATATATTTGACACACAATTTAGTCTGGTATAATATCAATTAATGCCCGCCAAAAGAAGCCCGGCATCCGGGACTCGGGTGCCTGACCTGATAATCGTTTCAACCGGAATACGGCTGAGATTTTTTAATGGGCAGACGAAAAGTTTTTTCCCATCTCCAGGTTCTGCAGGACCATCTGTTTCTGATTATCAAGGAAACCGGATCTTATACCTATCACAGCTTCAATGTCACGCGCGCCACGATTCCGCTGATAAAAACCCTGGCCAGCGATGATCTGCTAACGGTCGAGGAGCTGGATAAAGCCCTGGACCAGCTTTTTGACTCCCTTTATCTCCACCCCCTGACCCGCCACAGCCGCTCCGTGACCAGCTACATGCGGCGCACCAATATTATTCCCAATGAGAAGACCACGGAGAAACTGATCCGCTATGTGGTGGATCAGATTACCCTGCGCAGCCCGATTGAGGTGCCGGAGGTCGTGGTCCAGGAATTCTGGTCGTTCTTTGACGAGTTGTTCAGTGAGCCGGAGTTGAGGGGGCTGGTTGAGTTGAACCTGGATGTGGTCCGCATTGTGCTAAGGTGTTATCAGCCGCTTCTCGTTGAGATCGTCAATCTTTTGAAAGACACCAAACGCAGGAACAAGGCATTTTTTAAGGATATCGGGGAACGGGTCCGGGTCATCCGAAGCGACTTAAAGATTATTCGCCGCCAGGTGCGCGCCATTCGCTATATCAAGCCGTTTTTTCAGACGGATCCCAAAGATTTTGCCGCCCAGGCGGAGATTATCGCCAAAATGGTCCGTGAGTTCGGACCGTTCTTTATCAAGATGGCCCAGGTGGCCGCCGCCAACGCTGATTTTCTGCCGGATGAGATCTCCAGGGAGCTCATGGTGTTTCAGGAGGATGTAGCGCCCATGACCGCGGCCGAGGTCTACGCCGCGTTCGAGGAGTGCTACGGCAAAAAGCCCCATGAATGCTATTTTGATTTTGATGTGGCCGCGCCGATCAAATCCGGCTCCATCGGTTCGGTCTATCTGGCCAAAAAACCGGTGGTGGAAAACGGCCAGGAGTTTTTAAAGCCGGTTATCGTAAAGATCGCCAGAAAAGGGCTGGATCGGGAATTTCTGCTGGGTAAAACCGTCTTGAGCATTGCCATTATCAGCACCCACTACTGGGCGCCCCATTCAAAGCTGGCCCCGTTTTTAGAGGCCATGCAGCAGCAGGCCGAAGAGTTTGCCAAGGGGTTTCAGCAGGAGCTCGATTTTGAACGCGAGGCGAACAATCAGCAGCGGTTCGCGGAGCGCAGCCGCAATTCCATGTTCTGGAATGTACCGGAGATATTTTCCTGCACCAAGCGCATCATTGAAATGGAGTATATTGAAAGCGCGGGCAGCATCAATCAGGTCATCAATGCGGTGCCGGAAAAGCATCGGCCCAAACTGGCGCGGCAGACCGCGTCCCGCTTTTTGTATACCCTGTTGTATCATGTGTTTGTCTATCAGGAGTTCCACGGCGACCTGCATCCGGGCAATGTTTTGATCAATACCCAGGGGCAGATGTATTTTATCGACTGGGGCAACTGCGTGGATCTGCAGGGCAAATGGAAACCTTTGTGGGATTATGTCTCCGGCGCTGTGTTTGCGGATGTGGAGCTTCTGGCCACCGCCTTGATCAATATCAGCTCTGATCCGGAGCGCAACCAGCGGCGCAAATCCGAGATCAAGTGCATTCTGTCCCAAACCCTGAAAAAGAAAAACGTCAATCCCCTGACCCCCCGGAATTTTTTGTTTCAGCTGCATGCCGAAGGGGCGGAAGGAGTGCACCGGCGGCTTCAGGTGGTGCTGCACCTGATGTCCAACACCCAGCACCTGGGCCTGGTGGTTAAAAACGAATACCTGCATCTTTCCCGGTCCATGGCGGCGCTTGCCGGCACCTATCTGCATCTTTATAAGGGGCTGCCGAGGATGATCCTTTTATTTGATTTTATGAAAACCGTGGCCAAGTTTCCGGCCGCCCTGATGGTGGATCGGATGGTGGACAAGCGAACCGCCAATTATTTGCGGCTTTTCCAGAAAGTAAACGCCCTGCCCATGTTCAGAAAAGCCGCGCCCCGCCATTTGATCGACGGCTCCACCTACCTGCCGAACTAGCCCGCGCTTGAAAAACACCGGCACTTCCTGATAAAGAATCCTTTCAGGTGGACGATATCCTGCCGGAGTATGACGGCGACACCGGGGCCCACCGGGTCTGGTGATAAAGATAGGCAAGGGAGCCAGAAGATGACGACAGCGCTATCCGAGCGGTTTTTTGAAAAAGGCCGGGCGTTTTTAGGCGTCCGGTATCCGTTTATCTGCGGGGCCATGACCTGGGTGAGCAATCCAAAGCTGGTCGCCGCGGTGGCCAATGCCGGGGGGTTCGCATGTCTGGCCGGCGGAAACGCGCCGGTTGAGACGCTGAAGGCCCAAATCCTGGAGACCCGGGAGCTGACGGACAAGCCCTTTGGGGTGAACCTGATCCCCCTGGCGCCCGTATATCCGGATCACCTGGCCCTGGTCCGGGAGATGGCATGCCCCTATGTGGTTTATGCGGGCCTGCCCCGCAGAAAGGATTTGGCTGCGGTTCAGGAGGCCGGGGCGAAAACCATGTGCTTTGCCGCTACCGAGGCCACCGGCAAGCGCATGCTGGATAACGGGGCCGACGCCCTGATCATAGAGGGCATGGAAGCCGGCGGCCATGTGGGCCAGGTGAGCCTTGCCATCCTGATCCAGCAGGTGCTGTTTCAGGACCCGCCGGTTCCCGTTTTTGCGGGCGGCGGCATTGTAACCGGCCGGATGTGCGCGCACATGTTTTTAATGGGCGCGGCCGGCGTTCAGTTCGGCACCCGGTTTGCCGTATCCGAGGAAAGCGCCGCCCACCCGAAGCTAAAGGAAGCCTATGTCAAAGCCAAGGCCCGGGATGCGGTGGCCACGCTGCAGGTGGACAAGCGCCTGCCGGTGATTCCGGTGCGGGCGGTCCGCAATAAGGCAACAGAGGATTTCAGCCGCTTTCAGATAAAGCTCCTTGATGAGATGGAGCAGGGTAAAATCTCCCGAACCCAGGCCCAGCAAAAGCTTGAGGGCTTCTGGGAAAACCGGCTGCGCAATGCGGTGGTGGACGGCGATGTGTCCCATGGATCGTTGATGGCCGGCCAGTCTGTGGGGCTGGTAAGCGGCATCCTGCCGGTAAAAGAGATTATCGATATGCTGGTTTCAGATACCGAAGCTGAGTTGAGAGAAGTGCAACAGAAACTGATGACAGCCGAAGACTCCTGAAAACTCAATACGGACATGTCTTTTGCCGCATAACCGGTTATTTGATCAATGCCGGCTGCATGATTCTTTCCAGGGTTTTTCGCTGTTCTTCAAACGCCTGTGACGAATCCCGGGGCGACAAGGGCTGGAGCATATCGCCATATCGAATAATAACTCTGGAAAAGGGTTTGGGGATGAAAAAACGGTCCCAACTGTTAAAGATCCACTTGGATTCTGCTTCCGCATAGACAGGGACCAGCATTGCATCCGCATCCGATGCAATTTGAATAGCCCCGCGCTTGACAATTCCCGCCGGTCCTTTGGGACCGTCTAAGATATGGGCGGCAAGTCCCGTTTGCTTCAGCCGTTCGACAATACCGGAAAGCGCAATCGCACCGTCCTTTGATGAGGACCCCCGTACCGTGTGCCAGCCCGACAGGTTTGCCACAGTGGCAATTAATTGACCGTCTGCACTCTGGCTGATCATCAGGCTGGGATGGTAGCTCTGGAGCGTCTGAAAATGCCGGATAAAGGAAAAAAACTGCTGGTGCCAGGCACAAATCAATACTTTTCCCCCGTTTTCCAGATGATCGCGCCACGATTTTTCATTGATCACGCTCAGCCTGAAGGTTTTTGCATAAAGGCGGATCAGGCGGTATAGGAATCGACCGAATATTTTTGATTTTAAAATTTTTTTGGTATTGATTCGCATTATATCGCCACTTGTTTTTAACTTCTTGAAATAATTTATTATATATTTTTTGTAAGTTTTCGTCAAGCGTTAAGATTGGATGAATTCTTGAGTCTGGCGGTACCGGCTACCCGGCTTTCGACTGTTCCAGGTCTATGGCCGCCTTAAGCCTGCCGTGCTGGTCTATGATTTCGATGCGGGTAAACCCGGTTTTGGGAAGTTTTAACATGATACAGGGCTGGGTGATTGCCTGGGTCACCATGGCCTCCGGGTCCGGTGTGATCCAATTAAGCACTACCGTGGCGGTCTTACCGGAAATATGCGCGTGCCCGGGTACGTATTCAAGAGCGTACCCGCCGGTGGACTGCCGCCCCATGTGGACGAAAAGAATACCATAATTTTTAAAATCAAAGTTTTCCGCCCATTCCGGCGCGCTGCCGCCGATCTGACGGCGGTTCATCCGGTCAAAAACCCTCGTAAGCCGGGCTCTGTCCGCAATCCACAAAGCAGTCGGCATTTCCGCCGCATTTCCGCAGTGCGTGCGTTCATGCATGACCTGTATATCTATGGGTTTAGACGCCTGCGGCGTTTCGGCATGGGTGCAGCCGAACAGACCGATCCACAGAAGGCATATAAAGCTGATTGCAAATGACTGCCTCATTGTTTGACCTTTTTAAGCGTCCTGGTATGGCTGCGGCTGAGCGGGACGGCCAGCCCGGAATTTTCTGCTTCCGGGATTTTTACATTGAATTCCGTGACAAAATCAAGCCCGGACTGGTCGCTGTCAAGATCTAATGTCCTGGGCTGGTCTGTAGAAAGATACGCGCCGATGGCCTCCCCGGCATCACCGATGGTAACATCATTGTCTGAATCCGTGCCCGCGTAGATCCGGTATTTACCCGGTTCGACCCCGGTAAATTGATACGCGTACCGGCCGTCCTCGCCTGCCACGGATACCTGGTCCACGGTTTCGTCGGTCTGGCTGTCCACCAGCAGGACATAATGAAATCCCGCATCCGGCGCCGGGCCGGTGCTGCTGATCCGAAGGCTCACCGGGACCTCCACGGTGTTTTCCGAGGAGACGAAAGTGATTGTCCCATCATACGTCCCGTCTGACAGGTCCTCGCGGCTAGCGGTGACGGTATAGGTGCCCAGGCCGTTTTCATCGGTTTCCGCTGCGGATACGGTCAGCCACTGCGCGTCTGCCGTGACCTGGGTAATGGCCAAATCCCCGGGCCCGAGTCGGGCGGCGGTAAGATTGGTGGATGAGAGGCTGCTGCCCAGGCTGATAGAGCCCGGACTGAGATTTAACACCGTGGGTGCCGAGTCGTCCCGCGCGGCACGGACCGCCAGGCTGGCATCGATTAACCCGTAGCCGTAACGCTCATCCCGGCCGGCCGGCCCGAGATCGCGGACAATCGCCCCGCTCTGGAGAAATCCGTCCAGATCATTCGGGGTGAGATCCGGGCGCACCGATTTCATAAGGGCCGCCACCCCGGCCATGTGCGGGGCGGCCATTGAAGTGCCCTGGAAAAACGTATACACTTTCTGAACTTTTCCGTCGGAATTGTCCCCGCCTGTGCTGAGCACACCGTCCACATACCCGTCGCCGTTCAGATCGCTGGAAAAATCCCCGCCCGGCGCGGCCACGTCGATGGTATCGCCAAAATTGGAATAGGGCGCCGGATTGGCGTTAATATCCACGGCGCTAACGGAGATGACCCCGTCATATGCGGCCGGATACGAGGGCGCGTTCTCCGCTGAATTGCCGGCAGCGGCGATAATTATTACTCCAGCCGCACGGGCCTGGGCAAGGACATCCTGCTCGGTCTGGGAAAAACTCCCGCCCCCCAGACTTAAGTTGATAATATCCGCCGGTTCATCCGGGGTTGTGCCGGCATCGTTTTCAAGCCCGGCCGCATACCGGACCCCCTGCAGGATATCATAGGTGGTGCCGGAACCGCCTTTGCCGAGGGTACGGATGGCCATAATCCGGCAGTTCCAGGCCGTGCCCGCCACGCCGGTGTCGTTGTCCGTATCTGCCGCCGCGGTGCCGGCCACATGCGTGCCGTGAAAGGAGGTGTCCCCCTGGGTGTCATCTCCCGGATCATTCGGGTTGCTGTCAATGCCGTCCCCATCCATGGCCCGGTCGGGATCGCTGATAAAATCATAGCTGTCCGCTGTGATTTTGCCGGCGAGATCCGGATGGTCAACGATCACGCCCGTATCAATGACCGCGATTTTCACATCCTGACTCCCCCGGGAAATCTCCCAGGCTTCCGGCAGATTGATCAGGGGGTAATGCCACTGAAGCGGGTAGTGTTCATCATTGGGGCTCTGGAGCCCCTGATGTCTGTAGTTCGGTTCGGCAGCGGCGATATCCGTGCGGCCCTGCAGGGCTTTGATCTGATGCAGGGTATTTAATTTTTCCCGCATGCGCGTATCCATGGATGCCCCCGCCAAAAGCGGGTATGGGGAAGCGTCGGCGGATCGGGGCTGGATGCTTTGGCTGCCGGCTGTCTCCGGAGAAAAGGAAAAAAGCCTGGCCCGGTTGGCCCCGCCGGCCATTTGCCGCATGCCTAAAGAAGTAAGCAACTCTCTGGTATTGGCCGTGATTTTTTTTGATTCAGCGAGTTTGACGATTGCCTCGCCCGGCACAAAATTCTGGCTGAGGCACAGGCTGGAGCGGTTTTGAGAATTTTGCGCCTGCCCGATGGTCAGGGTGTAATTGGAGGCGCCTATGTCGGTGGTGACCTGGATCAGGTAGGGGCCGTCATCCGGTGCGCTAAGGGACTCGGTGCGGGCGAATCGATCCACGGCGGAATCGATCAATTCAAGACTTGCCGCATCATAGAGGTACAGATCCAGGTCTGCCATCGGGGCGGCAATGTTTAAAAAAATCCGCTGCCCGGCCAGAAGATCTGCCCGGAATACGTCATTTATGTCGCCCTGGTCAAACGAGCGGCCCTCTTGCCCGGTCTGCGGCTGGTTGACATAGCCGCCAAGGGTGACCGGCGTTGGCAGCGTCTGGGCCTGTTCTGCACTGTCATTTGGCGTATAACCGGCATTAGGATCATTGACATCGCTGTCAATAGCTGTGTTGGAGGCTGCAGTGATGGTGCCGCTCAGGGTATAGATAGTGATATCAGGCGGGGTGCTATCCGTCTCATCCCCGTCGCTCCCGGAATCACAGCCAAAGCCGAACAAAATAATTAATCCCGCCAGAAGCAGGATATTGAGCAGATGCCGCAGGTGATGAAGAGGTTTTGCGGCAGGGCAGCCGCTCTTTAGAAGCTCCGAATAAAATATATTAAAAAAACATGTCATCCATCTCATGATATGATTATTCTAATAAATAATATGTAATGTAAAGGTTTCATCTAAAATTTCAAATTTAAGCAGGGAGGGAGTGCCATGATTTGTTCATTTTCAAATCTGAGCGATCAGGAGATTAAAGCTATCCAGGAACTGGAAAGCAGCCTTAAAAAACCGCTTTTGGCGTTTTCCTGTCATGATCTTAAAATTTCGGACTTGTCCCAGGAAGACCTCTCCCGGATCCAGGAGCTGGAAAACCGGATGGGCATCAGTCTGGTCGCGGTAGATGCGGGTTGACAGCCCCTTTCCTGCCGTGCATTCATTTTAGGGTCCTGGCCAGGGCTTCGGCTATATGCAGCACCTCAAAGGGCAATTTCTGCTGAATGGCCCCGCCCCTTAGCTGCATGACGCACCCCGGGCAGTCGGTGGCGAGAATTTTCGCGCCTGTGTCGCCGACGGCCGTCAGTTTTTTATTTAAAATTTCCGCGGATATTTCCGGAAACTTGAATGAATAGGTGCCGCCCAGGCCGCAGCAGGTTTCCTCTTCGCCGTGGGCCGCATACGCATATCCGGCGCTTTCGAGCAGCCGCCGCGGGGCTTCGGTCACACCCAATCCCCGGCACAAGTGGCAGGGGGCGTGATAGGCGGCTTTCACCGGTTTTTCAGGCCGGCCGGCATCGGAGAAATCCAGCACGAAATGGGCAAATGAGCTGAAATCAATGACTTTTTTGGCAAACTGGGCGGCCTTGACTGTTCGGCCGGCGGCGGTCCCCAGCAGAAACGGGTAGTTCTCCCGCATATGCGAGCCGCAGGAGGCGCAGAAGGTCAGGATGAAATCATACTCCGCCGGATCCATATGGCTGATATTGTATTCGGCCACTTCGGCGGCGGCTTTGCGCTCGCCCAGCATATACAGGGGAAGGCCGCAGCAGCCCTGGGCATAGGGAAAGTCAATGCGGATGTTTTTGCCGGTAAACAGGCGAAGGCCGGCTTCGAGCTGTTCCGGATAGACAAAATCCTGCAGGCACCCGGAAAAAAGCGCCACCCGGTATTCCGGATGTGTCGGGCGGTGGGGCGCCGGGTTCCAGCGGTCCCGGAAGGGCTTTTTGGAGATGGCCGGCAGCGCCTTGAACGCATGCTCTTTGACCAGGGCATGGGGCAGATGCCGCATATAGGGCGTGCCGCCGGTGACCGGCCTCTGGGCGTAGCGGCCCGCGCGCAGCAGGGTGTGAAAGCGCCGGCGGTTTTTGATCACCGGCACGGCCAAAGCGTTTAGCACCGGTTTCCGGCCGTCTTCCTGGATCAGGGTGTGGACCTCCTTGATCAGCCGGGGCAGATCGATCCCCGCCACGCAGACCTCCTTGCAGGCCTGACAGTTCAGGCAGTTCTGAACCAGGTTCTTGTCCCGGTTCTTGCCGTGAAAGAAGTAGGTGAGGATGAGTCCGATCGCCCCGATATAGATGTGGCCGTAAGTGTGGCCGCCCACCATGCGATAGATGGGGCAGACATTGGCGCAGGCCCCGCAGCGCACGCAGCGGAGCGCCTCGGAGAAGACCGGGTCCCTGGCCAGGGCGCTCCGGCCGTTGTCCAGGAACACAATGTGCATCTGTTTCTGCCTGTCTGGGGCAGCAGCCGAGGGATTTGCGCCGGTAATCCAGGTGACGTAGGAGGTCATGGCCTGGCCGGTGGCATTTCTGGGAAGCCCCTTTAAGATCTGAAGCGCCTCGTGAAGCGAGGGCGTGAGCTTGTCCAGGCCCACAAGCGCCACATGCACCCGGGGCAGCGTCGTCACCAGCCGGGCGTTTCCCTCGTTGGTGATCAGACCCAGCGTGCCGGTCTCAGCTATGGCAAAATTGGCCCCGGATATGCCCATGTCCGCCTGCACAAACCGCTGCCGCAGTTCGCGGCGGGCCACCTTGACGAGCCGCTCAATATCGGTGTCCTGAGGTTTTCCGGTGACTTCGGTAAACAGGCGGCTTACCTCGTTTCTGGACAGATGAATGGCCGGCATGACCATATGGGAGGGCCCCTCGTGTCGCAGCTGGATAATCCATTCGCCCAGGTCGGTTTCAATCACCTCATAGCCCTTGTTCTCCAGAAAATGATTGAGAAGGGTCTCCTCTGCGGTCATGGATTTGGCCTTGACGATTTTCTGGCAGCCGTTTTCTTCCGCGATCCGGGCGATAATGGCATTGGCTGCCGAATCGGAGTCGGCCAGATGCACCGTGGCCCCGGCGGCTTCAGCGGCATTCTTGAATTGGGCATACAGCTCATCCATCCGTCCCATGGCTGCATCCTTGGCGGAAGCGATCTGCCGGATAAGCCCGGCCCGGTCAATCCCGGCGAAATTTTTGGCCCGCCCCTCGCGGTAGGCAACAGCGAAATTGTCCAGGGCGGTTTTCTGGAATTTATTGTCAAGCGCCTCGCGAAGCTCTTTGCGGTAGGCGTTAAGGGTGTCAGCGGTTTGCATCCGTCCGTTCCTCTTTAAGTGTCTTCTTTAAGGATCAGCACGTGCAGGGCAAGCGGGCCGTGCACACCCAATGTCAGCACCCGCTCGATATCCGCCGTGCGGCTTGGGCCGGTGATGAAGGCAGTATATCCGGGCCGGGCGGCCAGGCTTTCAGAAAGCAGGGAGGCCAGGGCATCCGTATCGGGATAGATATCCCCTGCCCGGAGAATGGCGATGTGCACCTCGCTTATCATTGTGGCCAGGCGGAGATCCTCGCTGGTGCAGTTCAGGACAATCGTGCCGGTATCAGCAATCCCGGCATCCGCTTTGGTCAACCCCACATCAATGCCGCCGGTATAGGCGTGCATCCCGCGGTCGATCAGACCGATGCCCGCCTCCCGGCAAAGCGGGGTGAGTGCCGATATCGCATCTTCCCCCAAATCAGGTGCGGCCATTAGCCTCTCCCATTGTTTCAGCCCGCAGAGTTCTTCCGCCGGATCGGACAAGGGGAATTCACAGCCTGAGGAGAGAATCTGACAAGCCGCCTTATCCCGGCAGATGGTGACGGCATAGTCATAGGCCGCCTCGATTGTGTCCACCACCTGGATCTCAGTGGAAACCGCACGGGCCTTTTCGGTAAAATTTTCGATTAACGCATGCTGGCTCATTTAGCATTTGCCTCGTTGGCGGGTGTATGGGTGGCGGCCTCTGTTTCAACAGTTTTATCAAGGGCCTCCGCATAGAGTTCCACCGGGTGTTTGACTGCAATGCCGCAGCCGGCATGGGACAACAGATCGGTAATCTGCATCATGCAGGCTGGACACCCAGTAGCCACCGCATCCGCGCCGGATTCAATGATCCGGCTTGATTTTTTCTGACCGATTTTCCGGGACAGATCATAGTGCTGTAGGTTAAAGCTGCCGCCCATGCCGCAGCAGCGGTCCGCCTCGCGCATTTCCACAAACTCCCAGTCAGGCAGGGCGGAAAGCACAGCCCGCGGCTGGGAGAAAATACCCAGAGATTTCTTAAGGTGGCAGGGATCGTGATAGGTGACCCGTTTTTTCGAAATTGTCTGAGCCTCTATGGGCTGGATGTTTACGACATCCACCAGAAATTCGTTTATATCCCGAGTTTTTTCAGAGAGTTTTAGAACTTTCTCGCGCAGGGCGGCCGGAAAATTTTCTGTCATCAGGGGCCATAGTTTTTTGATGGTGGATGTGCAGGTGGCGCAGGGGGTGATCAGGTAGTCAAAATGAACGCTTTCAAATATTTGGATGTTTTTTTTCACCAGACGCTCAAATGTCTGCCGGTCGCCGGCGGCAAGGGCCGGGATGCCGCAGCAGGGCACCTGGTCAGCGACAAACACATCCACCTGATGGTGATCAAAAACCTTCAGGGCCGCATCGCCTATCCGGGGCAGGACCTTGTCAATCAGGCATCCGGGATAGAAGGCGACTTTAGGGCCTGAATTATCCGGTATCTTAAACCCCCGGTGAGCGTATCTGTGCCAGGCGGTTTTGGCCAGCGGCAGGTAATGGCGGTCGCCGATGACGGGGGACATGAACCGGGCACAGGATGAGCCCAGGGTCTCGTCGATCTGTTTTGAAAACGGCCCCTGAAACCGGGCCATCCAGCGGATCAGGCGGTCAAATCGGTCCGGATTGGAGAGAAAGCCCCGGAAAATGGCTTTTTTAACCGGCGACAAACCGAGGTAGCCGGTAATTATTGCCCGGGCTTTTAAAAAGATATCCAGGATTTTAACCCCGCTCGGGCAGGCGGCTTCGCAGGAGCCGCACAACAGACAGCGATCCAGGCGCTCCTTGACCGCCTCGGGGTTATCAAGGATTTCCTTGCTCAGGTTTTCCACCAGCACGAGTTTGCCGCGGGCCACATCGGTTTCCCGGCCGGTTTCGCCGTAGAGCGGGCAGGCCGCCTGGCACATGCCGCAGCGGGTGCAGCAGACCAGTTCTTCATCGAGTTCATTGAGCAGTCGGACCAGTTTGCGAATATCTGCCATTTACCCCTCTCCGATCATTTTGCCCGGATTTAAAATATTTTTGGGGTCCAGCGCCTTTTTTAACCGTCTGGAATACAGGATCGTTCCCCGGCTGGTTTCATTCTCCAGATACTTGCTTTTGGCAAGCCCGATGCCATGCTCCCCGGAAAGGGTGCCGCCGAAGGACAGCGCGGTTTCAAAGATCTCATCAATGGCCTGCTCCACCCGCGAAAATTCCTCATGGTTGCGTTTGTCGGTGAGAATCGTCGGATGGAGGTTGCCGTCGCCGGCATGGCCGAAGGTGCCGATAGTGATATTGTATTTTTTTCCGATTTCATTGATTCTTTTCACCATTTCCGGGATTTTGCTGCGCGGTACGGTGGCGTCTTCGAGCACCGTGGTGGGTTTCAGGCGGGCCAGGGCAGGCAGGGCATCGCGCCGGGCCTGCCAGATGAGGTCCTTTTCAGCGGCTGAACCGGCCACCTGAATTTTGGTGGCCCCTTTTTTGGTGCAGAGCTCTTTTATCTGCGCGGCATCATCTTCGACTGCCGCCGGATGGCCGTCCACCTCGATCAAAAGAAGCGCCTCTGCATCCACTGGGAGGCCTGCCTGCCTGAAGTCCTCCACGGTGCGGATGGTGAAATTATCCAGAAATTCAAGGGTGCAGGGGATGATCTGGCTGGCAATGATCGCGGAGACGGTTTCCGATGCCTTTTCCACGGAATCAAAAACCGCCATCATGGCCTGCTGGGCCTTGGGCGGCGGGATGAGCTTGAGCGTTATCCGGCTGTAGACGCCGAGAAGGCCCTCGGAACCCACCATGAGATCCGTTAAGTTAAACCCGGTGGCGCATTTGACGGTGCGGGAGCCGGATTTTACGAGTTCGCCGGCGGCATCGAAGAATTCAATGCCCATTACATAATCCTTGGTCACCCCGTATTTAAGCCCCCGCAGGCCGCCCGCATTTTCCGCCACATTGCCGCCGATGGTGGAGACGGTCTGGCTGCCCGGGTCCGGCGGATAGAAAAGGCCCTTTTCAGCGGCGGCAGCGGCAAAATTTGCGGTGATCACCCCGGGCTGGACCACGCCGTACATGTCTTGCGCGTTGATTTCGATGATGTCAGCCAGGGCGTTGGTGACAATCACCACGGATTCTGCGCTGCTGGGAATGGTGCCCCCGCTTAGGTTCGTGCCCGAGCCCCTCACGGTAAGCGGAAGCCCGTGCCGGTGGCACAGCCGGACGGTCTGCCCCAGCTGCTCTGTGGTCGTCGGTCGAATCACCAGGGCGGGCACCACGGCATCCAGCACGGCCGAATCATAGGCATAGGCCTGCCGGTCGGCTTCCTCGGCCATGACATTTTGCCTGCCGATCTGTTTTTCAAATTCTTTGATCAGGTGTTTATTTGGCATAATGGATATTTCCTGCTGGCATAATTCATCAAAAGACGCCCGGAAAAAGGACATAGGCAAAAAGCAGGCCCAAAAGGCCCACCACCGCGGCGTAGAGCATCAGCGGGATCACGGTTCGCCTGAGGATTAGTCCCTCCATGCCCACCAGGCCCACGGTCGCCGATGCGGCCACAATGTTGTGAATGCAGACCATGTTCCCCATGGCCCCGCCCACGGCCTGAAGGGCGACGATAATCTGACGGGGCAGGTCCAGGGTGCCGGCAATGCCGTACTGGAACTGGGCAAAGAGGAGGTCTGATACCGTATTGCTGCCGGTGATAAATGATCCCAGGGCCCCGATGAGCGGGGCGAAAAACGGCCAGGAACCGCCGGCCACAAGGGCCACCGCTTCGGCCATGGAAAGCGGCATGGAGGCGTAGTCCATGGGATTCATGGTGGAGTTTTTAAAAATCTGGACCAGGGCCACGGCAAAAAGCAGGGCGATGGTCGGATTCTTCATGCGTTTGAATGCATCTGTCCAGGCCTTTTTTACCCGTGCCGCGGGAATTTGATGGATAAACACGGTAAGCACCGCCACCAGGACAAACGGAATTATTCCCGGATTGTAGAACGGCCGCAGGGCATAGTCGATGCCGGACTGGCCGAGAATGTCTGAAACCCCGATTTCCAGGCTGGTGACCCATTGGCTGAACGGAAGGAACTTAAGCCGGGTCAGCACCAGGATGAGGCCGATCAGAATATAGGGGAGCCATGCGCGGAACTGGCTCATCTGCTGCTTAAATTCAATGGTTTTCGCCGTGGCGATCTCACCGGTCCAATCCGCTTCCCATTCGGACTGCGGGCCGAAATCCCAGCCGGTCTCAGGCAGAAACCAGCCTTTTTTGGCCCCGAACAAAACCACGCCAAGGCTGACCAGCCCGCCGATGAGCGCGGGGAATTCCTCGCCGATGAGAAAGGCGGAGCCCACATAGGGGATGACAAAGGCGGTGCCCGCAAACAGCGCAAATTTCCAGATGGCCAGCCCCTCCTTCCAGGATCGGTTCCGGCCGAAGAGCCGCGTCATGAAACAGACCACGAATATGGGCAGGATATAGGCCATGGGGGTATGGAACACGGCCGCCCATTTGCCCACCAGCATATTGAATCCGTCCATGGAGGCAAACCCCAGATCCATTCCGGCCTCAGCCACTGCTGCCTCGATTTTTCCTTCAAGATTCTTCAGACCGAACCAGATGGGCGTGCCCACCGCTCCGAATGTGACCGGCACGGTGTTTAAAATCAGGGCCACCAGCACGGCGGCAAGCGCCGGAAATCCCAAGCTTAATAGCAGGGGGGCGGCAATGGCGGCTGGCGTGCCGAATCCGGCGGCGCCTTCCAGAAACGCCTCGAAGATAAGTGCAATGATGATCACCTGGACCCGGCGATCGGTGGAAATGCCGTGGAACCCGTGGTTGATGGTTTCCATGCCGCCGCTCTCAGAGAGCGTATAGAGAATCAGCAGCGCGCCGAAAACGATCAGGAGCACGGTAATGGCGCTGCCGAACCCCTGGAGCGTGGAGGCTGCAACCACGACCACATCCATCTGCCAGACAAAAACCGCCGTAAGGGCGGCGACCAGCCATGCGACCGGCATGGCCCGGGTTGCGGGCCAGCGGAATCCCACCATGAGAATAAGCGCCACAAGGATGGGCAGAAAGGCAAATCCGGCAAGCCATCCGATGGACATAACACACCTCCTTTGGGATGTTTGGTTACGGGTACAGCCTGAAATAGTCGGGATCGGCCCGGATGCCAGGCGGCATTTGACAAAGGGCGGACAGAAGCAATTACTTGCGGATGGTGAATCCGGGCTCCACGCCGACGGCCCGGCAAACCGCCTCGTCCTGTGCGGTCAGCACCTCCATATAGTCTCCGGAAAGCCATTTTTTTTCAGCCGTCCAGTAATACGGCCGGGGCTTTTGCTTGATCACCTCATTGGCGGCAAGGGTCAGCAGAATGGCCTGATGGCGCTGTTTCGCATAGCAGTCCGTGGACAGGGCAAACCATTCATAAACCGTATCCAGTTCTTCCCCGTCCGCGTCTTGTTCATAGGGGGTATAGAATTTCATATCTGTCTGGCTCAGTGTGCGTTTTTCAGACGGATTCTGCTTGTCATAAACCTCTATATACGCGTACGGACGGTAAACCGCGGCAAAAAGGGTAAAGTTCTCATCTTCCGGGGCCGGGATGCTGGTGAGATAGTAATGATCCGCGTTTTTTACATTGTTTCCGGACAATATCCGCTGGAAATATTCGGTAGCATCTTTTATATTGCCAATCACCTGCCCGGTTTCACCATCCGGCAGCACCTTGCTGAACAGCTCCCCATAGGCCAGTTCATAGGTCTCGCTGATCGTGACCGGCATGTCGGCTTCCTGCATGCGCTGGTTAAGGGTCTGCAGGCTCAAATCCGAATACGCATAGTAGGGAAGCGCAGAGGTTCCCACATCCAGGGATTTCTCCACCGAATAGGTGGCGGCAATCGGCACCGCCACCAGCTGGCAGCCGGCAGTGGAAAGTATCATGGCAAGAATAAGCAGACCGGCAAATGGTTTCATGGCAATCCTCGTCTCTGTTTATCGAAAAGTTGGGTTTTTAAAATCCCGGTTTCCTGTGGCTGAACCATTACATCTATAATATACTTAAATTGAGCGGTTTTCAAGTTTGCCGCAGACACAATAAAAATGATAGGCGTAATACTTTTCTTTATGGGCTGCTTACATATTGTCAAGGATATATTGATCCCTGAATCTATTCATGATATAATAAATTTATTATAAATCAAAGTCAGTAACCAATCTTTCGACCACCCCTAATGCCGATTGCTTTCGGATGACTTTAAGTAGCCACCAAAAAGACTTCTCATGGACCCGGCCCGATGCCTCGATTTCTTTGGCAAAAATCAGCAGGCCGCGTGTCCAGAAAGTTCTGCAGCGTTGGAGACTATTCCATCTGCTGGATGACACCCGGGCATGCCAGGCCACTTGGATATGCGGGCCGGGCGGATCGGGCAAGACAACCGTTATCGCCAGCTACATAGAGGAAAATCAGCTTCCCTGTTTATGGTACCAAATCGATGAAGGCGACTCGGACATCGCCGCATTTTTTTATTACCTGCGAGTGGCAGGCAAAAAGCTTGCCCGTGAGGAGCAGGATCTTCCCCTTCTGACGCCGGAATACGCACTTGGGATTTCCACTTTCACCCGGCGATTTTTCGAGAAACTGCTTGAGCGATTGGAGAAACCCGGGGTTCTTGTACTGGACAACTATCAGGCGGCGCCGCCTGAATGCCTGCTGCATGAGGTCGTTCGAAACGCCCTGTCAGTGATCCCCGAAGGCATAAACCTCTTTATTTTAAGCCGAACTGAACCGCCCACGATTCTGGCAAGGGCCATGGCAAGCAATCTCCTCGCCGAGATCGGATGGCCGGCGCTGCGGCTGCAGTCGCAGGAAACCAGGGACCTGGTCAGGCTTTTGAGTCGCACGCCGCCATCCGAGGCGGATATTGATTCACTGCACGAAAAGGTTGACGGGTGGCTGGCCGGTCTGCTTCTTCTTTTAAAGCGGGCAGAGACCGAAGCCATAGATCCCGGAACGTTCACCCAATTTACGAGCCGCGAAGTATTTGATTATTTTACCAGTGAGATATTTGACAAGGCGGACAAAGAGAGCCGGGAGTTTTTGCTTAATACATCGGTGCTGCCGACCATTAGCACCGCAATGGCCCAAAAGCTTACCGGTTTGGAGAATGCAGATCAGATTCTGGACAGAATCAGGCAAAAACAATGGTTTACGGAAAGATACCCCGGCAGGGAAACGAGATATCAATATCACCCATTATTCCGGGAATATTTGCAGAGCCGGGCGGCGCAGACCTTTGCCGGCGAGCACATGATGCGGCTCAGGCATGCGGCTGCCCGGCTGCTGGAAGCCGAGGGGCAGACAGAGTCCGCCATTGAGTTGTTTTTTGAATCCGGCCATCCGTATGAGGTGGTCCGGTTAATCCTCAGCCAGGCGCAAATGCTGGTAATGCAGGGGCGCAACCAGACGTTGGAAAAATGGCTGCAGCGCCTTCCGGCGGAAGTTTTTGACAAACATCCCTATGCTGTCTACTGGCTGGGCGTTTGCCGCCATCGCCTTGATCCGGGCGAGGGCAGGGCGCTTTTTGAGAAAGCCTTCTCCCTTTTTGAGGCGCAGGCGGACACCGCCGGGCTATGCCTTTCCTTATGCGGGATTCTGGATTCGATAACATTTGCTTTGGGCAGCTTTAAACCCCTTGACCAGTGGATGCCGCAATTAACCCGGCTCTCCGGGCAATATGAAGCCCTGCCGTCTGCAGAGGTCCGGGCAAAACTCTCGGCCTCCGCCCTTTTTTCCCTGACTTTCCGGCATCCGGCCCACCCGGAATTCGAAACCTGGGAAAAGCGCGGCCAGTCAATGCTCCAGGAAAACATTCCGGGAGAGATCAAGCTCCGTGTGATTGTGGCATGTGCCTGGCATAGGCTTTTCTCTGGCAATCTGGCCGAGGCGGGACATTTTATTGAAATGTATCGGGAGGTCGTCCAATATCCGAATGTTCCGCCTTATTTGCTTCTCGGCCTGAAGAACCTGCAGGCATTTTATCATTTTATAGACAATAACGCTGACGCATGCGGCAAAATGGTTGCCGAATCCCTGGATGTAGCCTCAGCCACCGGAATTCATCTGATATCCCCGATTGTGGTGGGCCATGGCGCTGCGGGCGCCCTGTCCGCGGGAGATATTGACACTGCCGACGAACATCTCCGGCGCATGGCCGGATACGCCCATTCCTTTGATTGGATTTATATTTACTTCAGGATATTAAATGCCTGGAAGGCGCTTTTGGAAAACGACGCTGCAATGGCATTGCTCGAAGGCGGGTCTGCCAAAACACATGTTGCAGACTCAGGCATGCCCATGACGGATGCCGTATGGCATCAGGGGATGGCTATTGCATTACACGAATCCGGCAGCCCGGCTGAAGCTTTAGAATACCTTGAAAAGGCGCTGTTGATCTCCAATCGGGTCGGATTTCACCAGATTCCGTTTGGCTGTTATCTGACGCAGGCTGAATTTGCCCTTGATGCCGGAGATGAAACCGCTGCCTGCCATTGGCTGCAAAAGGCAATGGCCCTTGGCAAGGCCAAACAGTATGTGACGACCTGGTTCTGGCGGCCGGATGCCATGACAAGGCTTTGCTTGAAGGCGCTTGAGGAGGATATTGAAGTCGATTATGTGCAGCACCTTATCAGATCACGAAGCTTGATGCCTGAATCGCCGCCCCTTCGGATTGATAAATTTCCATGGCCGTTGAAAGTATTTACGTTGGGCCGATTTTCGCTTGTTGTGGACGGAAAACCGATACCATTTACCGAAAAAGTTCAGGAAAAGCCGCTGATTCTTCTAAAGGCGATTATTTTACTCGGCGGCCGTGAGATCAGCATAAACAGACTTTCCGATTTTCTCTGGCCGGATGCAGACGGGGATCTCGCCCGGGGCAATTTCAGGACCAACCTTCACAGGCTTCGCAAAATACTGGGTTGCCATGAGGCCATTCAATTAAGTTCCGGAAGCATCACCCTTGACCCGGCATATTTCTGGGTGGATGCCTGGGCATTTGAACGCGCACTTTCAGCCGCCGATGAAATCCGCCAATCGGCTGCAAACAAAAAAGCGCTGCAAAAGGCGGCCGATTTAACCCAAAAGGCCGTTGATCTTTACAACGGCCCCCTGTTTCAATCCGATGAGGATATGACCCTTCCCCTGCGCCAGCACCTTCACCACCGGTTTGTCCGGGCGGTTGAACAGTTGGGCAATTACCGGCAAAGCAGAAAAGAATATAAAAAAGCGGTTGCCCTTTATGAAAAGGGATTGAAAATAGATGAACTGGTGGAGCCCTTTTACCGGGGGCTCATGGTCTGCAGGCACAGCCTCGGGGATAAAACCGGGGCCTTGAAAGCTTACAACCGGTGCAAAAAGTTGCTGGCCAAAAATCTCAATACCAGTCCCTCGGCAGAAACCGAGGCGTTAAAAAACTCCCTCCTGAATCAATAAGTCTTTTTTTTCCTGATCTGTAACGCCTATGTAACGCTTCTTGATGTATTCTATATAAAAAAATGATCTACAATTTGTGAAAAAGCCAGCCCAGCCGCCAGGGTCAGGACGGAAAGCCACGGGTCTTTTCTGTATCGGTTTTAAATTGTTTTAGTGAGAGACAGCCGGGCTGCCAAGGCTGGTAGTTCGGCTTTTTTATGGGGTGGGTAATAATTATGGGCTAAATAAGCCATAAATTTGTAGTCCTGTTCTTTTCTATTTATAAGCCAGTATCCGTTGCCATGTTAAGCAGGTCATGCCTCCCCTTTTAAATGATTGTCTTGCACTAATTGCACTTAAATTTATTCGCAATCTAACAAAACATACCGAATCTCATATGAAAAATAATCGAGATGAGTTTAGCTAAAATTTGTTTTGACCCAATGAACATAAATTTTGGGGCAAGTTTTACTCCAATAGAGGGGAGGTGAAGCTTATGCTTGAATTTGCTTTTAGGTCATCGAAAACCATTCTGATGGGCGAAGGCAATAGATAGTAAAACGGTCTTGGGAGTTCTTATAGCTGATTTTGAACACCACGGTTCGAAAAAGTATTGAAAAAACAATATAATACA
>JBKHAE010000173.1:0-4103 GCA_046543065.1 Desulfobacterales bacterium | reverse complement strand
CCAAACTCCTCCAGATCCAGCGTATCATCCACGGAAATAATCTGGGAGAGCATGGTCCGCATATCCTCCGGCATCTTATCTTCGTACTGGGCAAAATCCTTCATGAATTCCGCGACCAGCCGGTTGGCCCGAAACTCATAGTCGCCGGCGTCCGCTGCCGCCTCCCGGGGATTTAGCATCTTCGCCGGGATATCCACCCCCGGACAGGTCTTGGGGATCTCATACTGAAACACCGGATCGGTTTCAAATTCCACATCATTTAATGCGCCGGTTATGGCGGCATTGGCCAGGGCCCGGGAATGCCTGATACTGATGCGCTCAGTCTTGTGGGAAGGCTCTCCGATCCAGCCGGTATTCATCAGCCAGCAGGCGGTATTGTGGGACTTGATCTTTTCAAGCAGCTGCATTCCGCAGGAATAGGCGGGCGGTGCCAGCGCCGCATCCCCGAAGCAGACATTGAACATGACCTGGGGCTCAAATTCACCGCTTTCGGTCTGGGTAAATTTGGATGTATAGGCGGACAAAAAGGCGTATACCGCCTGTTCAGGCGTCAGCCGGGCGATGGCCGGAAGCACCCCAAAGGCGTCGCAGGTCAGCAGAAACAGGTTTTGGGGCGGATCAAAGATACCGCTATGAATGGCGTTCGGCAAATGGCTGATGGGATAAACAGCTCGGGTATTGCGGGTGAGGCTCCCATCGGTCAGATCAATACGCCGGGTGTCCGGATCACAAGTCACATTTTCCAGAATGGTCCCGAACCGCCGGGTGCAGTCATAAACCGCCGGCTGATCCTCAGCGGAAAGATTAAAGAGTTTGGCATATCCCCCCCATTCCAGATTAAAAATCCCGGTATCCGTCCACCCGTGGGTATGGTCGCCCAAAAGCCGTCGGCCGGGATCCATGGCAAGCGTCGTCTTTCCGGTCTCCTCCCGGCCGAGAAAAATCGCCACATCCCCGTCCGCGCCCGCATTGGCCGAACATCGCATACAAAAAACCGACTCCGGCACCAGGTAACTGGCCAGCGTGAACACCGCCTGTTTGATCTCCCCGGCATAGCTGGAACCGCCGATTAAAATCAGCCGCTGGCTTAGGTTATAGATCACGAATGCGGATGAATGGGTACCATCCTGTTCCGGCACCGCATTAAAGCCCGGAACATGGATAATGGTAAATTCCGGGGCAAAGGCATCAAGTTCGGCCAGGTCATGGATCTGATAATACATGTTCCGGACAAACAGACTATGCCAGGCTGTTTCCGTAACAATCCGGATCGGAATCTGGTATTCGGGAACACTGCCGAGCAGGCAGTCCTGAACATAAGCTTCCTTATCATGCATATAGGCCAGCAGCCGGTGAAACAGGGTATTGAAGTGATTCTCCGAAAGTTCGTTCTTTTCATCGCTCCAGAAAACCTTTTCCTCGCTGAATGAATCCTTGACGATAAACTTGTCCTCCGGCGGCATCTCGTTGTAATGGCCGGTGCGGATGACCACCGGCCCCAAATGCGCGAACTGCCCCTCGCGATTGGTGGCGATTTTTTCATACAGCATCGGCGTGGGGAGGTTCCGGTGAATGCGCCGCAGATGTTTCCGCCCGAAACTTTCAAGATTAAGGCTGGTCTCCATAGTGTCTCCTTTATGGTTATGCGCTGATTTCACACTTATTTCAGTCTATTGTACCGCAAATACCGCGATAAAGAAATGCAGCGGGCCGAAAAATCCCTGAAACAACTTGCGCCGGGCCCTTTTAATAAGGCGGCCGGCTAACGCACCCCTTGTGCGGACAGGGCATATATTACCAGCTTCTGCATCATTTTCTCCTTGGCGGAGTGAGGGGCATCTAACTCCAGGCGCTCCAGATAAGGCTTGGCCCCTTGTGGTACCTGCCGTATGGTCATGGCTTTGCTAAGGCTCGACATCTTGCTGAACCCCTCGGCCATCTGGCCTTTAAGCCATTTCAAGGCCTTGCCGATAACCAGCTCCTCATCGGTAAAATCCGTTCCAAAAGGAAATGGCGGGAACCACCCGGCTTTTTTAAACGGGGCGATTTCCGCCTCCAGCCGCCGGGGATAATTGTTTCGGAATTGATCCGGAATCTGATAGTCCGCCGGGATTTTTCTGGAATCCCTTGCTTTCTGAAGCAGCTCATCCTGAAACCGGGAATCCGCGATATTTAAAAGCTGCTCCATGACCGCTTTATCGGTTTTACCCCGCAAATCGGCAATCCCGTACTCAGTGATCACGATATCGCGCAAATGCCTGGGAATGGTGGTATGGCCGTAATTGAACACGATATTGGAGGCGATGTTTTTGCCGCTTGCCCGGGTGGCCTTGCACATCAAAATGGAGCGGGCATCCGGCAGGGCATGGGCCTGAGAGACGAAATTGTATTGACCGCCCACGCCGCTGACCACCTGGCCGTTTTCCAGGCCGTCGGAGACCACCGCCCCGGAGAGCGTCACCATCAGGCAGGCATTGACGAACCGGCCGTGCCGGCGCTGCAGGCCTTTCAGTTCTTCACTGGCATACCGGTTGTTGCCGTAGAGCTGATTGACATTTAAAACGCTGGTCATAAAAATTTTCCGGCGCTCTTCTTCGCTCATGTCATTTAAGGCCTGGTAAAACCCCTCCGGCCCCAAAAAGAAGCCGCCATGAATCAGAATCTCGTTTTTAAGGGTATCGCCCAGACAGCACCGGATGATCTGATCCATGCATTTGGGATCATACAGATCCGCAAGGATTTCCTGGTCCTCAGTATAAATGACCCCTTCGCTAAAGGTCAAACCCGATCTGAATATGCCGAAGTCACACAGGAAATCAAAATCCGCGGCAGACAGCCGGGGCCTTATGGCGCCGGCCTCGAGCAAATACTCAAGGGTTTTCGGGGTTACGTTTTCATCAATGCGGCCCTCGTTGATCAAGCGCTGAATCGCAACGCTGTTATAGGTCTTTCTTTTGACCACGTTGGACTTCATCAAATGCAGATACCCATCCACCAGCATTTCCGTGGACCCGGTGATGCCCTCATCAAATGCGTCAAGCCCGCCGATGCGATCAATCGCCGGCCCGAATCGATCATAAATCCCGGTATCCCGGACAAACCGCTTATACTCCGGGTTGTCTTCGTTTCGCATCTGAAGGCCGTAGCAAAGCGCATCGCCCAGTGAGCCGATTCCGATCTGGAGCGTTCCCCCGTCCTTTATCAGGGTGCTGGCCTGAAGACCGATCATATAGTCGGCAGTGGGTATGGACATCTTGGGTGCGCCAAAAAGGCGGGAGTAATAGTTTGGTGTATCAATCACCATATCATAGGTTTGCGGTTCCACTACGGCATCGCCGTACATGAACGGCAGGTTCTGATTGACCTGGGCGATGATGCAGATGCTTTTACCCTGCTGTTCAAGCTCGCGCAGGGCCGAACCAAGATCAAGGGCCACCTCCGGATTGCAGCTCATGCTGTAGCGGGTTTGGCCGTCTATCTCCTTTTTGCTCACCATCTGGGCGATCACGTTCACCCCGTTATCCAGCGTATCCCGCCAGGCATGGGTATAATTGGAGCTGATATAGTTCTGCTGGGTATGATCCACATTCAGGTAGGAACCGGCCTTGGCATAGAACTCCCGCAATTCCACATTTTCCGGGAGATTGCCCTGACGCAGATCGGTCATGTAATCGAGATCCACATACCCTTTAAACTTTCTTTCCACAAAGGGGCCCAGAAAGCGTTTTTCCAGATCACTGGCCCCGCGCGGGCGCTCCAGGGAAAGTGCGGTGCAAAGGGTAAGCTTAATGGATGGGTCGTTTTTGGCCCTTTGATAGATGGCATTGGTAAACTCGTTAGGCTTGCCAAGCCCCAGCGGCAGGCCTAATACGATCTCTTTGCCGACTTTTTCAATTACAGCATCCACGCATGTTTCTGCCTCCTGATAATAAACGGGTCGCTTTGCTTGCATTAAAAAACCTCCGGGATTTTCAATTTCACCGCATCTACTGCGTCAAATGATTTCTCGCATAGGCAACTATAGCTCGACATCATTTTCCTTGTATCTGCACGGCTAATTTGTTCTAACCGCAAAATCCATACCCCCGGTCCTGTTAAAGCTA
>JBKHAE010000172.1:0-4142 GCA_046543065.1 Desulfobacterales bacterium | reverse complement strand
ACCGGAAAATTATCCGGGAGATTGCCAGGTTCGCGTATCAGCACCAGGAAGCAACCGGCCGGTTTCCAAAGACCCTGATATTTGCGGCCAATGATCTGCCCCACACCTCCCATTGCGATCAACTGGTGCAGATCTGCAAGGAGGAATTCGGGCTGGGGGATGAATCCGTCAAAAAGATCACCGGCAGCCCCAGCGTGGACCGGCCGCTGCAGAAAATCCGGGAATTCCGCAACCGGCCGAACCCCAAAATCGTGGTCACCGTGGATATGCTCACCACGGGGGTGGATATCCCGCTGCTGGAGTTTCTGGTTTTTCTCCGGCCGGTCAAATCACGTATCCTCTGGGTACAGATGCTCGGCCGCGGCACCCGGCGCTGTCCGGAAATCCATAAGGAAAAATTCGCCATTTTCGACTGCTTTGACGGGACCCTGATCCAGTATTTTCAAAACACCACGGATTTTAAGATCGAGCCGCCCCAAAAAGAGCCGGTCCCCATTGCCCAAGTCATTGAAAACATCTATCAGAATGTGGACCGGGCCTATTATACCAAGGTCCTGGTCCGGCGGCTGCGCCGCATTGACCGCACCATGAGCGGCCAGGCCCGGGAGCAGTTTGCCGCCTTTATCCCGGACGGCGACATGGGCCGGTTTGCCTCCGAGCTGCCCAAACGCCTGCAGGATGCGTTTATGGACACCATGAAGATCCTGCGCAATAATACCTTTCAGGAGCTTCTGGTCAACTATCCCCGGGCCAAGCGGAGCTTTCTGGTTGCCTACGAGGCCGAAGATACGGTATCTTCAGAAACCGTGTTTCAATCCGGCGGGACCTATCAAAAATCCGAGGACTATCTTGACGCTTTTGCCCGGTTTGTGAGAGACAATCCGGAGCAAATCGAGGCGATCCGCATTCTCTTGGAGCGGCCCCGGCAGTGGCGGACCGATGCCCTGGATGAGCTGCGCAAGACCCTGCGCCGCAACCGGTTTGATGAAAAGGACCTTCAGCGGGCGCACCAAATGGTGTATAACAAGGCCCTGGCGGACATCATCTCCATGGTCAAGCACAGCGCCAATGAAACGCAGCCGCTTTTGACCGCCGAGGAGCGGGTGGACCGGGCCATGGCCCGCGTTACCGCAGGCCGGACCTTCACCGCAGAGCAGCAGCAGTGGCTGGATTTGATCCGGGAGCACATGATTGTGAACCTGGCCATTGAACTCCCGCATTTTGATATGGCCCCGATTTTCGAGCGCAAGGGCGGCCTGGGCAGGGCCCGCGCCTTGTTTGATGCGGACCTGGAGCGCCTGGTCGCGGATCTCAACTACGAAGTCGCCGCCTGATCTGGCGGCATTTGCTTTCTTCAGAGGATACCCAATGTCTGATATTGTGAACAAGCTGTGGGGGTTCTGCCATACCCTCCGTCACGACGGCATCGATTACGGCGACTACATCGAGCAGCTTACCTACCTGCTGTTTTTAAAGATGGCGGATGAACGGGGCGTGGCCATTCCCAAGGCCTACAACTGGGAAACTCTTAAAAAGGAATCCGGCCAGGCCCTGCTGGATCATTACGCGGATATCCTGCGCCATCTCCGGGAGCAGCCCGGCCTGCTGGGCGACATTTTTACCCAGGCCATGGCCCGGTTCAACAATCCGGTGAACTTAAAGCAGCTCATCACCATGATCGATAAGGAGAACTGGTCGGCCATGGACGTGGATGTCAAGGGCGCGGCCTTTGAAGGGCTTTTGGAACGCTCCGCCAGCGAGGGGAAAAAAGGCGCGGGCCAGTATTTCACGCCCCGGGAGCTGATCAAGTCCATTGTCCGGGTCTCCCGGCCCGACCCCCGAAATGACAAGACCTATACCATCTGCGATCCGGCCTGCGGCACCGGCGGCTTTCTGGTGGCCGCCTATGAATGGCTCATGGACCGGACAAGAGGGGCGCTGCCCATCAGCGAGATAAAGCGCATCCGCCAGAAAACCTATTTCGGCCAGGAATTTGTGCCCCGGCCCCGGCGGCTCGCCCTGATGAACCTGTTTCTCCACGGCATTGAAGCCACCATTTATTACGGCGACACCATTTACGAGCCGGACCGGGGCGAGCGCTATGACTGCGTGCTCACCAACCCGCCCTTCGGCACCAAGGGCGCCAACCAGGTCCCGGAGCGGGATGATTTCACCATTGCCACCAGCAACAAGCAGCTAAATTTTGTCCAGCACTGCATGAATATCTTAAAGCCAGGCGGCCGGTGCGCCATTGTCCTGCCGGACAACTGCCTGTTCGAGGGAAAAGCCGGCGAGGTGTTTGAGATTCTTATGCAGGACTGCAACGTGCACACCATCCTGCGCCTGCCCCGGGGCACGTTCACTCCCTACAGCCCGGGGGTCAAGGCCAACGTGGTATTCTTCCAGAAGGGGCTGCCCACGGAAAACACCTGGATTTTCGACGCCCGGTCCAATGTGCCCGGGATCACCAAAAAGGAGCGGCCCCTGACCCCGGACCATTTTGCGGAATTTGAAAACTGCTTCGGCCCGGACCCGGACGGCAGAAGCGACCGGACCGACCTTGGCCCGGAGGGCCGGTTCCGCAAATTCCATATCAGCGACATCAAGGAGCGGGAATACAAGCTGGATATCACCTGGCTCCGGGACGAGTCCCTGGAAGATGCCAATGACCTGCCCGACCCCGAGGTGCTGGTATCCGAGGCGATTACCGAGCTGGAAGCGGTGGTGGATGATTTAAGGGAGATAATGAATTTAGTGGAAATGAACGGAGACTCAGTTTAGATGAGTTATCTGCCTTTAGGCTGGACATATGCAAAATTAGGGGAGCTTGCAATTTATGTTAATGGAAAAGCATTCAAGCCCAAAGATTGGAAGAAAAAAGGGCTTCCAATTATACGAATTCAAAATTTAAATAATCCAACTGCGATTTTTAATTATGCAGACCCTAATCATGAATCGAAATATTTGGTTAAGAATGGCGATTTGTTGGTTTCTTGGTCTGCCTCGCTCGGGGTTTATATTTGGAATAGGGGCGATGCCTGGCTGAATCAACATATTTTTAGAGTTGATTTCGCAAAAAGAGTAATCATCAAAGAATTTCTTTTTTACGCATTAAAACAGACCATTAGTGATCTTTATAAAAAAACTCATGGTACAGGCATGGTTCATGTGACAAAGGGGGATTTTGAGAATCATCAAATCCTCTTGCCCCCTTTAAAAGAACAACACCGCATCGTGGCCAAACTGGAAAAATTACTGGCCAAAGTCGATCAAGCCCAGGCCCGGCTGGAAAAAATTCCGGGCATTCTTAAGCATTTTCGAAAGGCTGTTCTCGATGCTGCATGCTGCGGCAAATTAACCGCTGATTGGCGCAAAAACAATCATTCTTTAGGTGCGCCAGTTAAGCTCAAGACGCCAGATCCCCAGCAATACCTTGATGTTTATGAAACCTCTATATGTTTTGATTTGCCCGAAACATGGGCCTGGGTCCCATTTGGAAAACTTGGCCAAATAATCGGCGGCGGCACACCTTCAAAAAAGAACCCGGATTTCTGGAATGGGGATATCCCTTGGGTAAGTCCCAAAGATATGAAAACATTTCGTATTAGTGATTCCATCGATCATATCACGGAGCAAGGGCTGGATAATTCTTCAGCCAAATTAATCCCAAAAAGCTCCATTCTTTTTGTCATCAGGGGAATGATTTTAAACCATACATTGCCGATTGCTTTGACTGAATCGGAAGTGGCAATTAACCAGGACATGAAGGCTCTGGTTCCCGAAATCAGCGAGATGAGCGATTACCTGCTGATTGCCTCCTTGTGCCTGTCATCAAGGATGCTTTATGCGGTGAAAGAAGCTACCCACGGGACGCGGCGGATTGAAACCGATGTGCTAAAAAACTGGGCGTTTCCAATTCCCCCGTTGGCTGAACAAAAAGAAATTGTGAAGCGGGTAAATAAACTTTTTCAAATCGCCGATCAGCTCGAATCCCGCTACCAAAAAGCCAAAACCCACATCGACCACCTCACCCAATCCATCCTGGCCAAGGCGTTTCGGGGGGAGCTGGTACCCCAGGATCCGAATGACGAGCCTGCCTCCGAGCTGTTAAAGCGCATCAAGGCGGAAAAAGCCCGGCAGGA
>JBKHAE010000171.1:0-4176 GCA_046543065.1 Desulfobacterales bacterium | reverse complement strand
TTTCTAAACATCAGGTCCATGGCCTGAATACCGTTTGTGCCTTCATATATGGAAGAAACCTTGCAATCTCTGGCCAGCCGCTCAAACGGCAGATCCGCGCAATATCCGTAACCGCCCGCGCACTGAATGCCCATGCCGGTCATCTCCCATGCATTATTGGTAAGATAGGCTTTTACCACCGGAATCAACAAGTCCACCAAACCTTGCCATTTAGCTTTCTCTTCGTTCTCCGTTACGCTCGCATAATCAATACAGTAGCTGGCGAAATAGGCTAATGCCCGGCCGGCCTCAACATGGCTTTTCATTGTGAGCAGCATTCGCTTAATATCCGGATGCTGGATTATGGGCACAGACACCCCCTTTTTGTGTTCCCCGGGATAGACGGATTCCCCCTGTTTTCTTTCCCCGGTATATTCCACTGCATGCAAAAAGGCGGCTGAAGAATAAGACAGTCCCTGAAGGCCGACAAGCAACCGCTGCTCATTCATCATGTTAAACATCTCCACGATGCCTTTGCCCCGCTCTCCAAGAATATACCCGATACATCGATCATTGTCGCCATAAGCGATCGTGCAGGTGGCCAGACCGTGAAGCCCCATCTTATGTTCAATGCCCATGCAGACCACGTCATTGGTTTCGGTAATTTCGCCGCTCGCATCGGTCCGATGCTTAGGAACGATAAAAAGCGAAAGCCCCTTTGTGCCAGGGGGGTCCCCGGGCACCCGGGCAAGAACCATATGAATGATATTATCCGTCAGGTCATGCTCACCGGCGGTAATAAATATTTTCGTGCCTGAAATGGAATATGTGCCGTCTTCGTTTTCAGTTGCAGCAGTCTGCACCGCGCCAACGTCGCTGCCAGCATCCGGCTCCGTCAGGCACATGGCCCCCATCCATTCTCCGGAATACAGCCGGGTCATGTAAAGTTCCCGCTGTGCATTGGTTCCGTATTTTTCGATGACCTTTGCAGCGGCATGGCTTAATTCCGCGGCCCCATAGATATAAAAGCCCGCAGCATAAAATATTTCGGAAACCGCCGTTCCGATAACCAGCGGAAACCCGTCGCCACCGACCTCCGGGCTGTCGCTCATGGCCAGCCAACCGCCCTCTCTGAATTTTTTGTAAGGTTTTTTATAGCATTCCGGGAATTTTACGGAACGGGTTTTCGGGTCATAAACGCATCCCTCCTTGTCCCCAACTTCAATTGTAGGATAAAATTCATTCTTGGCGAATCGGTGGGCCTCGGTCAGAACCATGTCAAACCCCGAGAGATCGGAAAATTTCGGAAAATCCGTTAACTTATTTACAGCCAGCATTTCGTTTAAAACAAACAGTTGATCGCGTTTATCCACTAATAGGGTACCCAATGATATCTCCCATCACACAGTAAAGTTAATTTCTCAGCGACTTTTTCTACTAAATCTTTTTCCGCCACGGCTGCCCGATCCAGGCGCTGTCCCTGGATGGAAACAACCTTTTCTGTCACAGTCGATTCAGTTTCTTCGTCCAGGCATGCGTGGGCGCATCCGTTTACATGCAAAATGAGATCAGCGGCTGTCTCTGAGTTTGCATCAAAAAGCCAGTTCACTGGTTCATCTTTAAAAAGTTTGATCAGTTGCTTCACAATCTCACCGCGATCAATCTCCGGGTTGCATCCCCCGCAAAACCGAACCTTTACCGCAATGGATCGATTCAAATCTTTTTCCCCGGTTTACGCCTCGCCGTCCGGAATCTTCTCAGCGTCTTTTCCCTTGAGTTTAGCTTGTAGCTGCTTCCAATAGTGGTCTTCCGGCAGGCCGATGATTTTTTCAAAGTGTTCGTCTTTGCTAATTCTTGCGATGCATTCGGCAAAGGCGCGCTTGCGTTCAATGCCGCTTCTGCGGGCTATCATGATTTTTTGTGCCGCAGGCGACCCCGCGCCGTGCATGGCCTCCGGCAGGCCGGCGCCGACGGACATGTTTTCGACCAAACGCAGCATTTTAAAAATATCATCCACGCAAACCCCATCCCGGCCGCAAAAACACTCCTGAAGCACCTCTTTCAATTCCGGCTGATCGAGGTCCATCTCCGAGGGCAGGGTAATAATTTTCCCGCCGGCAATATCCTGGGCGACCCGCATCCATTCATATACCATGCGGGTAATATTTAGTTTGGTCACATTGGCCAGCATCGGATTAATATTATAGGCGCCCGATTGGGTTTTGGCCCCCTCATAGGAGCAAGCCAAAGCACAGGACCAGCAGGTTTCCGCCATAGAGATCATTTCGGTGAGTTTATCCACAATATGCGAGGCCCTGCCCACGCCATGCGCATCCGCGATCCAGTCCGAGGCCCCAATTACGACATCAGCCAGCCCTACCTTGCAGCCGCCGTAATTAGACCGGTGATAACCGGCAAAGGTTTCCACCAACGGTCCGGCGTATTCGTATTCGCCTGCCAGAAAAACCCGTTCCCAGGGCACAAAAACGTTATTGAAAACAACGATGGCCTCCCCGCCGACAATTGCATATTTGGGGTTACCCGCATCCAGCGGGCTGTCAAGACGCCTGGAGTCATTCGTTTGACGGGAGAAGATGTATTTAATGCCCGGCGTCGTAACCGGCACGGCAAAGGCGACGGCGTAATCCGCATCGTCTTCGCCCATGGCACGGGTTGGCAGAACAACAATTTCATGGGAATTGATCACCCCCGTGATATGGGCCTTGGTCCCATTGACGAGGATCCCCTCATCGTTTCTTTCGGTTATGTGCAGGTAAGCATTCGGATTCTTCTGCTTGGATGGCCGCAAATTGCGATCCCCTCGCGGGTCGGTCATTGCCCCTGCAGACATCAAATCCCTGGATTGCACGTGCAGCAGAAAATCCCGAAACTTTTGATGATAATCGGTCCCCCGCTCCTTATCGAGATCATAGGTTGTAACATAGAGCGCATTCAAGGCATCCAGGCCCACGCAGCGCTGAAAACAGGTGCCGGTTTTCTGCCCCAAAAGCCGCATCATGCGGATTTTTTTAACAAGGTCATCAATACTCTGATGAACGTGGGTAAACCGGTTGATTGTTTCGCCGTTTAAGTTGGACACCGCTGTCATGACTTCCCGGTATTCAGGATCATGGGCCAGTTCATAGGTCATCGCCGCTGTATGGATATGCGGTTGGAACATGGGCTCTTCGGTCACATGTGTAATTTTTTTGCCCATAAAATAGACTTCCAGCTCCAGCCCTTTAAGCGATTCAATATATTCTTTCCCTGTCATCAAGGCCATTATTCATTACTCCCATTGATAAGTTTATGCCTGAGTTTCTCCTTAAGGATCTTTCCAAATGCATTCCGCGGGAAAAAATCAGCAGAAACAAACTCTACTTTTTCTAATACTTTGAATTTGGCTAATTTTTCGCGTGTTAACGAAATGACATCTGTTTCTGCGATTTGTGCCCCGTTTTCCGGAACCACATAGGCCTTAGGAATTTCCCCCAGCCTTTCATGGTATTCACCAATAACCGCCGCTTCTTTGATCCTGGGATCAGTAAGCAGCACTCTTTCGATTTCGGCAGGATATATATTAAAGCCACCCCTTATAATCATATCTTTTGCCCGATCCACGATATACAGATGGCCCTCTTGATCGAATTTTCCAATATCTCCGGTGGCAAACCATCCGTCATGGATGGCCTCCCGGGTCGCCTCAGGATTATTCCAATAGCGTTTGAGCGCATTTTCAGCACTAATCTGAATTTCTCCGGGTTCATCAACCCCTGCCGGATGGCCGTCGGATTTAACCAGTCTTACCTTCACATGCGGTGCTGTATGCCCCACTGAAACGCTTCTTGGAGGGTGGTCCGGCCTCTCATATGCTGCGATCAACGGAGTTTCGGTGCTCCCGTAACAGTGAATGATCCTAAGCCCCAGGTGATTTTCAAAATCCGTTCTTAACCTTGGAGATAGCGGGGCGCCTGCACATATGGCGAAGCGAAAGCTGCTTAAACGCGAAGCATCTCTCGTTTCGTCGTATAGCATCTGAAAAATTGTCGGCACCCCGCCAAAAAATGTAACCCCCTCTTTTTCAACCAGTTCCACGAATAATTGGGGATTAAACTTTTCCATGATAACGACGGTCGCGCCAACATGAAAAGCCAGGGCGGCATTAATCAAAAAAGCGGTTAACTGAAAAAAGGGCAG
>JBKHAE010000059.1:0-21722 GCA_046543065.1 Desulfobacterales bacterium | reverse complement strand
CCAGTTTTTCGTGTCCAAGGGTCATATTTTTTTCGATCCCGATCCCGATAGCGATAGCGATTTCGATTTGGATACAGAACAAATTAGCCCTGGGCCAACAATCCGGTATGCGCACACCGGTGATAATTTCCGGGTCACCGGTCTTGAATCTCAACAGGCCTGTGATTATATTGAAACCACTATGAGAGAAAAACAGCAGAAAATACCCAATCCAAGAGAAATCGAAAAAGAGATCAGCGACTTTCTGAGTCGTAAGTACGGGGATCAGGTAAAAATCGTATCCCCGATCGTCATGCCCCAGGAAGAAGAATCCGGTGAAGGCGATGAAAGCGGGAAATACCGGCATGACATTGACTTTGATCTTAAACCCGAAGAACTGATCAAATATCTGGATCAGTATATTATTCGCCAGGATGCGGCCAAACAGATCCTGGCCACCAAAATCTGCACCCACTTCAACCGGATCCGCTATCAGAAAGGAGGTCATGGCAGCGGAGAAGAAATTACCGGCGGAATTAAAAACAATGTCCTGATGATCGGGCCGACCGGCGTAGGCAAAACCTATATGATCAAGCTGATCGCCCAGAAGCTCGGCGTTCCGTTTGTCAAAGGCGATGCCACAAAATTCAGTGAAACCGGTTATGTGGGCGGCGACGTGGAGGATCTGGTGCGTGACCTGGTCCGTGAGAGCGACAATGACATCGATCTGGCGCAATACGGCATCATCTATATCGATGAAATCGATAAAATCGCTTCCAGTCAGAACTGGGCGGGGGCTGATGTATCCCGGACCGGTGTTCAGCGGGCCCTCTTAAAGCCTATGGAAGAGACCGAGGTTGAGATGAAGGTGCCGCATGACCCGATCTCCATGATCCAGGAAGTCGAGCAGTTCAAAAAAACCGGCAAGCGCGAGAGAAAATCAGTCAACACCAAGAATATCCTGTTTATCATGAGCGGCGCGTTTGGCGATTTGACCGAAATCATCAAAAAACGCACCACCGATCAGAGCATGGGATTCGGCGCCAAAATGCGGAATCGGGAAAAGGCCTCCAAAATCCTGCAGCAGACCAAAGCCGAAGACATCATTGAATACGGCTTTGAATCTGAATTCGTTGGCCGGCTTCCGGTAAAAGCGGTTTTCGAGGAACTCCGGCATCAGGATCTGCTAGATATCCTGAGAAATCCCAATAATCCGGTAATACTTAATAAGCGGATGGATTTTGCCACCTATGGAATTGACATAAAGTTCTCGGATGATGCGCTGACCTACCTGGCTGAGCAGGCGCAGCACGAGAATACCGGCGCCCGCGGGCTGGTGAGCGTGATCGAACAGGCACTGATTCCGTTTGAGACCCATCTGCCATCAACAAATATTAAGCATTTTCCGGTCACCATGGAAGTTATCAGAAGTCCGGAAGAGGTGCTCAGCCGCTGGCTGGACGGACTGGACAGCGATAAACGACTGTCGGATTTTGATCAGATAACAAACGAGTATAAAGGATTTATCAAATCCTATCTCAAAGAAAACCGGAACAGCCTGGCCAGTCAGTATGGCTTGCCACTTTCATCGTACCGGATTGACCGGATTGCCGAGTTTTACTGTAATAATGTATCCGAAATCGGTCATGCGATAAAAGCGATTAAATCCTATTACGATCAAATCAAACGGATTGAGATTGAATTTTACAGCCGGCATGAGGTAAATATCGTACTTGAAGAGGATGCGGTTGACTTTATGCTTGAAAAGCTGATTGATCGCTCTGCCGGAATCAATCGTATCGATCAAAAGCTTTCTTCAGATTTTGAGTACGGGCTGAAGCTCATCCGTGAAAAAACCGGCCGCAACCGGTTCTTTATTTCCCGCTATGCCCTTGAAAATCCGGAGACCTTTCTCAATCAGCTGATTAAATCCGAATTTAACAAGGTCAATGCAGACATGAGCGAAGTCAATCTGAATATGGATGGCGGGAGCGGCTTAACCGCATAAAAACCATTTACACAGCTTGATTAATTTTATAAGACCGTAGACAATAATTACGGCGTACCTTGGTGTACGCCGTAATTATTATAACCTATATTTAGGTATAAATGAAACTCCCTAAAAATGATGCAAATTTGCCATGATTGGAATATCAAAACTTTATTGCGGAACGATTGAGCCGTCGGATGCCCTGCGCTACAGCCGCAGTTCCAGGGATCTGCCTTCCCATCTGCTGCAGTTTTCAGAAGATAAAAAACCCGTGGTGGTCTGGAATATTACGCAGCAATGCAACCTGAAATGCATCCACTGCTATGCCCATGCCAAGGCCGGCTTGCAGGACAATGAGCTCTCAACTGAAGAGGGCAGGCGCTTAATCGATGATCTGTCGGCGATGGGTGCGCCGGTGCTCCTTTTTTCCGGCGGAGAGCCCCTGATGCGAAAGGATCTGCCTGAACTCGCAGCCTATGCCATTGAAAAGGGAATGCGGGCGGTGATCTCCACAAACGGCACGCTGATTGACAGGGAAACGGCCAGGGTGTTTAAGGATATCGGCCTTTCCTATGTGGGCATCAGCGTGGACGGCAACAAGGCCATAAACGATAAGTTCCGCGGTGTGGACGGCGCATTTGACATGGCCATGAAGGGTATTGAAAACTGCCAGGCCGAAGGCATTAAAGTGGGGCTTCGGTTTACCATCAATAAATTCAACGCCGATCATGTGCCGTATCTCTTTGACCTTCTGGAGGAGCGCGATATCCCGCGGATCTGTTTTTATCATCTGGTGTATTCCGGCCGCGGTTCTTCGCTGGTAAACGATGATCTCTCCCATGAGGAAACCCGGAAGACCGTTGATCTGATTATTGACCGGACAAAAGAGCTCCACGACAAGGGCAAACCCAAAGAAGTGTTGACCGTGGACAACCACGCGGACGGCCCGTATGTGTATCTGCGCCTGTTAAAAGAAGACAAAAAACGAGCCGCAGAGGTTCTGGAGCTGCTTAAAATGAACGAGGGCAACAATTCCGGCCGGGGCATCGGCTGTATCAGCTGGGACGGGGAGGTTTACGCGGATCAGTTCTGGCGGCACAAGAGCTTCGGCAATGTGCGAAACCGGCCGTTTTCGGAAATCTGGACCGATCTGTCCGATCCCCTGATGAAAAAACTTAAAAACAAAAAAGCCTATGTCACCGGCCGATGCGCCAAATGCCAGTGGTTAGACATTTGCGGCGGCAATTTCCGGGTTCGCGCTGAAGCCGTGACCGGTGACCTGTGGGCGCCGGATCCGGCCTGCTACCTCACGGATGAAGAAATCAGCAGCAATGAAATAAAGGGGTAATCAACATGCTATTTCCGGACTATCGTGCCAGACGCATGCGCCAATCTGCCGGTTTTCGGCGGATGATCCGGGAGACAGCGCTTTCCTTGGATGATCTGATTCTGCCCATGTTTGCCATTGGCGGAAAGGATGTCAAAAACCCGATTCCATCCATGCCCGGTCATTATCAGCTATCCATAGAGCATATCGTCAAAGCTGCCGCCCAGGCCTATGAACAGGGGATTCCGGCCATCATGCTGTTTGGCATCCCTGAAAAAAAGGATGAGCTGGCCACCAGGGCCTATGCCAAAGACGGCATTGTCCAGAAAGCGATCAAGGAGATTAAGAAGAAGCTGCCGGATCTGATGGTCATTACCGACGTCTGCCTCTGCCAGTATACGGATCACGGCCACTGCGGCGTAGTCGAAAAGGGAATCATCGACAATGACGCTACCCTGGATCTCCTGGCCCGAACGGCCATCTCCCATGCCCAGGCGGGCGCGGATATGGTGGCGCCGTCGGATATGATGGACGGCCGGATAAACGCCATCCGCGAGGGCCTGGATGACAATGGCCTAAGTCAGGTGCCCATTATGAGCTATGCGGCCAAATACTGCTCCGCCTACTACGGGCCATTCCGGGCAGCCGCAGAGTCGGCCCCGCAGTTCGGGGACCGGCGGACCTATCAGATGGATCCGGCCAATGCACAGGAAGCCATCCGGGAGGTCACCATGGATGTGGAGGAAGGCGCGGATATTATCATGATCAAACCCGCCCTGCCCTACCTGGATGTCATCTACCGGGTGCGCGAAGAAATCGATCTGCCCGTGGCCGCTTATAACGTCTCGGGTGAGTACGCCATGATCAAGGCTGCCGAACAGATGGGCTGGCTAAACGGAACCGAAGTCATGATGGAGACCTTAACCGGCATCAAGCGGGCCGGTGCGGACATGATCCTCACCTACTTTGCCATGGATGCCGCCGCCGCATTAAACGCGGCTAAATAATTTTTGGAGAAAAGCCCTATTGAGTGCTGAAACGCCCGAATCCCATCCCCTAAACCAGGCATCCACCCCCAAAAACGCCAACCTTCGGCTGGTGGCCTGGGAGGTGACCCGGAACTGCAACCTAAACTGCGCCCACTGCCGGGCCGCGGCCACCAACCAGGATTATGCCGGGGAACTGGATACCCCGGCGGCGCTTCGGCTGCTTGACCGGATCGCTGAAGTCGGCCAGCCGATCGTCATTCTAACCGGCGGCGAGCCGCTCATGCGGCCGGATATTTTCGAACTGGCGGAATACGGGACGGCCAAGGGGCTTCGCATGGTGATGGCGCCCAACGGCACATTGATTACCGAAGCGGTGGCCCGAAAAATGGCGGCCTCCGGCATCCAGCGCATCAGCGTCAGCCTGGACGGGGCCACCAAAGAGCGGCATGACGGCTTCCGCGGCGTTGAGGGCGCGTTTGATGGCGCGCTTCGCGGCATTGAGGCGGCCAAATCCCAGGGTATTGAATTTCAGATCAACACCACCATCAGCAAATACAATTACGATCAGATTCCCGAGATCCTGAAGCTGGCGGAAAACCTGGGCGCTGTGGCGCTGCACATTTTTCTGCTCGTGCCCACCGGCAGAGGCAAGTATATCGTGGACCAGGCCATCACCGCAGAGGAATATGAATACACTCTGAACTGGTTTTACGATCAAAAACAGAAAACCAATCTGCAGCTAAAGGCCACGTGTGCCCCGCATTATTACCGGATTCTCAGGCAGCGGGCGCGCCAGGAAGGCCTGTCTGTAACCTATGACACCCATGGCCTGGATGCAGTCACCCGGGGCTGCCTGGGCGGCACTTCCTTCTGCTTTATCTCGCACACGGGCATTGTGCAGCCCTGCGGATTTCTGGATCTAAACTGCGGCGATGTCACCCAAACCCCGTTTTCAGAAATCTGGTGGCATTCCGAGATCTTTAACCAGCTGCGGGATTTTGACAACCTCAAGGGCAAATGCGGGGCCTGCGAGTTCAAGTCCGTCTGCGGGGGATGCCGCGCCCGGGCCTATGAAGCCACCGGCGACTATCTGGCCGAAGAACCCCTGTGCAGCTATCAGCCCCGCTCAAAAACGAGCAACTAGATGGCACTTGGAAGTATCCCCCCGGCCATGACTACGGCGAAAGCCCCTCATCCACCATAGAAACGGAAAAACGCACCAATCCGTTTACTTGACAAGCAAGCCTGATAAAGCGGGGTCGCAATCATGCAGGCAAATGATCTCTCAATCGAACAGCTCGCCGGCCAGCGGCTGATGGTCGGATTTGACGGCACCGAGCTGACCGATGAGTTAAAATATCAGATTGATACGATTAAAGCGGGCGGGGTGATTCTCTTTGCCAGAAACATCCAAGACCCGGCGCAAGTCCGCCGCCTGTGCTTTTCCATCCAGGATTATGCCAGATCCTGCGGTCAGCCGCCCTTATTTATTGCCGTGGACCAGGAAGGCGGCGTGGTGGCCCGGCTTAAGGCCCCATTTACGGAGTTTCCCGGAAACCCCGCCATGCGCGGGCCGGCAGATGCGATCGAATTTGCGGAAACAACCGCCAAAGAGCTTACCGAGACGGGCTTTAACATGAACATGGCCCCGGTCGTAGATGTCGCCCCTGAAGGCTTTGACTCCGTGAATGCCAAACGCATATTCGGCCATGACCCGGCATATGTGGCGCAGATGGGCAGCACAGTAATCCGGCATTTTCAAACAAACGGCCTCATGGCTGTGGCCAAACATTTTCCCGGCATCGGCCGGACGGTTCTAGACTCCCACCATGATCTCCCGAGTTTGGACAGTCCCCTCGCGGACATGGAAGCCTATGATCTGATTCCTTTCAGGGCCGCGGTCGAAAATCAGACAGCCGGCATCATGCTCTCTCACATTCGATACACCGGCCTTGACCCGGACTGGCCCGCCAGTCTTTCGGCAAGAATCGCAAACGAACTGCTGCGGCAAAAGCTCGGCTATAACGGCCTTGTTATCACCGATGATCTTGACATGGGGGCGATTGCCAAGCATTATGACATTAAAACCATTATTCAGCAGGTGATGAATGCAAATGTGGATATCGCCCTGATCTGCCATCCCGGCCCGAACATTGAAGCCGCGCGGGATGAAATTTTGCAGTCCATGCGTGAGGATGACGGTTTTTATGCGGAAGGACTTGCCTCCGTTAACCGAATGGCTGAACTAAAAAATCAATTCATTGATACCCATCATGTTTAAAATTGCGGCCGGTGCCTTTGTTCTGTACGCCGCCTACTGCGGCCTGATATTTCTGGCCCAGCGGCCGGTGATGTTTCCGCGGCAAATTATTCAGACCCCGGCCCGGCCGGACCTCTCGGATAAATCCGGTGAAGTGGTTTGGATCCCCACCGAATTTGGACAAGTAGAAGCCTGGTATTTAAAGCCGCAAACCGGCGTCCCGCCCCACCCCATAATGATCGTTGCCCATGGAAACGGGGAACTGATTGATGATAACCTGGCAGACGGGCTTTATATGGCCGCCCGGGGGCTCGGGGTCCTGCTGGTGGAATATCCCGGTTACGGCCGGTCCCCGGGGCGGCCGTCCATGGGAAGCATTTCAGAGACCTTTACAAACGCCTATGACCTTATCACCCGGCGGCCGGAAGTGGACGCTTCAAAGGTGGTTTTATTCGGCCGCTCACTGGGCGGCGGCGCGGTCTGCGAATTGTCGCGGCACCGCCCGTCTGCGGCTATAATTTTGATGTGCACCTTTACGGACACCCGTTTTTTTGTAAAGCGCTATCTGGCGCCGGCCAGCCTCACCCGGGATTCATTCGATAACCTGAGCGCGGTTTCCCAATATCAACAACCCCTTCTAATCATCCATGGCCGGCAGGATGAAGTCATCCCCTGGGAGCATGGCAGGCGTCTTTACGAGGCGTCGCCAAACGGACAAATGGTATCCTATGACTGCGGGCATAATGATTTTCCCCTGGCTTTTCGCGAAACCATTGTCGACTTTCTGAATCAACATATCATGCAAAAAAAAGAACCGAATCAATCCAATTCCGACGGAGGTATCCATGAACCGCGATGAAATGCTGTCCAGAATTCAACATGCCAATCAACCCTGGGACTTTGTCATCATCGGCGGCGGGGCCACGGGGCTGGCCTGCGCGATTGAGGCCGCATCCCGCGGTTATCAGACTATCCTGCTGGAGCAGGACGACTTTTCCAAAGGCACTTCCAGTCGGAGTACCAAGTTGATCCATGGGGGCGTGCGGTATCTGCAGCAGGGTAACATCACCCTGGTTCTGGAAGCCCTGAAAGAGCGGGGGCTGCTTCGAAAAAACGCCCCGCACCTGGTTCACAACCTCCGTTTTGTGGTGCCCAACTACGACTGGTGGGAAGGCCCGTTTTACGGCATCGGGCTCAAGGTCTACGATATGCTGGCCGGAAAACACGGGTTCGGCCACTCCAAGTTTTTATCCAAGGAAAAAACCCTGGAATATTTGCCGACTATCGAGACCAAGGGGCTTCGCGGGGGCGTTATTTATTATGACGGCCAGTTCGATGATGCGCGTCTGGCGGTGAATATGGCCCAAACCGCGGCCGAGCAGTCGGCCACTATGCTCAATTATATGAAGGTCACCCGCCTGAAAAAAGAGAACGACATCGTCTCCGGGGTTAAAGCCAAGGATATGGAGGCCGGAACGGAATACGACATCCCGGCCAAAGGGGTGATTAACGCCACCGGCGTATTTACGGACAGCATTTTAAAAATGGATGAGCCCGACACGGAAGGAATGATCATGCCCAGCCAGGGCATTCACATCGTGCTTGACAAATCATTTCTGCCGGGAGACAGCGCCATTATGGTGCCGCATACCGCGGACGGCCGGGTCCTTTTTGCCACGCCCTGGCATGACAGGGTCGTTGTGGGCACCACAGACACGCTGGTAAAGGACATCTCCCTGGAGCCGCGGGCCATGGAAGAAGAAATCGAATTTCTGCTGACCCATGCCGCCCATTACCTCACCAAAGACCCCTCGCCGAGTGATGTATTAAGCATATTCGCAGGCCTGCGGCCCCTGGTCAGCGAAGGCTCAGACGGCAATACCGCGGCCATCTCCCGCGATCATACCATTCATATCTCCCGATCCGGCCTGGTGACGATCACCGGCGGAAAATGGACCACCTGCCGGAGGATGGCGGAGGACACCATTGATCAGGCCGCCACCGTGGCGCAACTGCCGGACTCATCGTCTGTATCCGCAGATCTTCATATTCACGGATTTCATAGAAACAGCGAAAAATTCGGTGATCTGGCCATCTACGGATCTGATGCGCAGTCCATTATCGATCTGATGAATGAAAATAGCGCCTATAAGGAAAAACTTCACGCAAATTTCACCACTGTGGCCGCAGAAGTGATCTATGCGGTGCGCCGGGAGATGGCCCGCACGGTTGAGGATTTCCTCTCCCGCCGGACCCGGGCGCTGCTGCTGGATGCCCGGGCCAGCATGGAAATGGCGCCCAAAGTCGCCGAACTTATGGCCCATGAACTGAAAAAAGACGACACCTGGGCAGCCAACCAGGTGCATCAGTATCGGCAGCTGGCATCCGGGTACCTCATAAAATAGGCCGTCAAAAATTAAACCCGTCCAGCCGGTTGGCGCGCTTCCAGAATCGGGCATAGGCGCTTGCCTTTGGATACCTCACCGGCTTGTGTCGATACTTTAAGCGCACTCTCTCTTCCCAGTCCCTGACAGTTTGGTCAGCCTCCGAGCGACTGGGAGCGGAAAGCGTCGCCGTTTCTGTGGGGGATATAGTTGACTGCAATTGCCCGCGTCCCTTCTCATCAAACAGCAGGCGGCGGTGGATATGCTCATGACGGGCCCACAAAGACCCCTTAACCGTTTCTGTATCCGGGTTTAAAACAAAATATGGCATCTCATAATCAAAATCAGCCGGTTTAAAAACAGAGAGACAAGGGGCTGAAGTACCGGTTAGAAAATGCCGATGGCGTTTCGCCGCTAAAGCGGAAACCATACTTCCGCAGGTCTGGCTTTGGCGGATGACCCCGCCGGCGTGCATACAGATATCCGCATTTGACCCCGAGGCCGGTGAGGCAGAGGGTCTGAAATGGGTCCGCAGGATGTTCATCATCTGCTGCAAACCGTCCTGGGACAGGTCAGGCATCTGGCGCAGGCACTTCCGGCTGGTCGCCAACCGCTCTTTTGCACCGGCAAAATACGGCATCAGGCGGGTATCAAAGGTTTTTCGAAAATCAAAATCCCTGTTTTTAGGAAGCCACCCCTTTTTCCTGGCAAAATCTTCGATGCCTTCCGATTTGCAATCAAAATCCGCCCCTATGGTCAAAGAGTTGGAAATCGCCGCAAAGGCGGTGACTTTTTTAGCCACCCAATGCCGCCCGGCTGTTTCAAGCACCCAGGCAGATGCCGGGTCCGCAACAATAAAGCTGTTGTCATAACGCATCTTTCGGTCCCTGAAACCGCAGATACCGCCCTGGCCATAGGCGGTCAGTAGTTCTGTGATCACTTGCAGGGCCTTCTCTGCCGTATCCCCCCGTTCAAGCCCAAGCCGCAGAAGATCCATTCCGATGAGGCCGTCTGTTTTTTCCTTAACCCTTGTAAAAACGGCTTCATTGCCAATAACCACGCCCTGATCGTTGGTCCCCATTTCCGCGCCCCAAATCCAGAATGGCGTTGACAGAAGCAAGCCGTGCCTGGAGTGCGTCTGTGGGATATCAATGTAGGTGGCCCGAAGGCTATTCTCCCGGCCATTTATTACCGGCGGTATTCTTGCCACGAGTTGGCCTTCGCCGGGTTCCCGGTCGCTGTTTTTGCCAAAAAATGTCATTCCGTTTTGGCGGATGACAAGGGTGTCGCACATGCCCGGTCTACCTCTTGATTTTGCCTGGCAGGAGAAAATTATACCGCTTGCGGCGGACTTTGGTGGTGATAAATCGATCGAACCGGCGCAAGGTCAGGAACAAGGCCCATATAAAGGCATCGTTTTTATAGTAAGCCTGCACTTCTTCCGCGGTTATTGGTTCAACCAAAAGGTCCGGCGCAAGCTCCGAGAGATATCGGTTGACAAGGCGCAAGGTACCGGGAATTCGCTGGGCGGCGTCCTCCTTGTAAAAATTTGCCGCCAGGTCAACCAGCACCTGATGCAGGTCATAATACCGGTCCAGCACTTCATCCAGAAACTGCCACCGGACCAGCCAGACCAGAAAACCGGGGCAGCTTTTTAAAAAAATCTCCGGATTCAGCTGCTCCTTGCCCTTAACCCGCATCAGGGGTGTGGTAACATCCAAATAGACCGGCTCGGTAAAGCTGCTGCGCTGAATATTAAAATGCCAGTTGGAAATCTGGGCGTCCAGCCCAAGGATTAGATCAGACTTCGGGTTGGCATTTATCCGCCAGACACTGACCAACTTTCCCATAATGGTTTGAAGCATGGCTTTTAATCCATCGGAATCAATGTGTTTCAGCAATTGATGGCCCATGCCGGCTTCAGAGAGCTGCTCCTGCGCAACATAGAGGATATATTCATTGTATTGGTTGATAAGGCTGAAAAACTTAAAGGCCGGCACCCGGATGCGGCATTTTTCCGAGAGTACCCGGCAATAAATATCGACAATGGATTGATGAGATTCAACCGATGCGGCATTATCAAACGGCGGCATACGTTTCAGAGCGATCCCCGGCATCCGGGGAATCATAAATGTTGAAGATATCTCTCCGTACCCAAGGATTTTCGGCGGTATCCGGCTTTTTTCAGGGGCCGCCGGATTCAGCCCGTTTTCAAAATCGGTTAACAAGCGGGCGTCAATCGAAACCATAGAGATATTGTTTTAAATGGCCATCCAACCGAAAAAAATTTATCCGGCAAATTGGGCGGTTATCTCCATTGCTCGGTCCAGGCGCTGGAGAATCTCTTCCGCCATTGATTTTTCAATAATCAACGGCGGCAGAAACTGCAGAACAGACGTATCATTTCCCGCATACACGCAAAGCAGCCCCGCATCAAAGCAGGCCTTGGAGAGAAGCGGGCCGAAATCCGTATGCGGGGTTTTTATGCCGGACATCAAGCCCTTCTGCCGATAATCCGATATCACCCTCGGATATTTTTGTCCAAGCGCTGCCATGCCGTTTGCAAATACCACGGTCAGCTCATTTACATGGTCCAGAAAACCTGCTTCCGAAGAGATCTCCAACACTTTCCCGGCCACCCGGCAGCCGATATCCGCCCCGCCGGTGGTGGAAATATGGATAAACGGATCCTCATGAAAGACCGCCTCCAGCTCGGTCTTTAAAATGGTCGCGGTCACCGGATAAACACCTCCGCCCAAGCCTTTGGCCGTTACAATCATGTCCGGCACAGTCTGGTAGTGCTCAATCCCCCAGAACTTTCCGGTCCGGCTCAGACCGGTCTGGACCTCATCGATGATCAGAAGGGTATTGTTTTGATCACAAAGCGCGCGGACTTTTGAGAAAAAATCGTTATCCGGCATCGGCATGCCCAAAGTAGCGGGAATGGTTTCAAAGATCACCGCAGCTGTATCCGAATTCATGGCGTTTTCAAGCGCAGCCGGATCATTGAATGGCACCTGGATGAAATCCGAGGAGCTTGAAAGAAAGTAGTCCCTGTATTTAGGGTCCCCCGCGGCCAGGGAAATCCCGGTATGGCCATGGTAGCCCCCTTTAGCGGAAACAAGCCCTTTTCGGCCGGTGGCTTTTCGGGCGATCTTGATGGCCGTATCAATGGCCTCGCCCCCACTGACACCGAAAATCGCATAGCTCATTCCATACGGGCAGAGTCCGGTCAGCTGCTCAGCCAGTTCGGCCTTCTCCCGGCTTACAAAATGGTGGTTGCCGATATCCACATCATCTATGGCAGAGAGCAAAGCCGAAACTACCTCCGGATGCCGGTGGCCGAGGTTAAACACCCCGCCGTTTGTGTGGCAGTCAATCAGGCGCTTTTCCCCCTCAATATCCCATACATAGGGGCCTTCACGCTTTCCGAAGACAAATTCAATCCCCGCATCCTGAAAAAATGCCGCCTTCTTCAAGGAAACATGCCGGGCAAATTTGTCGAATACCGATTGTTTATTCATAAAAATTCTCGTCTGGCTATGGAGAGGCGAATTGACTGTTGCGGGATTCTGCTAAATTAGATGGAATTATAACATGTCAAAACAATGATGGAAACGCTAAATATAGCGTCATAGCCGTATTTTTGAAGAAAGATATATTTTTGCGTGCAAGCCTGAAAACTGAAAACTGAAAACTGAACCCTTTAATTTTACACCTAATACCTAATACCCAAAACCTAATACCCGAAGTCATTTAGAAGAGGATAGCTATGCCACAGGCCGCAGGCGCCCCACCATAAACCCGTCAATCATGAGGCTGATGAAATGATGGCCCACGCAGACCAGCAGGGCTTCGCCGTATTCCGGAAACAGGGAGACCTGAAGAATAACTGATAGGGGAAGGGTTTTCTGTATCCCCATAAACAGGATGCTTTCCCGACGGCCGGGGGGAATCTGAAAAAACCGGATGCTCAGCCAGGCCGCACCCAGAAGGGTCAGATGAAAGGCAAACACCAGCAGGACGATAATTAACAATTGACCCTGGGAGGACAGTACCACTGGTTTGGACTGGGCGATGCCCATCCAGACGATGCCCAGGATAAGCAGTTGATTGATTATCTGAAACCGGCTGGTATGGCCCTGAATCCAGCTATACAGAAGGGATCTGGCAAAAAGACCGATCAGTAACGGCAGCACCACGAACAATCCGATTTTTATCATAACCGAAGCCTTGTCAATCACAATGGCGGTCTCATTGCCGGTCAATTCCAGAAGCAGGGACAGGGAAATCGGTATGGTGGCAACGGCCAGCATATTGGCGATCACGGTGATCACCAGTGAATGGGCCATTCGCCCGCCGGCCGCGCCGGTCATCACCACCCCGGAGCTCAGGGTGGTCGGCATGACGGCCACCAGGAACAGCCCGATTTTAATCCCGGCATTAATGGGCAAAAACTGGAGACACGCCGCAAGCACCGGGGAAATGATAAAAATCAAGATCAATGCGTGGACCGTGCCTTTTAAATCAGCCAGCCCCGCCCGAATCCGGCGCGGATCCAAAATCATCCCGGAAAAGAGGAAAACCAGAAATATGACCAGATTCGGTCCGTAATGCTGTTTACACCATCGCCCGGCCTCAACCGTCAGATTGGTCACGTCCGCCAGGGTAATGGCAAAAACCAGGACAAGTCCCGCCAGAAACCAGTACTTTTTTATCAAATTCAGCAGGTTCATCACATCCTTCAGGCATAATTTTTTATTGCAGAGTTTGGCAGAATCAGGTTAAGAATGTAAAATTTGCATATACCAATTCTTTAAACAAACATCCACATAGAATTCGCCGGTTTTGGACACTTTCTCCCAGAAACAATTTAAATTTTTGCCAAATGATCCGGCCTGTGGCCCATAACCCGGCAGGATCTGTCTGAGTTTTCTAAATGCGATTAAAACGACTCGAAATTTCAGGGTTTAAATCGTTTCCGGATAAATGCGCCATTGATTTTCCGCCGGGGATTTCCGCGGTAGTGGGCCCCAACGGCTGCGGGAAAAGCAACATTTTTGATGCCATCAAGTGGGTGATGGGAGAGCAGAGCATCAAACAGCTGCGGGGCAAGTCCAGTGGAGATGTCATTTTTGCCGGCACTGACAAGCGGGCGGCCCTAAACCTGGCCGAAGTTTCCCTGATTCTCGCAAATGACGGCGGCCATCTGCCGGACGGGGTGGACCAGTACGCCGAAATCATGATCACCCGCCGGCTCTACCGTTCCGGGGAAAGCGTATATCTGCTGAATAAGCAGCCCTGCCGGTTAAAGGATATTCACAATATTTTTCTTGGTTCCGGCATGGGCTCCAGATCCTGCGCCATTGTGCAGCAAGGCAATATCGGCGCCATTACCGAAGCCTCGCCGGAAGAGCGGCGCAGTTTTGTCGAGGAAGCTGCGGGCGTGATGCGGTATAAAACCCGAAAAAAGGAGGCACTCCAAAAGGTACAGACCACCCGCCAGAATTTAGACCGCTTAACCGATATCATCGAGGAAATTGAACAGCAGCTCTCCGGCCTCTTCAAGCAGGCCGAGACCGCCAAACATTACAAAGATCTCAAGGCCCGGCTTAAAGAGACGGATACCCGGGTCGCCGTGCACTATTACCTCACCTATGCCAGAGAGATCGAAAAAGCTGAGGCTGAATTAGCAGCGCTTTCCCAGGAAGATGCCGACCAGTCGGATGCGCTGGCGGATTTAAACTCCCAGCTTCAGCAGCTTCAATCGGAAACCTCGGAAAAAGAAGCCGCCATTTCTGACAAACGAACGAAAACCAGCGAAAAACAGCGGCAGCTTGATAAGCTGGAATCAGAACTCTTGTATCGGCAGCAGGAAAAAGACCGGCTGGCGGATGAAATCAATGAATTGCGGAATTCCCACCAAAACCTGATTGAAAAAAATGAACAGCTGGATGCGGAAATCGCTGAAGAAACGGAAAATGAAAAGCGGCTTTCCGCGGATATCCAGGAAACTAAAACCACAATTGAACAGGAAAGCGCCAAATCAAAGAAAATCCGCGAGCAATTAAAAAGCGCCAATGAAAAACTGGAGACCCGGCAAAGCCGGGTAATAGAGTTATCCGCCTATAAGGCCAAGTATCAGAATATCTACCAGAATGCCCAGGCCAACAAGGACAATCTGAAAAAACGGCTCAAGCGGCTGATCACCGATGAGGCCGAAGCATTGCAGACGGTTGAGGAGCTCTCCGAGGCGGAAGCCGATGCCAATGAACGATATGAAAGCCTGGGCCATGAACTCGATGACCTGAAGACGCAGATCGACGACACCCGCTCGGTGCTCTCAGAGAAAAATGAGGCGCTCGGCAAACAGGTAAAAACCGTCAACACCCTGATCAATGAGCGCAGCAAACTGCGGTCCCGATACTCAGCGCTTAAAAAAATGGAAGAGAACTACGAATGGTATAAAGACGGGGTCAAGCACATCATGAAGCACCCGGAAGCGGTGACCGGCGGCAATAAATCGCCGGATCAGGCGATTCTGGGAACCATCGCAGACGCCGTCACCCCGGCCGGCAGCTATGAATTGGCCCTTGAAGCCTGCCTTGGCGAAGCCCTTCAGTTTATTCTGGTTTCAGACCGGCAGGCCGGCACGGATGCGATTAACTACCTCCGGGAAAAAGATGCCGGCCGATGCGGATTCATGCCCCTGCATTCATTAGAAGATGAATCCCCCCTGCCCGCGCCGGATCAAAACGGAACCGACTTTCTGATCAATCATTTACGTATAGAAAACGGATTTGAGGCAACCATCCGGCACCTGGTGGGCTGGACCCGGGTGGCGGAGGATTTTGACAGTGCGCTCCGGATCAAAAAAACCACGCCGGAGACCCCCGTGGTAACGAAATCCGGGGATTTTATCTCATCAACCGGCGTCATGGTGGGCGGCAGCGCCGGCAAGCTGACCGGTATTTATGAAAAAAAGCACGAAATCCGGGAATTGAATCAAAACATTTCCGATTTGAGCGAACGCATCACCACCGAAGAAAGCAAGCAGTCCGCGCTTGAGGCGGATATCCGCCAGCTTGAGACCACGCTCTACGAAATCAATGAGCAGAAGCAAACCATCGAAACGGAGCGGGCCCAGATAGAAAAGGATTTATACAAAACCGCCGAACGGCTGAAACATGCCCGGCGGCAGCATGAGATCATCTGCCTGGAAAAGGAGCGCCTGGAAGGGGAAAAGGAGGACATCGAAACCGAGATTGCGGAGCATGATACCGCCCTGGAAGCCATTAAACAGGATATCGCGGAAGCCGATGCCGCGGTGAATGAAACCAAGCAGACCATCGAAACCCTCTCTGAAACCGTCAAATCCCATGACCAGCATGAGGTCAATTTAAAGATGGATATGACAAAGCTCCAGGCAGAGCTCGATTCCTCCCGCTCAACCCTTCGCCGGCTCCGCAAATTCAGCGAGGACAGCGGCAATCAGATCGAAAACATCCGATCAGACATTGAAATTAAAACCGAGCGGCAGCATAAGGCGCAAGAATCCATCCAAAGCCTTAATACACGGATCGTTGAAGAGCAGACCGCGATGGAGGAGATAAACAGCGCGCTTAAAGCAGCCGAACAAGAATATCAGTCGCTGAGCCAGCAGATAAAATCGATTGACAGCACCATCGCCAAGACCAAACAACACCTCAGCAAAGCCCAGGAAAAGCGGCATCAACTGGAACTCGACCTCTCCCGTTACAAAATCAATCAGGATAATGTGACCAACCGGTTCCTGGAGCAATATGCCGACTCCTTTACCCGGTATGTAAACGAATACCAGCCGGTGGTGGAAAGCGCTGATTTTTCCATTGAGCGCGAAGAAGCAAACCGCACGGACATAAAAAGAGAAATCGAATCCCTCGGCGAGGTGAACTTAGCCGCCATTACCGCCTATGAAGAGCAGAAGGCAAGGTATGATTTTTTTGTGGAACACCGCGATGACCTGGTGAGCGCATTAAATGACCTGCATAATGTCATCCAGCGGATCAACAAAATCACGCAGAAACTCTTTGTGGATACGTTTGAAGCCATTAATGAAAAATTCCGCGAGCTCTTCCCGAAGCTCTTTGAAGGCGGCAAAGCCTGGCTCGAGCTCACCCAGCCGAATGATCCGCTGGAGACAGGGGTGGAACTGATGATCCATCCGCCCGGCAAAAAGCTAAGCCGCCTGAGCCTTCTCTCCGGCGGGGAAAAGGCGCTTTCCGCCATTGCGTTTATTTTTTCCATCTTTTTAATAAACCCCGCCTCCTACTGTCTTCTGGATGAAATCGATGCACCGCTCGATGAAGTCAACATTCACCGGTTCAACGAGCTGCTGCGGATCATCGGTGAAAAATCCCAGATTATTATGGTCACCCACAATAAAAACTCCATGGAATTCGCCGATGTGCTCTATGGCATTACCATGGGCGAGAGCGGGGTTTCAAAAATCGTATCTGTGGATGTCGAACGGATCCTGGATGAAACAACGACTGACAATGATAGTTCGCAACCTGTAAGGAAGCTCCAATGATTGAATTTGCGCTTGATCTGCTCGCCCTTCTCGAGTTCGGCCTGGACTGGACAATAACCCGCATCTCCGGTTTTCTGCCGGAGATCCTTGGATTTCTTCTGATTGTTTTCCTGATACTTATGATCCGGCGGATCCGGCGGCGGCGAAAGCTGAAAAAAATCGCCGGCGTCAAGCCGGGTGAAACGGAGACGGCAGCGATAGAGCAGGCGCCGGCGGAAAGGCCGGCTCCCTGGCATACTGAAGAAACCGCTGAAATTGCGGCGGCCGAAGCAGAAACTGATTCAGAAATGCCGGAAGCCGAACCGCCGGCACCTGAAATCGAAGAGGAAGAAGAAGAGGAAGAGGTCGGTTTTTTCGGACGCCTTAAAAACGGGTTGTCCAAAACCCGGCAGTCATTTTCCAGACAAATCGAATCTGCTTTTTCAGGCGGCGGCATTGACGAGGAGGCGCTTGAGCAGATCGAGGAGGCCCTGATTACCGCGGATGTCGGCGTTGACACAAGCATGGAGCTGATCGACCGGATCTCCCGGGCGAAAAAATCCGTAAATGATATGGCAGCCTTTAAAAATCTTTTAAAAACAGAAATGCAGTCGTTCATTGATTACGGTGAGCCGCCGCCAAGCCTTACCAAGCCGTATGTTATCATGGTTGTGGGCGTCAACGGGGTGGGCAAAACCACGACCATCGGCAAACTTGCCGCCAAGTATCGATCAGAGGGCAAAAATGTGGTTCTGGGGGCTGCGGACACGTTCCGGGCCGCGGCGGTGGAACAGCTTGAAATCTGGGCCGAGCGGGCCGGGGCCGATATCGTCAAGCACCGGGACAAAGCCGACCCGGCGGCCGTGGCCTATGACGCGGTGCAGGCTGGCCAGGCGCGAAATTCAGACATCGTTATCATAGACACCGCCGGCCGGCTGCACACCAAGGTCAATCTGATGGAGCAGCTCAAAAAAATAAAGCGCACGGTTTCCCGGCAGATCCCGGATGCCCCCCATGAGATCCTGCTGGTCGTTGACGCCACCACCGGTCAGAATGCCATCTCCCAGGCAAAAATGTTTCATCAGGACATGGGGATTACCGGCATTGCGCTGACCAAACTGGATGGCACAGCCAAAGGCGGCATTGTCATCGGCATCAGCCATGCCCTTAACATACCGATACGCTATATCGGCATTGGCGAAAAAATTTCCGACCTCCAGCCGTTCGATCCGCAGATGTTCATTGATGCGCTGTTTTAGGCTGCGGAAACATAGAATTAATAAGGAAACACCCGCAGCCTGATTTGCAAAATTAAAAAATTTTCTCTCCAAATGCGGCCTCCCTACCCCCCTTCTCCATGGCCATATCAGGGTTTAGCCTCTTCGCATTAAATTAACCGCCATACATCGCCAGACGCCATGATAATGGGGGTATCATTTCATAGTAATACAGCATCTTGATACTTTGACGGTTCAAAACGCAATGGACAAGGTGCTTAACGGAATATTATTTTAAAAAAAATTGAAAAAATCGCATTTTATGTATTGACATGGGGTAATGCCTCCTATAAGGTTCCAATTAATCAGGGCTTTTTTAACCTTTAAATCAAAAAAAGGGAGGGAAGTATGACAAAAGCAGAAATCGTCGAAAAAATGGCCAAAGATGCCGGGATTTCAAAGGTTGCTGCAAGCGCCGCGTTGAACTCCTTCATGGACGGCGTTACCAAAGCACTCAAGAAAAAAGATGGCAAAGTGACGCTGGTGGGATTCGGCACATTCGCGAAAGTCCGCCGCAAAGCCAGAACCGGCCGTAACCCCCAGACCGGGGATCCCATCAAGATCAAAGCCCGCAACGTTGTAAAATTCAAGCCCGGCAAGATGTTAAGGGAATCGGTTTAAACTGCAAAAATGCATTTGAATGATTAAGAGGCAGTAATTTCCCTGCGGAAGTTACTGCCTCTTTTTTTATTCTGTTTTTAAGCTGGCTGGCCTTTGGGCCGGGATTCTTTGCTTACATGGTATACCGAACATCAAACCCCTGCATATCGCCCTTATAAGTCTCTTCTGTTATATCAATATCCGTTACATGGGCAACCGGCGGGCCCTTCCGGCACCATTCCAGCATCTGGTCAACCTTTTCCGCATCTCCCTCTATCATGGCCTCAACATTTCCGTCGGATTTATTGCGGACCCAGCCGTTAACCCCGATCTGCTCAGCCGCCCGCATGGTTTCCATTCGAAAATTTACGCCCTGGACGCGTCCTTTGATAATTGTCCTTATGCGTTTTTTGTCTGCCATAGCTATCACCTCCAAATTTAATCACTAAACATTTGTCCGCGTCAACGCAAAGCAGAGAAAAAAGTTCAGGAAACAAGCGCCTTAAAATCAGCTTCGCTTAAAACGGCAATCCCGAGCGATCTGGCTTTCTCCATCTTTGAGCCCGGGGATTCGCCGGCAACCACATAATCGGTTTTGCTGCTGACCGAGCCGGCCACTTTGCCGCCGGCGGATTCAATCTGCTGCCTGGCCTCATCCCGGGTCATGGTTTCAAGCTTACCGGTCAGCACAAAGGTGCGGCCGGCGAGTTGATTACTCTGCGGGCTTTCAGCCGGCGCCTGGATCTCAACCCCGTTGTCCAGCATTGCCTGGATGGTTTTCCAGTTTTCCGGCCGGCTGAAAAACTCGAAAATGCTTGATGCCACCACCGGCCCGATGCCGTCTATGGCTTCCAGCTCTTCGGTGGATGCCCGGGATAGCGCATCCAAATCCTTGTAGCGCTCTGCCAGGATACTGGCGGTATGCTGGCCCACATGCCGGATACCGATGGCATAGAGAAATCGCGCCAAAGATATTTTTTTGCTCTCTGAAATGGCATTGACAAGATTCTCGGCGGATTTATCCCCCATGCGCTCAAGCTCTCTCAACTGCTCACGGGATAGCTTGAAAATATCCGCATATGAGGCCACGTAATTTTTCTCCACCAGCTGGTCAATCAGCTTACCCTTACCCCCCAGCCCGTCAATATCAAACGCCGCCTTGGACGCCAGGTGCTTAATATTGGCCTTTAGCTGGGCCGGGCAGTTGACGTTGATGCAGCGGGTAATCGCCTCCTCATCCCGAACCGCCCGGGCGCCGCAGACCGGACATGTTTTGGGCATCTCAAAGGGGATTTCAGAGCCGTCCCGCGAAGCGGTGATCACCTTCACCACCTCAGGAATCACGTCTCCGGCCCGCTGCACGAATACCTCGTCCCCGATCCGGACATCTTTTTTCCTGACCTCATCCTCATTATGAAGCGAGGCCCGGCTGACCATCACGCCGCCTACATTAACCGGCTCCAAACGCGCCACCGGCGTCAGCGCCCCGGTTCTTCCCACCTGAACCTTGATGTCTATCACTTTGGTCCGCTCCTGAAGCGCTGCAAATTTAATGGCGATTGCCCATGGAGGACTCGCCCCACGCGAGCGTTTTGAATTGGCAACAAGCTCTTGCTGAAAGGAGAACCGGTCCACCTTGACCACCATCCCGTCAATCTCATAGCCAAGTGACAGGCGTTTTTCATTTAACTCCCGGTAATAGGCCAGGGCTTTTGAAATATCGATTTGGTAGCGGATCAGCGGATTAATGCGAAACCCCAGATTCTCCAGCCGGCGAAGCACCTCTGCGTGAGAATCCGCGGCTGTTAATTCCGGGGCCACGCCCACGCCGTAGATATAGATTTCAAGGGGCCGCCGGGCGGTGATCCGCGAGTCCAGCTGGCGGAGCGATCCGGCTGCGGCGTTTCTGGGGTTGGCAAAAAGGGGTTGATTTTGAGCCAGCCGGCGTTTGTTAAGGGCTTCGAAATTATCCTTTGTAATGATTACTTCGCCCCGGACTTCAAGCGTTTCCGGTACGTTTTGGCTTCCGGCGGGCGTGATCACCAACGGGACTGAAGAAATGGTTTTGATGTTGGGGGTTATGACCTCCCCGACTTTTCCGTCGCCCCGGGTGGAGGCCATGGTCAGCCGGCCGTTTTTATATACCAGTTCAACAGCCACGCCGTCCAGCTTGGGCTCGGCTGTATAAAGGATCTCTTCCGCCGTCTTAAGGGAGCGCTTCACCCGCTGATCGAATGCAATCAGCTCATTCTCACTAAAGCCTTTATCCAGGCTGAGCATGGGAATCGAATGCTTCACCGTGTCGAACTTATCCAGCGGCTCAGATCCCACCCGTGCGGTGGGGGAATCCGGCCGGGCGAGTGCG
>JBKHAE010000170.1:0-4306 GCA_046543065.1 Desulfobacterales bacterium | reverse complement strand
CGATCCCGATCCCGATAGCGATTTCGATTTGGATACAGAACAAATTAGCCCTGCGGTAAATTTGTTCTGTCTCTACAGCTCGGCCAGCAACTCCCGGGCCCGCTCCTGCCAATAGGGATTTTCCGTGCTTTCAATGGCTTCGTTCAATAACGATCGGGCCTCTTGCTTAGGCTTTTTCCCCCATTTGTCCATCAGCAGTTCCGACAGATAGATGTAGCCTTCCACATGCTTGCCGAAATATTCGGTTTCCTGAAGCTCCCGGTAATATTCCATGGCCTTGTCCTCATCATTATAAGGCCATGGCACCTTCTGCCAGAACCGCCCCATGGCGAGCATAGGGCCGCCGTTGTCAAAGGTCTTGTCGATCTCATAGGCTTTCTCAAGGTTCTCCTGGGTCTTATTTTTAAGCCCCTCCCTGAGTGCGGTGATGATGCCCACGCCATCTGAATAGACCCCCACATTCAGGCCGTAGAAAAAATAACCCTGGGGTTCATCCGGGTTCAGCTCAATTGCCTTCTGGGCATACTCCATGCCGGTTTTGCCGTATTCAGCACAGATGTCTTCCCATCCGGAGACTCTCTTTTGTTTGGCTTTATATCCGTATTCCCGGTAGGCCTTGGCACACCGCCAGGTGGCCTCAAAATTTTGGGGATCATTTTTCAGGATCTCTTTATAAATGGAAATGGCCTGCTCGAGTTTATCCAGTTCCTTGGTAGCCAGCAGCACATTTGCTTTTTCCAACTTTGTCTGCTCTCCGGAGGCGGTCTCTTGCCCGCCTTCAGATGCCGAAGCCCCTTTCAACATTTCTTCGCCCGAAGAACCGGCCTCATCCGCAGCAAAAGCCGGGCAAACGATTAAAGCGGAAATCAGAATCAGCCCCACCATAATTTTCCATCTCTTCTTCATTTGGCAATCCCCCTTTTTAGATTAGCTGAAATTTGACCAAGCGAATAACAGGTTTCAGGGCTCAAGCCGGCCCCATTGCTTTGAATCGGTTTTAGTTATCTCTGTATATCTTTGAGTACAATGTTTAGCAATAGATAAATTGGTATAAACATCGGTCCAATAGGGGGGCATCCGTTGATCTGCAAAACTGATGAGAACGGAGTTGTCGGTTCTCATTTATTTATGATTCGGCTGACCAGCGCCTCCACCCGGGCCTGGATTTCATCCCTTACCCGGCGCATGAATTCTTTGGACTGGCCGGCCGGATCCGGAAGCTCCCAGTCCAGCATTTCAACGCCTGGCACATGCGGGCATTCCTCACCGCACCCCATGGTCACAATAATATGGGGCGTTGAATCTTCAATTGCCGAATCAAGAGCTCTGGGGATGCGAAAGGCCATATCATAGCCGATCTCTGCCATAACTTCCTGCATTACCGGATTGACCTGTTCGGCCGGCTGACTGCCGGCACAGTCCACATCCAGGGCATCACCGGCCATATAACGGGCAAATGCGGCGGCCATCTGGCTGCGGCAGGCATTCTCCCGGCAGGCAAACAGAACTTTTTTCCTTCGAAAAACCGGGCCCATGTTTTCGATTTCATTTCTGACATCATCGGCCACCGTATTATGCTTTTTCATATCCCCGATATTTTCGATGCGCCGATAGGTTAAGCTGCTGTCAAACGAGGCGCCCACCGCATCAAAAAAATACCGGGCGGTCAGGCTCATCCCCTCGAAAAGATTCCTGCCTTTTGTGGCCCCGACAGAAAGCATCATCCCTTTGCGGGAAGGGCGGCCCGGGTCCACAAGTCCCAGTTTATACTTTCGCGACCATAGGGTCTGGGACCGATCGATCAGCGCTTTGAGTTGTGCGGTGGTGTTATAGAAGTAAATCGGCGTGGCCAGGATAATCAGATCCGCCCGCCGGAGGAGCGGACACATCTCCGGCATCATGTCATCATCCTCGATCGAACAAAACCCCGTGCGTTCGCACTTGGTGCAGCCGATACAGGGCTTGATGTTTTTTTGGGGAACCTGCACCAGGCGGGTTTTTGCGCCACAGCCGGCGGCCGCCTCAAGCACCAGGTTCAAAAGATGGTTGGTATTGCCTTTTTTACGGGGGCTTCCCTGCAATCCGAGAACTAGCATGATCCCTTTCCGTTTTCGATGGCTGCCAGCGCCTCTTTAGCCAGACGGCTGACATGGGTTGTAACAAGCGCCAAATCACGAAACATATCGATTTCCGAATTATCCGCCAAAAGCGCTTTAATCTCTGGAACAGCCTCTACGGCGCCTAAATTGCCGAGTGCCCAGGCCGCATAGCCGCGGTGGTGGGCATCCGGAGACGATAAAAAAAGTCGTAAATCGCCGATTGTATCCTGCAAAAGCTCCGGCCGCAGCCCAGCCAGCCTGCCGACAGCCCAGATCGAGCCCTGCTGCAGGCCCTCATGCTCTAAAAAATTCTGATCACTCCGTACATAGGAACCCACAATAGCGCCGTATTCATCGGCAAGCTTTGGCTGCCTTGCCATAATCTCCGCCATAGCCTCAGGCGAGCCCCAGCCGATACCCCCGGACTCATCATTTAAATTCCACATGAGCCGGCGCATGACAACCCGGGCGGACTCCATTTCCTGCTCCGCGAGCTGCGCCACAACAAACCCCATTCCGGCCACCGCCCGCCACTTAACAAGCAGCGAACCATCATAGAAGCAGGCGAACAAGGGATTGACCGCCGTCCGGGCTGAAATTTGGGCCAATGCATCCAATATGTCATTGATATCCGCATCCGAGGCAAGCAGTTGGCGGACCTTTTTTTTGAGCTGCCGCCCGCTTAATCCGGATAATTTGGTATACTCTGGCATTATCCCTTTTACACCCTATACCTTATACCCTACACCCTACACCTTATACCTTATACCTTATACCTTACACCCTATACCTACGCTTCCCAATAAATACAATCCACCGGACAGTTTTTAATCGCCTCGTCCACCGCTGCCACTGGATATTCGCAAAGCTCCGCCACCGCCACATACCCCGCTTCGGTCAGATGAAACACCTCCGGGCATACCGCTTCGCAGACGCCGCAGCGGATGCATTCGCTTAACTCCACAACCGGGGGCTTCACGAGGCCTGCCCAAGCACCGCCTGACCGATTTTTTTGCCATACGCCCGACAGGTGCCAAGGCCTTCCTTATCCGGAACATACTGGATCTTCAGGCCGGCATCAAGCATCTCAAACTTCATGGCCGCCAGTTCGTCATGAATCAGCTTGACCGACTCCCCGCTCCAGCCATAGGAACCGAACGCAGCGCCGATTTTGTTTTTCGGCCGAAGCCCTTTCATGTAGGTTAAAATATCGCTGACCGATGGGAACAGCCCGTTATTCAATGTTGGCGAGCCAACCACAATGGCTTTGGCGTCCAGGACTTCGGTCATAATTTCGCTGCGATGGGAGCTCCGGATGTGTATGGGGGTTACGGCAACCCCGGTTTCTGAAATCCCGTCGGCAATGGCCTCTGCCATAAGCTTGGTGCTCTTCCACATGGTATCATAGATAACAATGGCCTTCTGCGCCGGCTCCTGACGGCTCCATTCGACATAGGCGTTAATAATTTTGCCCGGGTCCTTTCGCCAGATAATGCCATGGTCCGGACATATCATCCGGATATCAAGCCCCATTTCCGTGACCTGTTCCACCAGCTTCAAAATCTTTGGCGCATACAAAAGCAGTATATTGGCAAAGTACTTTTTGGCATGCGGCATGATCGCCTCACCCACCACATCATCAAACATCTCATAGCCCGCATAGTGCTGGCCAAAGGCATCGCTTGAAAACAGGATCTTATCGGTCTGGCTGTAAGTAAACATGCTGTCCGGCCAATGCAGCATCCGGGTTTCCAGAAATGTCAGCGTCCGGCTGCCGATGTTTAACTCCTGACCGTTATCCACCGCCTGATAATTCAAGTTTTCGCCAAAATGCTGGATTAAATTTTTATGCCCCATCCTGGAGCAGTAAACCGGCTTGTCTTCCCCGATGTAATGCATGACCCTGGGCAGCCCCCCGGAATGGTCCATTTCCGTGTGATTGCTGACCACCAGATCTATCTTTTTGGGATCCACAACCTCGGAAATATTGGCCAGCATTTGATCGGCAAACTCTTTTTTTACCGTATCAATGAGCACCACCCGGTCATCCACCACCAAAAAGGCATTATAGGTCGTTCCCTGCTCGGTGGAGTATCCGTGAAAATCCCGGACATTCCAATCAATCACACCAACGTTGTAAATTCCCTTTGCAATTTCCACTGGCTTCATTCACTGCCTCCATAAGGAAGACCGGTTTCAGTTAATTG
>JBKHAE010000169.1:0-4324 GCA_046543065.1 Desulfobacterales bacterium | reverse complement strand
CGGTTGCCAAGCCGGCAGAAAAGGACGCTGAAAAAGAAATTTATTACGGCGTGCTTGACCTTGAAACCCAGCGCTCAGCCGACGAGGTCGGGGGCTGGCACCGGTCGCATAACATGGGTATCAGCTGCGTGGTCCTCTATGATTCAAAGACCGGCCAATATTATAACTACTATGAATCCGATGTGCCGGCCCTTATTGCCCACATGCAGCAGATGGCCCTCATTATCGGGTTTAACATTAAACGGTTTGACTATCAGGTGCTGAGCGGGTATTCGGATTTTGACTTTTCCGGTTTAAATACGCTGGATATGCTGGAAGTTATTTATCAGCGCCTGGGCTACCGCCTTTCGCTCAACCATCTGGCCAAGGTGAGCCTTGGGATTGAAAAAAGCGCGGATGGGATGCAGGCGCTAAAATGGTGGAAAGAAGGCCGGATCGATGAGATCGTCGAATACTGCCGGATAGATGTTCAAATTACCCATGAGGTTTATCTTTACGGCCGGAAAAACGGCTATCTTCTTTTTCAGAACAAGGCGGGGCAGGCGGTCCGGATTCCCGTCGACTGGTAGGAAAATAGGCGATGCGGCGTCATCAATTTATTTCAAAGGCCATGCTGCTAATAGCTGTTTTAATCGGCGCAGAGTTGTCAGCTGTTTCGCAGGCGCTATGGGCGGCTAATCCTTTGGTTATTCATGATGGATTTGATCACACCCATCTGATGAATCAAGTGGAATATTTGGTGGATGAAACCCGCCAGCGCTCGGTTGATGAAGTTAGCGCCTCCGGCCAAAAATGGCAGCCGCTTCCCGGAGGCGGGGCGAAAAGCAGTTTCGGTTATTCCCGGTCCGCCTTCTGGTTTCGCTTTGCGGTGGAAAATCCCGCCAGCCGGCCAATTACCTGGATGCTTGAGTACGACTATCCGGTGGTTGATTATATCGATTTTTTCATGCCGGATACGGGGCTTCACTTTAAAAGCGGGGATCACCGGCCGTTTCATGTGCGGCCCATTGCTTACCGTACCATCGTCTTTCCGGTAGAGACGCCGCCTGGCACGCACGAATGCTATATCCGGCTTGCCTCCCAGGGCTCCATCGTGCTGCCGTTAAATGCCTGGTCCCAGGCGGCCTTTGAAACCAAAAAGACCCATGACCAGTCCCTCATGTGGCTTTATTACGGCATCATGCTTGCCCTGGGGTTTTATAATTTTTTTATTTTCCTGTTCATCAGGGAAACCAGCTACCTTTATCTGGTACTGTTTACCCTGACGGTCACCCTTTTCACCATGGCGCATGACGGTCATGCGTTTCAGCTCCTGTGGCCGAATGCGACCTGGTGGGCGAGCATCTGCCATCCGATAATGGTGCTATTGGGCGGACTTACGGTTTTGATGTTTACCCGAAGGTTCCTTTTGACAAAGGAAAATGCGAAAACTTTTGACCGGCTGCTGTTGATAGTGATTGGCGGCGGCGGTTTGCTGGTTTTTGCGGCGCCCTGGGTGGATTATTACTATGCTACGCAGTTTAGCGTTTTATTTGCAGCTGTCTGCGCAATCGCCGTCATAACAACCGGGACAGTGCAGCTGTTCAGGCGCCAGCGGGAAGCGGTGTTCTTTATACTGGCCTGGTTCGTGTTTATTGTGGGGGTTCTCATGATTTCCGCCAAATCCTATGGATTTCTCCCCAGCAACATCTTAACCGATGCAAGCCACCAGCTTGGCTCCTGCCTGGTGGTTCTGCTGCTGTCGCTCGGCCTCGGCGACCGTATGAAGGCTTTAAATGCGGAGCTCTTCCGTCACAAGCATGCGCTGGAGGATTTGGTTCGGGAGCGCACCACGGAGCTGGAGGCTGCCAACCAGGAGCTTAAAGCCTCTATGGCGCATCTAAAAAAAACTCAGGATCAACTGGTGCAGACCGAGAAAATGGCTTCCCTGGGCGGGCTCGTCGCGGGCGTGGCCCATGAAATCAACACCCCCATCGGGGTGACGGTCACCGCGGCATCGTTTTTGGCGGAAAAGACCCAAGAGGTGCAAAAGCAGATCGATGACGGCCGCCTGAGCGATCAATCCCTGGAGAAGTTCCTAAAAAGCGCCGGAGAAATCTCGCATACCATCCTCAACAACTTAAAACGCGCCGCGGAGCTGATCCAGGGGTTTAAGCAGGTGGCAGTGGATCAGTCCGCCGGCAGCCGGCGGTGGTTTTATATCAAGGCCTATCTGGATGAAATCCTTTTGAGCCTGCACCCCAAGTTTAAACGCACCAGCCACACCATCGCCGTAACCTGTGATGAAGATATTGAGATAAATTCCTATCCCGGCGTATTTTCCCGGATTATTACCAATCTGGTCATGAATTCGCTGAATCATGGCTTTGATGGCATGGAAAACGGCCGGATTGATATCAGCGTCCGAAGGGTGGATGGCCGCCTCTATCTCGGGTATCAGGACAACGGCCGGGGGATGCCGAAAGAAACCCTTGATCAGATATTTGAACCGTTTTTTACCACCCGGCGGAGTCAGGGGGGGACGGGCCTGGGCATGCATATTGTCTACAACCTCGTCACCCAGAGCCTGGGCGGAGAGATTGCTTGTCAAAGCGAACCCGGCAATGGTATAAATATTCGTATTATTATTCCCTTGGAGGAGTGCGAGGAAGCGAAATGACGGAGCGCGTCCATACCAGCAGCGGCACCGGACGGTCGGAGAGTCTTCGGCACAATGCATCACAAGGCGGGCCGGCGCCCTGGAAAATTATTATTGCCGACGATGATCCGGATGTGCACCATATCACCCGAATGGTGCTTGATGACTACGAGTTTGAAGGCCGAGCGCTTAAGTTTTTAAGCGCCTACTCCGGCGAAGAAACCAGGGCGTTAATCGCCGCTCACCCGGATACAGCGATCATTCTGCTTGATGTGGTAATGGAGACCGATGACTCCGGCCTGCAGGTGGTACGCCATATTCGGCGTGAGCTTGAAAACCATTTCGTCCGTATTATTCTGAGAACCGGCCAGCCGGGCAAGGCGCCGGAAAAAGATGTGATCATCAACTATGACATCAATGAATATAAAGAGAAAACCGAGTTAACCGTTCAGAAGCTTTTCACCACCATCACCTCTGCGCTCAGGGCCTACCGGGATTTGCGGATTATTGAGAAAAACCGAAACGGGCTGGAGCAGATCATTCAATCCACCGGCAAGCTCTTTGAAAATAAGTCACTTAAAGCGTTTGCCCAGGGCGTGCTGACCCAGCTGATCTCCATTTTGCGATTGGATGAAAACGCGGTGTATATTGAGTTTTCAGGCTTTAGCGCATATAAGGAGAAAAATGATTTTTTGGTGCTCGCGGGCACGGGTAAGTATGAACATGCCGTGGATCAGTACGTGAGCCGGATTTTTTCCAAAGATGTGCTGAATTATCTGCAGATGGCCGTTGACAGAAATGAAAGCCTTTTTGTTGACGATGTTTACGTGGGTTATTTTGAAACCAAAAGCGGCAAAAAACATCTGCTGTTCCTAAGAAACTGCAGCCATCTGGGCAAAATAGATCGGGATCTGGTTCGGATTTTTTCCAATAATGTGGCGGTGGCGTTTGATAACCTGCTGTTGAATAGAGAAATCGTGGATACGCACAAGGAAATGCTGCTGAGGCTGGGCGAGGTGCTTGAAAATCGATCCAAGGAAACCGGAAAGCATGCGCACCGGGTTTCCATATTCTGCTATCTTCTGGCATTAAAGGCTGGCTTAAGCCGGGATGACGCCGATCTGCTGCGGCTTGTGGCGCCGATGCATGACGTGGGCAAGGTGGCCGTATCAGATGAAATCCTTTTCAAACCCGGCCGCCTGACGCACGAGGAATTTGAAGAGATCAAGCATCACACCACGATCGGGTATGATATTTTTAAAAGCTCGGACCGCCGAATTATGAAGGCTGCGGCTATTGTGGCCCAGCAGCACCATGAACACTGGGACGGCACCGGCTACCCCAACGGCCTTAAAGGCGAGGCGATTCATATCTTCGGCCGGATCACCGGTCTGGCTGATGTGTTTGACTCATTGACGCACTGGCGGATATACAAGGAGAAATGGCATATCGATAAGGTCGTGGCCCTTATCCGGGATCAGCGGGAGCGCCGTTTTGATCCGCAGCTGGTGGATATTTTCTTAAGAAGCGTGGATGAATTTGAGGCGATCAACAACCGCTATCCGGACTAAAACCTTTGCGATTTCCAATTTCACCGCATCTACGGCGTCAAATGATGTCTCGCATAGGCCCCTATAGCTCGACATCATTTTCCTTGTATCTGCGGCAAACTTGAAAATCGCTTGA
>JBKHAE010000058.1:0-22319 GCA_046543065.1 Desulfobacterales bacterium | reverse complement strand
GACCACCAGGTCCGCCGTTTCATCCTCCAGCGGCACACGGTTCTCCTCCATCTTAAGCGGCTTAATGCCGGGATTTTGGGGACAAATATGTTCTTCCATCCATTCAATCATGGTATCGGATATATCACAGGCATAAAGCGTCTCCCCTTTTGATAACTTCAAAAAGGGCACGCTGAAAAAACCGATTCCCGCCCCGATATCGACCAGTACGCAGGGATTTGAGATATCTATTCTGCCCCAGATATACTCCGGCGGGATGTCCCGTAACCTGTCCGGATTATTAAGCTTCTGCAGTTTTTTGACATCAAACTTTTTCTCATTCATTCCGTGATCCTGTTTAATTTTTCGCAGTCGTTTCTTTTTTTATGATCATTTCAAATTCCTGTTTGTTCATGGCGATTTCAGCGCACAGCCGCCCCCCGTTCGCGCAAATAGGTCTTCAAGTCGCTGATTTCAATCATCCCGAAATGAAAAACAGATGCGGCAAGCAAAATCGTCGCCCCGGCTTCCACCGCCTGATAGAAATGCTCAAGCTCCCCGGCGCCGCCGGAGGCCACCACTTCGGCCGACACCGCATCCTTCATCGCCCTTATCACCGGCAGATCATAACCGGTCTTAGCGCCGTCCCCGGCTTTGCTTGTGGGCAGAATCACCGGCACGCCGTAACCGTCAACCCGCTTTGCCCATTCGATGGCATCTGCGCCGGTGGCGGTCCGGCCGCCGTCAATATAGACCTCATAGCCGGACGGCATCGCCGGATTCTGATCCACGTCAATAGCCACGGTCACGTTCCCGGCGCCCAGCTCTTTAACCATTTCTTTGATTACCTCGGGCTTCCGGAAGGCCGCGCTGCTGGTCGACACCTTGTTTGCGCCCGCGTTCAGCACCATTTCGGCGGATTTTACATCTGAAATGCCCCCGCCCACGGTAAATGGCACGGTGGTGACCTCGGCCACGCGTTTAACGACATCCAGCATGGTGGCCCTTTTTTCAACCGTCGCCGTGATATCCAGAAGCGCCAGTTCATCCGCCCCCGCCTCGCAATAGGCGCGCGCGCATTCCACCGGATCACCGGCGTCTCGTATGTCAACAAAATGAACCCCCTTAACAACGCGGCCGTTCTGCATGTCCAGGCAAGGCATGATTTTAACTGCTTGATTCAATGTGTCCCTCCTTTTTTGCTTTGTTTTGTCCTAAGAATTCTGGACGACAGTATATTCAAATAAGTTTTTGCGACAATAAAAACTTCATTTTTTTAAAGTCCAGCCTTGATATTCCATACGCGCATCATGAGAAACGGGAGGGTGTTATCCACTGATGCTGAAGTAAATAATTTTACCCTCCTCCCGACCTTATCCCAGGGGAGAAGGAGGCAAGGGCCAGAGTCTGTTGAGAATCCCTCTGGTAAGGGGATTTGCGGCTGTTTTTGTAGAGTAAGAGTAAGAGTAAGATTAAGAGTAAGATTAAGACGGGGGCATATCTGCCTCTGGGAACCAGTCTGCGGCGCCCTCCCGCAGGATATATTTCTGGACCTTGCCGCTGGCGGTCATGGGAAATGAATCCACGATGGCCACATGCCTGGGGATCTTGTACCAGCTGATTTGGCCGCGGCAGAAATCGCGCACGTCTTCGGGCAGGACGTTGGCCCCTTCCTTGTAAAGGGCGGTGCATTTCTCCGATTCCACCGAGGCCATCACCTGAATTGGGTCGAAGGCCTCCAGGATGACCATGGTGCTGGCATGGCTGACCGCGGCCAAAACCCCCAGGACGCAGCCGAAGCAGTGAAAAAGCGGCACCGGCAGGCAGACGCGGTCCCGGTGGGTAAAGTTCTGGTTCTCACCGATGGAAAAGCCGTTTTTGCCGGTGGAGTTGTGGGTGAGCTTCACGCCCTTGGGAAACCCCGTGGTCCCGGAGGTATACTGCATGTTGACCACGTCGTCGGGATGGTTTTGGGCAATTCTTGCCTCATAGTCGGCATCCGGGACCATGCTCGCCATGGCCTCGACCTCCGGGATGGTATACATGCCGCGGTGCTTTTCCTGGCCCAGGAAAAAGACCCGTTTTAAATGGGGAAAATCGGCGCTTTCCATGTAGCCGCGCTGGCTGGTTTTGAGCTCCGGCACCAGCTCATAAACCGTCTGCACATAGTCGGAATCCCGGTAGCCGTTTATCACAAACAGATTTTCGCATTCCGACTGCTTCAAGAGGTAGGCAAGCTCCGCGGATTTATAATTCGTGTTGACTGTGAGCAGAATGGCGCCGATTTTGGCGGTGGCAAACTGAAGCGCCACCCAATGCGGAATGTTTGTTGCCCAGATGGCCACTTTCTCTCCTTTTTGCACGCCGAGCGCCATCAGCCCCCTGGCCATCCGATCCACGCCTTCGACAAATTCCCGGTAGGTCTTGCGGAAATCGCGGTCCACGTAGACGATAGCCTCGTTGTCCAGGTGCGCCGCCACGGCCTCGTCCAGTATCTGCCCCAGGGTACGGTCCCTTAAAAGCGCTTGCTCCATTGGTTTTCTCCTCTATGACTTGCCGCACTGCGCGGCAAACTTTTGACTTAATTGATAACGAACGGCCGGCCGCTTACTCCGGGATATAGAGCACCGCGTAAATGGCGGCTTTTTCCGGCGAGTTGCAGCTCACATAGTGGGGCACCAGCGAATTGTAGTAAATGCTGTCGCCCGGCTTCAGATCATAAGTCTCCGGGCCGTAAATGACTTCGACTTCGCCGTCGACCACCACGATGAACTCCTCGCCCTCGTGGGACGAAAGCCTTTTTTCAAGAGCTGATTCCGGAAAAATCTCGATGTAAAAAGGCTCCATGTGGCGGTCGTTCTTGCCCTGGCCCAGGGAATAGAACTTGAGCTCAACCGGCTTATCCTTGTCCGGCAGCATGTGGATTTCTTCTTTCTGATCGGCCTTTCGCACGATCAGGGGATCTTCGCTGACCTGGTCGTCGAGAAGGGTCCCGAGCCGCACGCCCAGCGCCCGGGCAATTTTTAACATCGGGCCCAGAGACGGAAAGGCATCTTCTGATTCGAGGCGCTTTAAAAAGTCGACGTTCAAGCCGGTCCGCCCGGCGAGCGCTTCGGCATCGATGTCTTTTTCCTGCATGATCTTTGCGATTCTGGCGCCGACTTTTCCTGATTTCATGATTTCTCCTGTTTGTGATAAATAATCTTGCAGCTAAAGCGGCGGATTGACTTCAAAGCCGCTCTTATATGATATGAGACAGGGGTTGTAAAGTGAGAGCAGCGGAGTTTGATGATAGCTTGATAAAAAGCGATTTATTTCGCCGCAGCGATATGTTTACAGAAAGGAACTTATGGAAACAAGCCCGTGCGTATACTCGTCACGCAAAGGCTCCTGTCTCATCCCCCCTTTGGAAGTAAAAGGGGGATGAGGGGGATCTGTATTGGGCCATGATGAAAATCCCCCTAAATCCCCCTTTGCTGAAAGGGGGACTTAATGGAATTTGCCGTTTTTTATGAGCCTTTGCCAAAGGCAAAGAAGGCACTGAGGCTTTTAAACCGTGAACTGTGAACCGTGAACCGTGACCTACTTAAATCATAAAGGTTGATTTCATTCACCTAATACCCAAAGCCCAATAACCGTTAATTTACTTAAAAGTCTATAGAGGAACCTGAAATGGAAATCACTTTATACCAGATTGATACGTTTGCGGAAAAGTTGTTTGAGGGGAAAATAAAGCTGACCCCGTTAAAGCATTTTTAGCTTAAAACCTTGAAATTCCCAATTTAGAAACAAGTCACTTGCCTGGGAGTGCTTTAATGGGTAGGATATAATTTTACAATTTGCCTGAAATTTCTATCATATCCCGAAAAGGAGACCCTTTATGAGCGAAGCGTCATATAAAAAACTGGCCCGGGTGCTGGACACTCTGCCCAATGGATTCCCGGCCACAGAAGATGGCATTGAGCTTAAAATCTTAAAAAGAATCTTCACCCCGGAGGAGGCGGAACTCTTCTGCCAGTTAAAACTAAGCTTCGAAACAACGGAACAGATTGCTGACCGCATCGGCACACCGCTTGAAGAACTCGCGCCCAAGCTTGAAACCATGGAAGAGAAAGGCCAGATTTTCGGAGTCGATTTGGGCGGGGTCAAACTCTACAAGATGCTGCCCTGGGTATTCGGCATCTACGAGATGCAGATGCCGCATCTCGACCGGGAGCTGGCGGAAATGTGCGAAGCTTACGCCGAAACCTTCGGCAAACAGTTTTTTGAAAACAAGCCCCAGCTCATGCAGGTGATCCCCATTGAATCCGAAATCGAGGGCGAGCACCAGACGCTTTCCTATGAACGCGTGTCAAACATCATCGAAAACAGCCAGTCATTTATGGTCATGGACTGCATCTGCAAAAAGGAAAAGGCGCTGATGGGCGAGCCCTGCGACCGGCCCATGCGGGTCTGCACCGCCTACGCCCCGATCCCGAACTTCTTTGACAACCACCCCTATGGCACGCCGATGACCAAAGAGGAAGCCTACGAACTGCTCAAAAAGACCGAGGAAGAGGCCCTGGTGCATCTGACCTGGAACGTGCAGAGCGGCCATTACTTTATCTGCAACTGCTGCGGATGCTGCTGCGGCGTGCTCCGGGGCATCAATGAGATGGGTATTAAAGCCGGCGATGTGATTAACTCAAATTACTATGCCCTAATTGACCCGGAATTATGCACGGCCTGCGGCGTCTGCGCGGACGAGCGCTGCCAGGTGCATGCCATTGAAGAAGGCGACGAGGCCTATGAAGTGGTTCCGGAGAAATGCATCGGGTGCGGCCTTTGCGTGACCACCTGCCCGACCGAGGCCATCTCGCTTGTCAGAAAGCCTGAAAATCAGATTGAAACCCCGCCCAAGGACGAGATGGACTGGTTTGAGGTGCGGGCGAAAATGCGGGGGGTTGATATCAGCGAGTTTAAATAGGCTATAATTCGACGATATCCTCCTCAAACTCCCCCAGCTGCTCAAGGCCGTTTTCCGTAACCACGTGGGTGTTTTCAATGCCGACCACGCCTTTTCCCGGAAAAATGCATTTGGGCTCAAGGGCAATCACCATCCCGGCCTCAAGCTTTAATTTCTGCCCTTTTGCCAGAAACGGAAATTCATCCAGTTCCAGGCCGACCCCATGGCCCACGAACCGGATGCGCTGATCGCCCACACCCATGAGATAATCGCCAAGTCCATGCGCTTCAGCCGTTTCCAAAGCCGGGTCATAGAGCGCGCCCGCGGCCGCTCCCGGAACCGCGGCGCTTTTGACCGCCGCCTGGACTTCCAGCATGGCATGATGCGCGGCCTTAAGATCCTCCGGCAGCCCGCCGATGGAGAAAATCCGGGTATGATCGGAAATATAGCCGTCCGTGGCAAACACCAGATCCACCAGCACCGGCTCATTCCGGGAGATGGGCCGAAGGCTTGAGCCCTGGGCAATGGCCGGCGTCACCCCTTCACCGCCGGTGGGCGAGGACAGATAGCTGGGCGCGGCTGCGGTGGCCCCGGCCATGACGTGGCCGTAAAAGAGTTCCCCGCCGAACATCCGCATCCGGACAATGCCCTGATGCCCCATCTTCCGGGCTTCAGCTTCTATGCGGCCGGCCAGTTCAATTTCGCTCATGCCCTCTTTCAGGATCGCGGGCACGGCGGCGGCCAGTTTGTCTGAAAATCCGGCGGCCCGCCGGATTAATCCCACTTCATAGTCGGATTTAACCGCCCGGGCCATGCGGATGGTGCCGCTGATATCAACAATCCGCGTATTTTCCAGAAGCCGGGAAAAACTAAAGTATTGGTTGGTGGGCAGGACATCGAGTTCCATACCAAGTGTTCCGGGCACGGAAATGCCGTATTGCGTAAGAATATCCAGCAATTCTTTGGATCGGGAAAACTGTATAATATTGGGTAATGCCGATTCCGTCCGCGCCCGCGCGATATCCTTTCTGACCATGAGCACCGGCTCGCCCTCGGCAGGAATATAGAGCTGGCCCTGCTGAATGGTGCCGCTGAAATAGAAGAGGTCCGTATTCTGAACGATGAGCGCCCCGTCAATGCCTTCCTGCTGAAGATGCGCCTGAAGTTTTTCCCGTCGGGCGGTCAGTTCGACGAACGGCGTGTGGGTCTGGCTTTGCTGCATTATTTTTTCCCCCGCTTCTTTTTGTCCCCGATGACCTCGTTTGCGATTACGATTTTCTGTATCTGGGAGGTACCCTCATAGATGGTAAGCACCCGGGCATCCCGGTAGAGCCGTTCCACGGCAAACTCCCGGGTATAGCCGTAGCCGCCGTGGATCTGAATGGCCTGGCCGGCCACCCGGTTGGCCATCTCAGAGGCGTATAGCTTGGCCATGGAGACCTCCTTGCTGCATTTCTCGCCCCGATCCTTTTTAGCTGCCGCATTAAAGACCAGCTGGCGGGCAGCCTCCACGTCGGTGGCCATATCCGCAATCATCCAGCGCAATCCCTGGTTATCGGCAATGGGACGGCCGAACTGAACGCGCTGCCGGGCATAGGCGCACGCCTCATCCAGAGCCGCCTGGCCCACGCCTAAAGAGAGGGCGGCAATGCCTATGCGGCCGTCATTAAGCCCTGACATGGCCACGATAAAGCCTTCCCCTTCATGCCCCAGCAAATTGTCGGCCGGAACTTTACAGTTTGAAAACAAAAGGTCCGTGGTATCCGAAGCGCACTGCCCCATTTTATCCTCCAGCCGGCCGGTGGCAAAGCCATCCATGTCCCGGGTCACAAGAAAGGCGGAGATGCCCTTGTGCGCCGCATCCGAATCGGTCTTTGCCAGCACGATGAAAAGCCCGGAGGTAGCCCCGCCGGTGATCCAGCGCTTGGTACCGTTTAAAATATAATACTCCCCGGCTTTTTCCGCCGTGGCCTGAAGGCTGGCCGGGTCTGAGCCCGCCTCAGGCTCGGACAGGGCGAAGGAGCCGATGAATTCACCCCTGGCCATGGGCTCGAGGAACTGCTGCTTCTGCGCCTCGGTGCCGAATCGCAGAAGGCTGCCGCAGCAGATGGAGTTGTGAACGGACATGATCACGGCGGTGGAGGCACAGGCATAGGCAATTTCGCTCATGGCCAGGGCATAGGAGACCGTATCCATCTCTTCGCCGCCGTAAGCCTCGGGCACCAGCATGCCCAGAAGCCCCAGCTCGCCCATTTTATTAAGACTGTCCGCCGGATAGGCGTGCTCCCGGTCCCGCTCGGCGGCCATAGGGGCCAGATTCTTGCGGGCAAACTCCCGGGCCATTTTCTGAATCATGAGCTGTTCCTGGGTAAATTCCATAAGTTTCTATTATCCTAAAATTTTTTGCTATAACAAATCAATATATCCTTTAATTTATTATTGAAATCATCAGTGGGGCATGGTAACTATAAATCAAATTCTAGCCTGAAATATTTCTGTATTCAAACAGTATCTTTACTTTCATGTCAAGCATCTTAAGGTGCGGTATGGATCCCCTCACCCTCATGAGCGAGCAGCTTCAGCGCTGCCAGTCCGCGGAAGTCAAATTTCACCGCCAAAACATTTATCTTGAAGCCCTGCATGAAACTTCTCTGGGACTGATCGACCGGCTGGACAAGGAAGAAATCCTGGAGAGCATCCTGGACCGGGCGGCCTCACTGACCGGCACGGCCCACGGCTATATCTACCTTCGCGAACCCGGCGAGAACCGTATGCAGATGCGGATGGGGCTCGGATTTTTCAAAAATCAACTCGGCCGGGAGGTCGAGCTTGGCGAAGGCATGGGCGGCTGCGTATGGGAGGTCGAAGCCCCGCTTTTAGTGGATGATTACCAGTGCTGGCCGGGCCGCATTCCGGACAAAAAACTTGACAAACTCCGCTCCATCATGGGCATCCCTTTAAAATCCGATCAGGGAGTGTTGGGGGTCATTGGCGTAGCCCATGTAAACGGGGGCAAACGGTTTACCCAGGAAGACATCACGGTTTTGGAGCGCTTTGCTGCCCTTGCCATCATTGCCATGCAGAAATCGCGCCTGTATGCGGATGTCCGGCGGGAACTGGCGGAACGAAAACGCACCGAGGCGGTTTTGCGGGAAAGCGAAACCCGTTACCGCACCCTGCTGGAATCCTCGCCCGACCCCATCGTGGTTTATGATATGAAAGGGGTGGCCACCTATGTCAATCCGGCCTTTGAGCAGACATTCGGCCTGACCCGGGATGAACTTTTGGGTAAAAAAATTGATTTCGTGCCCGAGGAAAACGTGGCGGAAACCAAGGAGGCCATCAAGAAAATGCTTGCCGGCCAAACCATCAGCCTGTTTGAAACCCGCCGTTTTACCCGGCACGGGCAAATACTGGATGTGCAGATCAGCTCTACCCTATATAAGGGCATCGACGGCAAACCTGCCGGCAACATTGTGATTCTTCGCAATATCAGCGCTCAAAAGCGGGCTGAAAGAGAGCTTCAGACCTACCATGACCACCTGGAAGAACTGGTGGCTGAGCGCACCGAAGAGCTGGAACGGGCCAACCGGGAGCTGGAACAGCAGGTGGAAGAACGAAAACGGGCTGAACGCGCCCTGCGGGAACACCAGAAAGAGCTGAGCGCCCAGTCGCATCACTTAGAAGAGGTCAACACAGCCCTTCGCGTGCTGCTCAAGCAGCGGGAAGATGATAAAAAAGAGCTCAGCGACCTGGTGCGTAGAAATGTCGAAGAGCTGGTCAATCCCTATCTCGAAAAGGTGCTGAACAGCCGGCTCGAAACCCGGCAGCGGACACTGCTGCAGATTCTAAAGACCAATCTCAAAAACATTATCTCGCCCTTTATCCATCAACTCACCGGACAGATGGGCAGCTTAACCCCCATGGAGATCCGGGTGGCGGATCTGATTAAAGCGGGCAAAACCAATAAGGAAATTGCCGAGCTGCTTCTCGTCTCCCTCAACACCGTATTGTTCCATCGTCATAACATAAGGACCAAACTAAACATAAAAAACAAAAAGATAAACTTACGGTCCCATCTCTTATCGTTTGAAAAATAGTGGGTTTAACCCGCTATTTTACTACTATTCTATACGCTTGACTGTTTGCTCGAAACAGCTATGCTAGTAAGCAAAGAAAGCATCGCTTCCTACTCTCACACCCAATATTTGAGAGCATTATGTCGAATCTAAGCGTCTCGGATGTTACTCTTGCCTTTGGCGGCCTTTACGCCCTTTCCTCAGTAACCATGGAAATCCGGCAAGGAATGATCACCTCGGTCATCGGCCCCAACGGAGCCGGCAAAACAAGCCTTCTAAACTGTATCTCCGGTTTCTATCACCCCCAAAAAGGGGAAATCCGCTACAACGGCCAGCGGCTCACAAAAGCCTCGCCGCACAGGGTATCAAGCATCGGAGTTGCCCGTGCCTTCCAGAATCTGGAGCTCTTCCGCGGCCTCTCGGTTTTAGACAACCTCATGCTGGCCAGGCACCAGAAGCTTCGCTACAGCCTGTTAAATGCCTGCCTCTTCTTTGGCAAGGCCTCCCGGGTGGAGGCGGAAAACCGGGAGCATGTGGAAGCGGTCATCGATTTCATGGAGCTGGAGCCCTATCGCAAGCAGGTGGTGGGCAACTTAAGCTACGGCGTTCAGAAGCGGGTGGAGGTGGCCCGGGCCCTTACCCTGGCGCCGAGACTGATTTTGCTGGATGAGCCCATGGCTGGCATGAACATCGAGGAAAAGGAAGACATCGTCCGCTTCATCCTGGATATTAAAAACGAATGGGACATCACGGTTGTGCTCGTGGAGCATGACCTGGGCGTGGTCATGGATATATCTGATTACATCTATGTGCTCGACTTCGGGGAAGTGATCGGCTCGGGCAGTCCGGAGGAAGTTGCTTCAAATGCCAAGGTCATCGAAGCCTATATCGGGGAAGACTAAATTGAAAGCACAGGACACAGAGTATCTATTGAGTTTGAGCATTCCGCAGCTCCTGCGCTGGCGGGTTGAAGCAAGCGGCGACAAAACCGCTTTGCGGGAAAAGGATTTCGGCCGCTGGATCAGCTACAGCTGGGACCAATATTACGACTTTACCCGCAAAACCGGCCTGGGCCTTCGGCAAATCGGCTTTTCCAAAGACGACAAAATCGCCATCATCTCGGACAACATTCCGGAAGTGCTTTATGTGGCCATCGGCGCCCAGGCTTTGGGCGGCATCTCTGCCGGCATCTACCAGACCACCCTGCCTGATGAAATCGGCCAGATCATCGACTCCCTAGATGTAAGCGTGGTTTTCTGCAATGACCAGGAGCAGGTCGACAAGGTCATCGAGGTCCGGGACCAAATCCCGAACGTCAAAAAAGTCATTTACGAAGACAAACGGGGCATGCGCAGTTACCAGTCCGACGACTGGTTCATGTTCATCGATGATTTGTACGAGCTGGGAGAGCAGGCTCACCAGAAGGACCCAAACCTGTTCGAAAGCCTGGTGGATGAAACCAAGCCCGATGATGTCTGCCACCTCTGCCTGACCTCGGGAACCACGGGACTTCCCAAGGGGGCCATGCTGACCCACAAGAACTACATCAACATGGGCTTGCAGCTCACCGAGGAAGACCCGCTGGATCCCACAGATGAATACGTCTCTTTTCTGCCCTTCGCCTGGATCGGCGAGCAGATGAATTCCTTCGGGGTGGCCATGGCAACGGGTATCGCCGTCAACTTCCCCGAATCCGTGGAAACCGCCATGAGCGATTTAAAGGAGATCGGTCCGCACTTCATGTTCGGGGCCCCCCGCATCTATGAGACCATCCGCTCCCAGATATGGCTGAAAATTGATGAATCCTACTGGCTGAACAAGGTCTTTTACAATTATTTCATGAAAATCGGCGAACAGGCAGCCAGGTATCGCATGACCGGGGAAAAAATGCCCCTTCCGCTGCGGCTTAAAGCCTGGATCGGCAAACAGGTCATGTTTCGACCGCTGATCAACCAGATCGGTTTTCTCCGGCTGCGCCGGGCCTACACGGGTGGTGCGGCCCTGGGCCCGGAGCTGTTTACTTTTTACCAGGCCTTGGGCGTCAATCTCAAGCAGATCTACGGCCAGACCGAAATCGTTGGCATCGCCTATATGCATCGCGACGGCGATGTCCGGCCGGATACGGTGGGCAAACCCCTGCCCCGCACCCAGTGCAAAATTTCGGAAAAAGGCGAGATCCTGTCCAAATCCGATTCAGTGACCCCGGGCTATTACAAGCTGCCGGAAAAAACCGCGGAGCTGCTTGAAGGCGGCTGGCTGCACTCCGGCGATGCCGGCTATATCGACGCCAATGGCCACCTGGTGGTCATCGATCGGGTCTCGGACGTCATGCACAACAACAAGGGCGAGATGTTCAGTCCCATGTTTATCGAAAACCGCCTCAAATTCAGCCCTTATATCAAAGAAGCGGTTGTTTTCGGAGACCAGAAAGACTATGTGGCGGCGCTCATCAATGTCGATCCCATCGTCGTGGGCAAATGGGCCGAGGATAACGGCATCTCATTTTCCACATTCATGGATCTTTCGGCAAAACCGGAAGTCGCGGATCTTATGTACAAAGAAGTGGCCAAAATTAACGAAAACGCCGAAAAGGAACATTTTAAAATTCACCGGTTCGCTCTTCTGTATAAGCTTTTGGATGTAGATGACGGGGAACTGACCAAAACCGGCAAAATCCGGCGCAAATTTGTGCGCGAAAAATACCATGACCTTTATGAAGCCTTATATGACGAGGCGGTTTCGGAAAAACAGGTCGAGGCGTTTTATCAGTATCAGGACGGTCAAACGACCACTGTTCAGACCAAAATCCGTTTTTACACAATGGAAGAAAACTGATGAGCTATTTTCTGCAACTTGTCTTCAGCGGGATTGTGGTGGGCTCCATTTATGCCCTGGCCGCAATCGGATTCGTGCTTATCTACAAGTCAAGCCGGGTCTTGAACCTTGCCCACGGCCAGATTATCGCTACCGGCGCCTACATCACCTATGTCCTCACGGTGTGGATCGGCATACCGATCTATCTGTCTTTTGTGATGAGCATGATCATCACCTTTTTCCTGGCCATGAGTGTCGAGCGTATCTTTCTGCGGCGGCTGATCGGAGAGCCCATCATCTCGGTCATCATGGTGACCATTGGGCTGATGTCCATAATTGACGGGCTGATCTATCTCACTCCCTTCGGTTCCGAGAACTTCTCCTTCCCCCCCTTTCTCCCCACGAAGCCGATTATACTGTGGGGGACCTACCTTTCCTACACGCAGGTGGTGGGTGTGGCCATCACCATTATTTTGATCGCGGCCTTTTCCTGGTTTTTTAAAAAATCCACGGTGGGCATCTCCATGCGGGCGGTCTCCGATGACCAGATGGCCTCCATGTCCATCGGCATCTCCGTGCCGAAGGTATTCGGGTTGGCATGGGCCACCGCCGGCCTTACCGCTGCTGCGGCCGGCGGAATTCTCGGCAATATTACGGGTCTTAATTTTGACACCCTGCACGCATTCGGCATCCTCGTTTTTCCGGTGGTGATTCTGGGCGGCCTGGATTCACTGCCCGGAGCTGTGGCAGCGGGCATCATCATGGGGCTCATCCAGCAGTTCGCCGGCGGATACCTGGACGGCAACTGGGGCTTAAATGGCACCGGCCAGGTGCTGCCCTACATCCTTCTGCTGGTCTTACTGCTTTTCAAGCCCCACGGCTTATTCGGCACACACGAAATCGAACGGGTGTAGATTATGTCAGCAAATCGTTGGTTGGCCACAGGCAATTATTTCACAACCTACCGGGAAGAACAGCGGATTTTCTTCACCCATATCGACCGGCTGCTTTTCACGGCTTTCCTGGCCGCACTTTTCGCATGGCCGCTTTTCATTGAGACAAGCAACAAGTATATGCTGATATTTGACAACATCCTTGTGGCCGTGATTGCGGTCCTGGGCCTGAACCTGGTGACCGGTTTCGGGGGCCTGATCTCCGTCGGCCATGCCGCATTCGTTGGAGTTGGCGCCTATACGGTGGCCTCCCTTGCCCAGATCATCGGTGACCAGCATGTGATGATCACCCATGCCTGGCCATTGATGGTTCTGGCAGCCGGCCTTACCGGTGCGGTTTTCGGCCTCATCGTGGGTCTGCCCGCACTTCGCCTCAGACACCTGTACCTCCTGATGGCAACGCTCTCCTTTCAGATGATATTTCAATGGGTCGTCGAATCCATGGATTTTTTCAACCAGGGACAGTTTATATACGTGGGCCGCGTGTACTGGTTTACCGGCGAGGTGGGAAGAAATGAGCACTATGTTTTCTGGTATTACGCCCTTCTGGTAACCGCCGTGGTGCTTGGATTCGGCGTGCGCAATCTATTGCGCACCCGCTACGGGAGGAGTCTGGTAGCTGTAAGGGACAATGACCGCGCGGCCGATGCTATGGGCATGCACCCTGGTTTCACCAAAGTTGCGGCCTTCGGGCTCGCCGGTTTTTTCGCCGGCGTGGCCGGCGCCATGCAGGCCTACCTGAACCGGGGGGCCGGTTTTGAAACCTTCACGCTCCACGAGTCCATTCAATACCTGGCCATGACCATCGTCGGCGGACTGGGGTCTCTGCCCGGAACCTTTTTCGGACCGGTGGCCATCAAGATGCTGGATCTGCAAATGGAGAACCTGGCGGAATGGGCCGGCCACATGCTGCCTTCCTCCCTGGACCTGTCCACCGGACTGCGCCCTTTGAGCTTCGGTTTGGTAATCGTGCTTTTCCTCATGTTTGAGCCGCGCGGCATCGCCAACTGGTGGCGCATCCTGCGCTCATATGTAAAATTGTGGCCGTTTCGCTATTGATACGGCCGCAGGTTTTCAGCACGTCAAATGAAAACCTTATAAAACCAACCAAATCAAGGAGGGGGAAATGAAAACAAAAAAAATCAGCATCTGGTTAACTGTCACCGCAGTTGTCTTTATGATGGCCATGCCGGTCTCGGCCGTGGCCAAAGATTACATGATAGGGCTTTCCCTTGCCATCACCGGCCCGACATCTGATGCCGGCAACCCCTATGCAAAGGGTGTGGAAGACTACTTCCGCTACGTCAACGACATGAAGCTGCTCGGGGAGGACACCATCGACTGCACGATTCGCGATGACAAGTATGAGACCGCCATCACCAAGCGCAATTTCGAGGAATACCTGGATATGGACATGGTCTTTTACCTCAACTATTCCACCGGCAGCACCCTGGGACTGAAACGGGATTTTGAGGAGGTAAAGATGCCGACCCTGCCGGCTTCCTATCACGCGGGCAATATAGAGGACTCGGATTATGTTTTTCTGCCCATTGCCTCCTATTCCGCGCAAGCCATTGGCCTGGCGGAATACCTGGTGGACAACCACAATGGCAAAACCCCCAAGGTGGCCATGTATGTCCATCCCTCTGCATTCGGCAGAGGGCCGGTGGAAGATGTCGAAGCAACAGTTAAAGCAGGACTGGATATGGAAATCGTGGAGGTCGTGGAGCACGGCAAGGACCTGGACGTCACGGGCATGCTCCAGCGATGGAAAAGCAAGGGGGTCCAATATGTGATCAGCCAGACGGTTCAGTCACCCGTGGCCACCATGCTCAAAGGTGCCAACCGCATGGGCCTTGTGGCGCAGAGCTTTGGCGAAAAAGGAAAAATAACGTTTCTCGGGGCCCATTACACGGGCGGCAACGATCTGATCGCCCTGGCCGGCGATGCGGCTGAAAATTTCTACTGGACCACCTCCTTTATTACCACAAGCGAGCCAAGCTACGGCGCCGATGCCCAGATCGCACTCGCCGAGCGCTATGGCCGCGATGACAAAGCCGCCAATTCCCATAACTATGCAGCCGGCATCATTGTCGCCGAGGTGGCCACAGAGGTCATCAAGCGCGCCAAGGCAAAGGGAAAGAAAATCAACAAGGAAAGCCTTTATGAAGAGCTTTTGGAAATGAACGGCATGAATGCCTTCTACTCGGGAACAGCAGTGGGCCCGGTGACCTATTCCAAAGACGATCACCAGGGGGTTGACACCCTGCAGCTCTATTCGGTGCAGGACGGCGAGTTTCGCGCTGTGGGCAAACCGTTTATCCCGGAGTATACGGATAAAATCAAGTAAGTCGCGCCCCCGACAAAAGGGGGTTGCGGTAAATTAAATGATAAAAATAGCCTCAACCCCCTTTTTACCGGGTGATTGCCTCCCTGCATCAGCGGCATCGCCCGCCAAAGGATCTAAAAAGCTTTAAGTAGCGGGTTTTAAGCACATGACGGCAAAAACTGACGGGCATTTGCTCGAAGTCAACAACATTGAAGTGGTCTATCACGATATCGTCCAGGTGCTGCGGGGGGTCAGTCTTCAGGTGCCGGAGGGGGCGATTGTTGCGCTGTTGGGAACCAACGGAGCGGGCAAGACAACCACCCTGCGGGCCATCAGCGGTCTGCTCAAACCGGAAAACGGATTTATCCGCGATGGATACATCAAGTTCAGAGATGTGGACATCACCAATGTGCTGGGAACCCACGTTGTCAAGCTGGGGGCTGTGATGGTTCCCGAGGAACGCCGGGTTTTTAAACATCTGACCGTGGATGAGAACATCCGGGTCGGATCCATCACCCGAAAAGACGGCCAGCATGCAATAAACGCCGATTTACAACTCATGTACAGGCATTTTCCCCGACTGGGAAACATCACCAATCGTCTGGCCGGGTATTGTTCCGGCGGAGAACAGCAGATGATCGTTATCGCCAGAGCCCTGATGAGCGCGCCCAAAGTACTTATGCTCGATGAGCCGTCTTTAGGCCTTGCACCGCTTCTGGTCAAAGAAATCTTTGAAAATATCCTCACCATCAATGAGGAAATGAATACCACCATTCTGGTGGTCGAGCAGAATGCCAAAATCGCCCTGGAAGTCTCCAGTTATGCCTATATCATGGAATCCGGCAAGATCGTTCTGGAAGGACCGTCTAAAGAATTAAAGAACAATCCGGATGTCAAGGAATTCTACATGGGCATCACCTGGGGCGGGGGGCGCAAATCCTTCAAGGAAGTAAAATCGTATAAACGGCGAAAACGCTGGATGTAATCGGGCAACCGGAAAAGGAAAAGGCTTATGAAATTTCTAGTGGGATATAGCGCCACGGATGTATCCAATACTGCCCTGTCGCTGGCACGGGATCACGCGAAAATTTTTAATGCCGAAGTTCTTGTAATGACCTCCATGGAAGGGGGCGCCGCGGAAAAAATAAAGGCAATTGACCGGATAGAGGCCAGGCTGAATGCGGCTAAAAAATTCATGGAGGAGGCCGGTGTGGCATGTGAAACTCATCAGCTGGCCCGGGGCATGTCACCTGGGGAAGATATCGTCCAATTCGTCCAGGAAAAGGAAATCGACCTGATATATGTCGGTATTAAGAAAAAATCGCGCGCCCAGAAAATCATCCTTGGCTCAACCGCCCAGTTTATTATTTTAAAGGCCCCGTGTCCGGTCGTTACGGTTAAATAATCGTAACCATTTCAAAAACCCCAGCCAGACGGAAAAACAGCCATGGGACTGTATGATTTTACCTACTATGACCTGATAAGACGCAATGCCGATATTTATTCAACAGCAACGGCTTGGCATGATGTTGATACCGAACAGGCCCTCACCTTCGCCGAGGTCAAAACCCGGATCGATCGACTGGCGTCGGGGCTTAAAGCCGCAGGCGTTCAAAACGGGGACCGGCTCGGTGTTTTCGGCAAAAACAGTACGGAGTATTTCCTGCTCTACGGCGCGGCCGCCGCTTTAGGGGCGATTATGCTGCCGGTTAACTGGCGGTTGAGCGGCGAGGAAGCCTGTTACAATCTAAGTGACTGCACGCCCAGACTCCTGTTTGCGGATGCGGAGTTTCAGGAAACGATCAACGCCCACCGTCAGAAACTGCCTTCTGACATGCGGTTCTTCAATTTAAAGGGAGACAGCGGCGCGTATGAATCGTTTTCTCAGCTTTTGAATCAAAATCAAAGCGACCCGTTTGTCCCGGCCCCTGTGGGAAATGATGACGGTTTTCTCATTATCCACACCGCGGCAGTGGGCGGCCGGCCACGCGGGGCGCTGCTAAGCCACGCCAACATGATGTGCGCCTGCCTGCACTTAAGCTATTATTTCGAACTCTCTGAAAAGGACGTTCATTTGAATCTGCTGCCCCTTTTTCATGTGGCCGGGCTGTTCATGGCGGCGGCTGCATTTCAGTGCGGCGCATTAAACGTCAACATGGCCAAGTTCGACGCCGCCCATGCCGCCGGGCTGATCGATGAGTTCGGGGTTTCCCTGCTATTTGATTTTCCGCCCATATTGGGCGCCATCCTGACGGCGGCCGGCGAAGGGAACTGCCGCCTGTCATCCCTTAAATCCGTGATCGGTCTGGGCACAGCCGAAGACATCGAAAAATACCAGGAAATTACCGGAGGGCGGTATTTCTGTATCTACGGCCAAACCGAGACCTCCATGATGACAACCATCGGCCGCTACAATGATGCACCCGGTTCGGTGGGCCGGCCGGTTATCCTCTCGGATGTCCGCACTGTCAATGATGACGGCAAGCCCTTATCTTATGGGGAAACCGGCGAAATCGTCATGCGGGGGCCGCTGGTATTTAAAGGCTACTGGAACCTGCCCGACGAAAACGCCCGCACCTTCCGCAGCGATTGGCATCATACAGGGGATACGGGAAAATTCGATGACACCGGGTTTTTATATTATGCGGGTCGAAAGGAAGAAAAGGAACTCATCAAGCCGGGCGGGGAAAATGTCTATCCCGCGGAGGTGGAAAAGGTCATTCTGGAACACCCGGCTGTTGAAAATACGGTGGTTTTTGGCGTTCCGGACCCCAAATGGAAGGAAGGGATTAAAGCCGTGTGCCTGTTAAAACCCGGAGAAACGCTTGAGGCCCAGGCGCTGATCGATTTTGTGGGCGAACGGATCGCCCGGTTTAAAAAGCCCCACTATGTAGAGATGACAACGGATTTTCCCTTAAAAGCCGATGGTACGCCGGATCGGGAAAAAATCAAGGATCGCTTTGGCCGCGGATAGAGAATCGTCCGTTTTGCTATGCCAAGACTCAAGCTTCTGCTTTTTTTATAAAATTTATATATATACTTAAAAATATATTGATTTTACTGTTATTTCTTTATAATATAAATAATATCAGGAGACTATTTAACAAAAAGGAGGACAGCCTATGGAATAAATGCCTTGCACGGTTGGGGGAAACTTTTTGAAACTAATTTCAAAAAAGTAAAAAGGGGGGACCAATGAAACGACTATCAATTGTCATGTTTTTAGTTTTTACAGGAGTGGCCTTTCTGGCCGGCCCGGCTTCAGCCGAAATGGGGATGGGGAAAGTCACACCGGTAACTACGGATGTGGGCATTCAATTTTTCGGCAGCTTAAAAACATTTCCGCATTTTGTGAGCAACATGGATTTCAATGATGAAGATACCAATTTTGACGCCCTGCTTGATGAAAACGGATGGATTGACAACGATGAGGTCACTGTCAGAAATGAATTTCGGCTCGGGATGAAAGGCGGCGGCGAGAGCTGGAATTTTTTGGCAATCCTGGAAAGTGACTTTGCTTTTGATCAAGGCAACGCGGATCGCGGCTCAAGGGCAGGCGAAGTTCCTGACCTGGGGATGCGGGGTGAAGACTTTGGTGTCGAGAAGCTTAAATTTAATTATGATTTTTCTTCCCATGGCTTGCCTGCCACATTAGAAACCGGCTGGGACACAACGTGGGCGGATCTGGAAACCGGTGGATTATTCTATGGCGACGATCACCCCTACATCAGACTGTTTGGCAATATGGATGATATCAAGTGGGAATTGCTGGCTTTAATCATCCGGGACGCCGCCATTACAACTGGCAATGGCGACGATCAGGACTGGCAGGCTTATATAGCCAAGGCAACGCTGCCAGCCGGACCTTTAAAGGTAGTCCCTTTTTATGGCTACAGCGATAACCAGGCCCGGGAAGCGAATGTCCATTATTTGGGCATTGAGGCTTATGGGAAAATGGGCAACCTCACGCCCAAAGCTGAGTTCGTCTATGCCCTGGGTGATAAAGATAACTTTACAGCAACCGGGGGCGATGCAGACATTTCCGCTTATGGGGGTTTTGCCGCTATAGAAGCCAGCCTTGGCGATATGTTTAATCCATACGTTGGCGGGTACTTAATCTCCGGTGATGATGATGCGAATGATGATGATATTGAAGCCTTTAACCCCATTACCAATATTGCCCGCTATGCCGGCCCGTTTGGCATCGAAAACGCCTTTATTTACAGAGGCTCAAGTTTACTTGGCTCTCCTGTTTACAGCAATGCATTTGAAAGACTTGGCGGCGTAAATGGCTACGGGGGCCTAAGTAATGCAGCCAGTGCCAACAGTCCGGGCATGTATACCTTGGGCCTCGGCACCAAAGGCGGAATGAACAGTTGGTCCTACAAAACACAATTCCAGTATTTCTGGCTGGCGGAAACCGGTGCGCTGGAGGATCTTGCAGGGACAGATACATTACCCAATGCTGCAGACAGTATTGACGAAGATATGGGCTGGGAATTCGATCTGCAGATCACCTATCATTTCAACAAGCACTTTTCACTGGGCAATGTGATTTCAATCTTCGATCCCGGCGATGGCATTGAAGATCTGCGGGGCCCGGATTTTGATGAAATGGCGATTGTGGACACGATTGAGATGAAATGGACGTTCTAAGAATCCGGGGCACTTAATCATTATTCTGTATTTTGTCACGCAAAAAAGGCCGGACAAGTCCGGCCTTTTTTTGTTATTCTAAGGCCAAATTCATCAGGCGAGGCAATGGAAAATGGTAAAAAAGAGGTTTGTCGGACTTTTTTTGGCGGCGCTTAGTCTCCTGTGGGCAGCGGCGGCGGCTTCTGCCGCTTTACCGGATTATCAGGAACTTTTCACCTATCTGGATACCGCATTTCCGGATCAGCAAAAGATCATATCAAAAATTTCCGCCGTAAATCAAAACGGGCTTCTTTTCCCCAAAAACGAAGCCTCCTTTGAAAAAGGCCGGGAACTTTTAATTCTTAACCAGCAGCCCAACACACCTGATGCCCTGCTCCCGCAAATCGGCGTATTGCAAATCGAGCGCTTGACCGGCAACAGCTATGTGGCCCGACAGGTTGCGGTATTTAAAGATTTGCCGCCGGAATCGGGCGATCCGGTGGCCACCCCCGCCGCCCCGCTGATCTGCCTGTATTCCAATATTACCGGAAAAAACGGGTTTGCCCCGTATCAGAAGCTGCTTCAAAAACTGCTGGATCACCATTACACGGTCCTGGAGATCGATTCCCTTGCGCATATCCCGTCCGGTCAGGAATACGGACTCCTGCTGCGATTGGAAGGCACAGGAAACACCCTGGTCAGCAAGCTGCAATCCTTGTATTCCGGAAAAACTTTCTATTCCGATGCCCAGGTTTACGAGCAGGCGTTCCAGACAAAAGACCCTGCGGGCGGACAGTTTGTGCCGAAAGCCAAACCGCCTGCCCCGGTGCCGGACCCGACTGACAGCCAACAGAGGCCCGGGAAAGCTACGCCGTCCGCCACAGATGCCAAGGTCCGGCCCGCGACGGCTGAGCCCCGATCACTGGATTTTCAAACCGTCAGAACAGAAGCCAGAAATGACTTTCAGCCGATTCGGCTTCCCGAAAAATTCCAGAGACTGGTCATCTGCCAGCTTGATGAGACGCCGGCTTTGGAATTTGTGCTTTTGAATAATGACAGGATCCAGGTTTTTCACAAAACCGATAACAGCCTGCAATCCGTATACGACTATGCATTTGATACAGACGGCATCATCGGCCTCCATCTCCATGCCATAGATCTGAACGAGGACGGCCGGGATGAGCTGGCAGTGACCCTGGGACAGCGGAAAATGGCGGTCGATGCCTGGAGCACCCGCTTATGCGCTAAGATTTTAAGCGTTAAGAATCAGCGGATTCAGGCGCTCACAAAAGATTTGCCCTATTACCTGCGTGTTATCTCCGAACCCGACGGACAACCGGTATTACTGGGCCAGGCCAAGGGCGAATACGAGCCTTATACGGGTGCCATCCTAAAAATTGATCCGGCAGATGACGGCCGTTTGTCCACTTCCGTGTATGCCCCGGCAAAAGGCGTTTATTCCTTATATCAATTCAGCCGCCTGCCGGGATATCCGGAGAACATAATGATTCTTGAACCCGGCCATCACATCAGCGTCTATCACGCGGAAACTGAAAAAATAACGGCAATTACGGATCAAGAATTTGGAGCCTATGAAATCGTCTCTTATCCGATTGCCCTTGAAGAACCGGAATTTCTGGGCGGGTTTGACAAAAAAACATCGGCAGACTGCTTCGCGCCCAGGCGCTTTAGCCTGAAACCGGCCTATGATGAGCAGGTTTTTACCATCAATAAACAGCGCGAAATGGATTGGGGGCTGGAAAAATTTAAACGTCTCATTACCACCAAAGAGAATGCCCAGGACAGCCTGGTGGCTGTTCAATGGACCGGCAAGGGCATCCGGCAGACCTATGCATCCACGGCTATGGCCAAGGATATTCTGGATTTTTCATTTATGCGCGGAACAGAAAGAGACGAAATATTTGTCCTGATCAAGGACGCCCGGGGCTATGCCGTGCAGAGAATGGAATAGAAAAGCTCTGCGCCTACCGTAACCGATCGCCCAGAAAAAACTTTTTAATTTTTCCTGCGATCCACCTGGCCGGCAGGCGCGTGATCGTATAGCCGATAGTGGCGAGCATGATAAAGATCAGGACTTTGGAAGAAACGGCCATCTCAGGGGTTGTGGCAAATTGCTGCGCCAGCAGGGCGAGCAAGAGGCCCATCAGAATCTGCCAGGTGTCGGGCAGAAATAGAATATAAAAAACCATATAGGTTGGGGTTATCGGTCGTTTCGGCATATTCAGGGCCCTGTTTTCTTTCAAGGAACTGATCGTACTCAGTCCCGCGCGAGCGGGACGGTTCTCGTACTCGTAATCGTACTCGGGGAATTAAAAGGCCGATTACGAATACGAGTACGAGCACGAGTACGAATCATAAATTACTATGTCTACAGCGAAGAGCTGGATAAAGTCGCGGCTGAAGGTGACGCCGTTATCGTTACCTATGTCTACGGCAAAGGCAAAAGCTGTGACATTCCGGAGCAGATTGTCTCCCCCATCAAATCACTGCAAGCCTGCACCACCATCCCTAAGGGATTGTAACAAAATAAATAAAGCATTTATGAGTATAGCGGGCCAATAGTG
>JBKHAE010000168.1:0-4369 GCA_046543065.1 Desulfobacterales bacterium | reverse complement strand
CAAAGAGTCCAGTTTAACGAGTTGATCGTAAGTTAACCAGGAAACTCGGGCTAGGCAGAAAAAATCATGGCCGGCCAGTATGTTTGGCCGGCCATTACCTTTTACCCCTGATTCAGGTTAACTTCTTTTTTAACTGCCGGCGGATGCTTGTTTTATGAATATCTCACTGCTGCTTTTTGCGGCCATATTTTTTATTTCACTGCTGCTCACCATGGTGGGCCTGGGCGGCGGGCTTATCTTTTCGCCGCTTTTCGTGATTATCGGCTTTCCAAAGGCCGCGGCCGCTTCCGCATCCCTGTTTTTAAACCTGATTGCCGCCGGCTCCGCCGCATATACCTATGCGCGCAGGAAGATGGTGGATTTTTCCCTCTCCATTCCGCTGATTATGTCATCGAGCGCGGCCGCACCGGTGGGCTCCTACCTGAATATGCAGATAGCGACAAAACCCTTTGTTTTGATAATGGCGGTGGTGCTGGCGCTGGCCGGCCTTCGGATGCTGTTTTCGCCAACGGGTGAAGTGGAAGCTAAGGCTATGGCGCCTGCCAAAAAAATTATCGGCGGTATCGGCATCGGGGCCTGCATCGGGCTTATGGGCGGTCTTCTGGGAATCGGCGGCGGGGTGTTTGTAGTACCCCTGCTGATTTATGTTTTAAAAACGCCGACCCGCATTGCTGCCGCCTCATCGACGTTTATTGTATGCTTTTCATCACTGACGGGATTTTTGGGATATGCCTCCATGGAGGCCATTAACTGGTGGTTTATCCTGCCGGCGGCTGCAGCCTCGTTTGCCGGCGGGCAGGTCGGAGCCAGGCTGATGAGCAGCCGTATGAAAGGCAAAACCATTCGCATGGCCTTCAGCATCATCCTTTTTGCCTTCTGCGCCAAACTGTTTCATCAATTTTTCTATTAAAAAAGGAAAAGTTAATGTCTGAACGTTTCAAATTCAACCGAATGGAGCTGGCCGGATCTTTGGGCGACCTGGGAACGCTTCTGCCCATTGCCATTGCAATGGTGCTTGTGAATGGACTGGATCCGCTGGGCCTGTTTTTGAGCATCGGTTTGTTTTTCATTCTGTCCGGGATCTATTTCGGGGTCACGGTTCCGGTCCAGCCCATGAAGGTCATCGGCGCCTATGCCATTGCCACATCCCTGAGCGCAGACCAGATTCTGGCCTCATCGTTGCTCATGGGAGTTTTTCTTTTGATCGTCGGGGCCACCGGCGCCATTGACCTGATCCGCAAGGCCACCCCGCAATCGGTCATCCGGGGAGTCCAGTTATCCACGGGCGCGCTTCTGATCTCAGGCGGCATCAAGTTTATCATCGGCACGTCGAAATTCCAGGAAATCCACGACGCTGTGGAACCCTACCTGGCCTTCCAAAGCATCGGCCCTTTGCCCATCAGCCTGATCATCGGGGGTATCGCAGCCGTTATTACCCTTCTTTTGCTGGATAACAGGAAGTTTCCAGCCGGTTTGATGGTTGTGCTGGCCGGCCTGGCAGCCGGGCTTGCCCTGGGCGCAAGGGTGGACCTTGGCGGCGGCGGCATTGGGTTTCATGTGCCGCAGGTGTTTTCTTTCGGACTGCCGGAAAAAGTGGATTTTACCTTTGCCCTGTTTGCCCTGGTGCTGCCCCAGCTTCCCATGACCCTGGGCAATGCGGTGCTTGCCTACACCGATCTGTCCAAGGAATATTTCGGCGAGCGATCCAAAAAAGTGACCAACAGAAAAGCCTGCATCAGCATGGCGCTTGCCAATTTCATGAGCTTTGTGCTGGGCGGCATGCCGCTGTGCCACGGCGCCGGCGGGCTGGCGGCCCATTACCGTTTTGGTGCCAAAACAGCCGGGTCCAACCTGATGATCGGACTGATCTTTGCCGTTCTGGCGCTTGTGCTGGGCGAAAATATCATAAGCGTGTTTAACCTGCTGCCCATGGCCATCCTGGGCGTGCTGCTCGTATTTGCCGGCTCCCAGCTGACACTCACCATCATGGACCTTAAAAGCCGCAAAGACTTTTTTGTTGCCACCCTGATATTAGGCATCACCCTGGCTGCCAACCTGGCCGCAGGGTTTATCGCCGGGATGATCGTGGCCCAGATTCTGAAATGGGAGAAACTGTCCGTTTAGGCGAACTTAAAGGATAAATCATGCGCGACGCCATTTCTGTTGAAAACCTGAGCAAGCGTTTTGAAAACGTTGAGGCGGTCTCCGGCATATCATTTGCGGTTGAACAAGGGGAGCTTTTCGGATTTTTGGGACCGAACGGGGCCGGCAAAACCACGACCATCAATATGCTCACCGGCCTGGCCCGGCCGGATTCCGGGTCAATGCAAATCGGCGGTATTGACTGCACCAACAGGTCCATGCGGGCTCAGCAACTAATCGGCGTTGTCCCGGATGAGAGCAACCTGTATCCAGAGCTGACCGGTTTTGATAATCTCTGTTTCTGTGCGGCCCTTTATGGGCTGGTAAAACAGAAAAGACAGGCACGGGCGCGCGAACTCCTGGAAACTTTCGGCCTGTCCCAGGCGGCGGAGCGGCGGTTCGGCACGTATTCCAAGGGGATGAAGCGCAAACTCACCATTGCCGCGGGCATCATCCACGAACCGCAGATTCTGTTTCTGGATGAGCCCACCACCGGCATTGACGTGGCCAGCGCCCGGCAGCTCCGGCAGCTCATCGGTGAACTGCACCAGGGCGGCACCACCATCTTTCTGACCACCCATTACATCGAAGAGGCCGAACGGCTCTGCGACCGGATTGCATTTATCGTCTCCGGCCGCATCGTGCAGATCGACCGGGTTTCTGATCTGCTCCAGCCGTTTCAGGCCAAACACGTGGTCCGGATTGCCTGCGAAAACCTGTCAAACGGCATCAAAGACCGGCTTTCCGGGCACTTTTCCGACCTGGCGTTCTCCTTTCCCGGCCGGGGCATTCTTCAGGTGGAAGCTGACAGGCCCGTGCCGGCGGGGGCGCTAGTCCATTTTCTGGAGGATCAGGGGGTTGAGGTGATGGAAGCGCGGCGGATAAAGCCCACCCTGGAGGATGTGTTTGTGCGGATTACCGGTATTGAAGCTGATGCCATGCGAAAAGAAACCGAAAAAAAGGACGGCGGCCAATGAAGCTCTGGATCGCTTTTTTCAATATCCTGGCCAAAGACATGCGAACCTATTATCTGAAACCCCCCAATATCAGCTGGGGGCTGGTTTTCCCCCTGGCCTGGACGGCGATGTTTTTCATCAAGTCCGGCAGCGGCCTGGGCAGCATCCCGCAGCTTCTGCCGGCGGTAGTGGCGCTCTCCATCCTGTTCGGCTCAACATCCCTGCTTGCAGTGACCGTGACCTTTGAGAAAAAGCAGCGCTCTTTTGAGCGGCTCCTGCTGGCCCCGATTCCTCTGGAGCTCCTGATGCTGGCCAAAACCAGCGGCGCCATTATATTCGGGACGGTAAATGCCTTTGTGCCGGTTGTCATGGCCGCCTTTTTGATGGACATGTCAGGGGTGGCGTGGGCGGCGTTTATCCCTGCGGTGGTCATGATCGCCGTGTCCTCCACCTTTCTGGGCCTTTTCATTGCAGTGGCGGTCAGCGAAGTCTTTGAGGCCCAGACCTTTTCCAACTTCTTCAGGTTCCCCATGATTTTTCTCTGCGGGCTGTTTTTCCCCATCGAGCAGCTCCCCATTTTTCTGAAGCCACTTGCCTATGTGCTTCCGCTGACTTACGGGGCCGATGTCCTTCATGGGGCCGTGCACGGCGCGCATATCATGCCCTATTCAGTGGACATGACCGTGCTGGCGGCATTTTGTATCGCGCTCTTTATGCTGAGCCTTCGTAACATCAGGAAGCACTGGATTGCCTGATTATCCGGAAAGGGACGAATCCCTGCTCCAGGCTGCCGGCAGCGGCAATATGGAAGCTTTTGCGGAGCTCGTGCGGCGGCACCAGGACTGGGCCTGGCAGATCGCCTATCGGTTTTTCGGACGGAAAGAACAGGCCGCGGATGTGGTTCAGGATGCCTTTATCCGCCTGCTGCGGGCATCCCCCCGGTATCGGGCCACGGCCAAATTCCGGACCTATTTTCACCGGATCATCACCCGCCTTTGCCTGGATCAGGCAAAAAAGAAAAGACTCCCGGAATTGGATACAGTGCCGGATATTTTCGATTCAGCGCCCGATGCGGCGGCAGAATTAATACGCCGGGAAACAGCGGCTGCGGTACGTAATGCCCTTGACGCCCTTGCCCCGAACCAGCGCATGGCCATTGTGCTTCGCTACTATGAAGGGCTTGATTACCGGGAAATCGCGGACGCCCTTGAGACGACCCCCAAAGCGGCAGAGCGGCTCCTGGCCCGGGGGCGGAAGCGGCTGCGCATCAT
>JBKHAE010000167.1:0-4420 GCA_046543065.1 Desulfobacterales bacterium | reverse complement strand
TTAACCCCCATCAAAAAGACCAGGGTCCCCTGCGTGCCGGCCAGCGCGGCCCAGTTAATGGTGGAGGTTTTTTTGTCCGGATCTTCGTGACCGGTAATAAAGGTCACCGTGGAGGCGTATTTCCGATGGGTCAGGGGAATGCCCGCATAGGCCGGAGCGGCAATGGCGGATGTCACCCCCGGGACGATGGTAAACGATATGCCCGCCTCGATCAGTTCCTCTATTTCCTCGCCCCCTCGGCCGAAAACAAAGGGGTCCCCGCCTTTCAGTCGGGTGACGGTGCTGCCTGAAAGCGCCTTGGCAACGATCAGCCGGTTGATTTCGGTCTGGGTGAGCGTATGATCCCCGCCCTTTTTGCCCGCGTAGATAAGTTCGGCCGATTCCCCGGCATAATTTAAGAGGCTTTCGGATGCCAGATAGTCATAGACGATGACATCTGCGGCTTTGATCGCCTCGATGCCCTTCAGGGTAATCAGGCCGGGGTCCCCGGGGCCTGCGCCCACCAGATAGACGCTGCCTTTCATTATGGATGTGCCTCTTCACTTAACCGGGCGATGATTTGATCCGCTCCCATGTCAATCAGCCGGCCGGCCAGGTCATGGCCGATGGCCTCGGCCTGCTCGATCGGCCCGGAGATGGTTTGATAATGCATGACGGAGCCATCGGTTTCCGCCACCATGCCGGCCAGTGTTAATGTGTCGTTATGAATCCGGGCGAATGCAGCCATGGGCACCTGACACCCGCCTTCCAGGCGCTTTAGAAACGCCCGTTCGCTTTTGACAATCCGGTTGGTGGCGGTATGGTCTAAGGGGGCGATGAGTTCATGAATCGGCGGGTCTTCTTTTCGCACCTCGATGCAAAGCGCCCCCTGGCCCACGGCCGGGAGGATGATGTCCGGATCAATATATTCGGAAATTACGTGCTCAAGGTTTAACCGCTTAACCCCGGCGCCGGCCAGAATGATCGCATCCAAATTCTCGGAGGTCAATTTCTTGATCCGGGTGTCCAGGTTGCCGCGCAGGGGGAAGATCTCAATATCCGGCCGCATGTATAGGAGTTGTGAGGCCCGCCGCAGGCTGCTGGTGCCGACGCGCGCCCCCTGCGGCAGTTCGTTGATCGGTTTGTCGCCCTGCGATATCAGTACATCATAGGGCACCTCACGCTCCGGGATTACCCCGATGCAAAGCGAATCCGGCAGATCTCCGGGCATGTCCTTCATGCTGTGGACCGCGATGTCGATATGGCCGTCCGTCAGGGCCTGCTCGATTTCCTTGACAAAAAGGCCCTTTCCCCCGACTTTGGCCAGGGGCACATCGGTTATCTTGTCCCCGCTGGTCTTGATCACTTGGATATCGATATAGAGCTCCGGATACAGGGATACGAGCTTTGCTTTGACCCAGTTGGCCTGCCAAAGGGCAAGCTGGCTGCCGCGGGTGCCGATGCGGATGGTTTTAGTCGTCATACGCCGCAGCTTGAACAGGATGAGGAAGCGCACCCGGAGCAGGAAGTGCCGGCGGATGAGCTGATCGTTTCACCGCCGCTGCCTTTGCTGACAAAGCCGCAGGCAGACAGCAGCCGCTTGACGGATGCTGAGCCGCATTGCGGGCAGGCAGCCTGTTCACTCCCCCGGATCAGGGTTTCAAATTTTTTGTCGCATTTTTCGCAGGCATATTCATAAATAGGCATCTTTCTATCTCCTTACTATAAAACGCCCTTTCTTATCTAAATTTTATTGGATTGTAAATAGAATAAGCATCATCCCAAGGTCATCAACTTTAGCCTTCCGCCACTGTCATTTCTTGGGTATTAGGTGTTAGGTGTAAGACTCAAGGTTTCAGTGTTCAGGTGTCAGCAGAGGTTTAGCGTTTTTCCTGTAACCTGTGATCTGTTTCATTGGGCCGCCCTTAAATGTTTCATGGTCTGCTCAATGTAATCGGTGGAGTCATATCCCAGATCCTGGGCTTTTTGGAATTCCTCCAGGGCCTCGTCCAATTGCCGGCGGTTATAATAGATCCGGGCCAGTCGATGCCGGAATAAACCGTTATCCGGTTCAAGCTGACTGCTCTGGCTGCAGAACATCAGGGCAATATCGGCATTCTGGCCCTGTATCTCATAGATAAAGCCCAATGCGGAAAGGGCGCAGGCGTCCTCAGAATTAAGTTTTAATGCGGATTTATAGGCATTCACCGCATCGTTTAGCCGATCCAGCAAGTGGTAGCAGTCGCCCAGGAGCCGAAAAGCGCTGCACGCTTTCGGATTTAAGCGGATGGCGGTCTCCAGATATTTGACAGCGGTCTGCGGGGCATTGGTGTCCAGATAGGCCCGGCCGGTTTGAAAAGCAAGCTCAAAAACCTCCGGATCAATTTTTTCAGCCTTGTGAAAATGTTCCAAAGCAGGGGCGTATGCCTGTTTTAAAAGATACACATACCCGGCATTGTAAATCGGCATGATCTCCTTGGGATCAAGCCGCATGGCGGTTTTAAATGCAGAAAGGGCCTCGTCGAGTTCCCCTTTAACGCCGTAGCAGACCCCCAGGCTGTTATGCACATTCACATCCCCGGGGTCCAGAAGCAGGGCCAGGTTATATTCCTGCATGGCGCCGGCAATATCGCCCTTTTGATAATACTGATCCCCGCTGATATTTAAGCTCACCGCATCAAACGGCACACAGCTGTCCGGCCCGAAGAATTCCGCATGCACGACGGCTTTTTTTGCATTCTCAAGAATCCGGGATTTATCATAGGAGATGGTGGGATAGACAGCGATGCCGGCGGTCAGGGTTTTGCCGGTTTGTCTGGCGAATCCGGTTTTGATGCGCTCGGCAGCCTTTTTGCATGCAGCTTCATCCGTTTCCGGCAGCACGATCCCCACCTGGAAATTGTCCGTCAGTCCCCATAATCCGCCGGATTCCCGGCATACATTGTCTGCCTGGCGCATCAGGGCGATCAACAGTTCATTGGGGTTTAACCGGTCCGCCAGGTCATCGATTTGAAGGATCAGCGCCCCGAAGCGGTTCGCATCCGCCATATGGGCCATGCTTTTTTCGAAGAGGTCCGCTTCCTGCAAAATTTCAGAAAACTCGGACTGGATGGCAGCAAGGGATATATCCGCCGGGGAGACAGCCTCAGACGCGGGTTCGCTGTCTGATTTGGCCAAAAGAAATTGCGATGGCAGATCCTTTTCTTCAGTCGGATTGGTCATGTTCGGCCTCATTTAGGATTTCAGTAATAGCGGTGGCTATGGTTTCAAGTTCATCGGTTTGAACTGTGCGCATATCCATCAGGATGCGGTCGTCTTCGATCCGAACAATAACCGGGGGCGAGTGCCCTCGCAGGCGGGTGCCCAGGGTTTCGGCGGAAATCCCGGGCGCGCGGAGGGCCACACATTTGCTGGGCAGCTCCAGAAGGGGCAGCGACCCGCCGCCGGCCCGGGAAACGGCGGAGATCACTTCAAGTTGAATGCGGCCCTGGGTTTTTGTCTCCAGCGTGGATTTTAATTGACCGGCTTTTTTTTCCACATCCGTGATTGAAGCGGTGATCATCCGCAGCGTGGGAATGTCCTGAACGGCCCGGTATTCGTCCCGATACGCCCGAAGCGTACTTTCAAGGGCGGCAAGGGTCAGCTTGTCGATTCTAAGGGCCCGGGTTAAGGGGTTTTTTTTGATCCGGTCGACAATCGGTTTTTTCCCGGCAATAAGCCCCGCCTGCGGCCCGCCCAGGAGTTTGTCACCGCTGAAAGTCACAATATCGATGCCCGCAGCCACGGACTCCTGAACGGTTGGTTCTTTCATCAGCCCGTAGCCTGAAAAGTCGATGAATGTGCCGGAGCCTAAGTCCTCCATCACCGGCAGGTTATGTTTTGTCCCCAGTTCGACCAGCTCAGTAAGGCTCACCGCTTTGGTAAAGCCCACAATGCTGAAATTGCTGGTATGGACTTTTAGGAGCAGGCCGGTTTGTTCTGATATGGCGTTTTGGTAGTCAAAGAGATGTGTGCGATTGGTGGTGCCCACCTCGTTTAATATGGCCCCGCTTTTGGCCATTACATCCGGAATGCGGAAGGAGCCGCCGATTTCCACCAGCTCGCCGCGGGAGACGATTACTTCCCTGGCGCGGGCGAGGGTGTCCAGGCTCAGCAGCATGGCCGCGGCATTGTTGTTTACCACCATGGCGGATTCCGCGCCGCTGATTTCACAGATCAGGTCTTCGACCGCAGAATACCGGGTGCCGCGTTTGCCGGTGGAAAGCTCAAACTCCAGGTTGGAATACCGGCTCGCCACGGTCTGCATCTGCGCGAGCGCCGCTTCGGATAAAAGGGACCGGCCGAGGTTGGTATGAACGACCACGCCGGTGGCATTGATCATACGGTTAAGATTGAGCGCCATGGCGGATTTTACAGCTGCATGGACTTTTCTGAGAATGTC
>JBKHAE010000057.1:0-22851 GCA_046543065.1 Desulfobacterales bacterium | reverse complement strand
ACTTACCTTTTTTATGATTAAGCAACTGTTTTTTTATATTTTTATTAAATCTTTTTAACAACCTTTATAAGGTTAGGCGGCCAAAGGTTAATTAAAAATGATAAGCGGCGTCCTATTGACATGCAAGGGGGACTTTTTAAAGCGCCTTTGGGATGCCGATTCCTTTTGTTGATTTTTACTCGTTAATATTTTAGGAAAATCTAAGCTGACCAAAATGCTGAAGAAGAAACCCACAGGAATTCGAAACTATGCAGAAGTCGATTCTGATAACCGGTGCTTCATCCGGTATTGGTAAGGCCGTTGCCCATGAAATGGCGCGCAAAGGTTATGCAGTAGCCTTGGCAGCGCCAAAACAGCATCTGCTTGATGAAATCCGCGACGATATTGCGGCCCGGCATAATCCGCCGCAAATTATTTCGCGGGCGCTGGATGTCACAGATCATGAGGAAGTGTTTAATTCAATAGCAGAAATCCGCGGTTTTTTTGGCCGCCTGGATATTGTTTTTGCCAATGCCGGTATCGGGCTGGGGGAAAAGGTGGGAAGCGGCGATTTTGACAAGGCCAGAAAGACGATTGAAGTCAATTTGATCGGTGCCATGGCGACCGTGGATGCAGCAATCAGTCATTTTCTGGCCCAGGGGGGCGGCCATGTGGTGGGCACCAGTTCGATTGCCGCCCTGCGCGGATTCCCCCGAAGTTCTGCCTACAGTGCGTCCAAGGCGGGGCTGGCCATCTATCTTGAGGCGGTCCGGGCGGAATGCCTTAGAAAAAATATCGATGTCACCGTCCTGTATCCGGGCTATATTGACACCCCGCTCAATCAGATGCTGCCCAGCCGGCCGTTTCTGATCTCTGTGGAAAAGGGGGCGGCCATTATTTCCCGGCTGATTGAGAAAAGGGTTAAATCCGCCTGTGTGCCGGCGTATCCGTGGGCGGTGCTCGGCCCGCTGCTGAAAATCCTTCCCCTTCGGCTGATTGCCAAAATGTAGGCGGCTTTCTTTGGGGGCCTGCTGAGGACTGACAATGCGTATTTACGGGGTGGCGGATCTGCATGCGCGCCCGGACCGTATGGAGCGGGTCCGGCGAAACATCTATGAATACGGGCCGGACGTGTTGGTGATTGCCGGCGATATGACCAGCTACCGGCATCCGGCAGCAGTCCTTGAGAAACTTAAGCGTTTGCCGGTACCGGTTTTGGCGGTGCGCGGCAATACCGACCTAAAGCGCATGGAAACGTTGTTTGACGCGTATAGCAATATTTTTTCGCTTCATTTAAAACAGATACAAGTCTCAGGCATAAGTTTTTCAGGTGTGAGCGGCACCATTCCGGTCCCGTTCAGCTCCCGCATAGGCCTATGGCAGAAAAAGGTTATGCAGCAGGCCAGGGCCCTGGTTTCCCGGGAGTCGGTATTTGTCGCCCATCCACCCCCATACGGTACTCTCGACCGGGTGATGGGTCGGTTCCATGCCGGCGCGCGGGCGGTTGCAGCCCTGATTGCCGAAAAACAGCCATGGCTGGTTCTTTGCGGGCATATCCATGAAGATTACGGGCATGCGGTGCTCGGCCGCACCCATGTGGTCAACTGCAATATGGCGGGCTACCGGCAGGGCGTGCTGGTGGATATGGAATACGGCGCAGAGCCGGTGATACGGCTTTTGGGAGAAGGGCTTGATCGAATCAGCTGACGAACGGCCTGCGCAGCACCGTATCTTTTTTCCACCGCAGGTCGTTTTTTTCCGGATAGGCGATGTTATAGTGCAGCCCCCGGCTTTCTTTCCGGTGTTTGGCGCAGCGGATGATGAGCTCGGCCACCAGGGCGATGTTTCTTAGCTCAATCATGTCCGGAGTGACTTTAAAGTTCCAATAATACTCCTCAATTTCTGACTGCACCATTTCAATGCGCCGCTGCGCCCTGGCCAGGCGTTTGTCTGACCGGACGATCCCCACATAATTCCACATGAATCGGCGGATTTCATCCCAGGTATGGGAGACCATAATGGCCTCGTCACTGTCCAGGGTGCCCAGATCATCCCAGGGCGGGATCTCGGGCAGTGTTTCGAATTCAACAGAATCCAGTTCTTCAATCGTTTTCAGGGCGGCCTGATGGGCGTATATCAGGGCCTCGAGAAGGGAGTTGCTGGCCAGGCGATTGGCGCCGTGAAGGCCGGTGCAGGCGGTTTCGCCAATGGCAATTAGCTGCTGGATGTTGGTGCGGCCGTAGATGTCGGTCACCACCCCGCCGCACATATAATGGGCCGCCGGCACCACCGGAATAGGATCGGTGGTCATATCGATACCGAATTCCAGACATTTTTGATAAAGGTTGGGAAACCGGCTTTGAATGTAATCGGCCGGCTTATGGGAGATATCCAGAAAAACCGAATCATCCCCGCGCTTCTTTAATTCCGAATCAATGGCCCGGGCCACCACATCCCGGCAGGCCAGTTCCTTTAGCGGGGTGTATTTCTCCATAAAGCGATCCCCCGCCGCATTCAACAGGATCCCGCCTTCGCCCCGCACCGCCTCGGAGATCAGAAAGTTTTTGGCCGCCGGATGAAACAGGCAGGTAGGGTGAAACTGGACAAATTCCAGGTTGGCCACGATGGCGCCCGCCCGGTAGGCCATGGCGATGCCGTCGCCGGAGGCGATATCCGGGTTGCTCGTATACGCATAGACTTTTCCGGCTCCGCCGGTGGCCAGCACCACATTTTTGGCACAGAATGTATGAATCTCCATGGAGAAGCGATCCAGCACGTAGGCGCCGTAGCAGTAGTCCTCATGGGTGGTGATGATGAGTCCCCGCTTTAACCGGGTGGAGCGGGTAATGAGGTCAATGGCTATGTGGTTTTCAAATATGCGGATGTTGGGGTGCTGTTTGGCCTTTTCGATCAACGCCTTTTCAACCGCAAGACCCGTAAGATCCGACGCATGGACGATTCGGTTCTGCGAATGCCCGCCTTCCCGGCTCAAATCCAAATGCAGCCCGCTGGCCTGGGAGTTGTCGCGGTTAAATTCAACCCCCAGATTGATCAGCTCCCGGATCCGTTCGGGCGCCTGCCTGACCACCATTTGCACCACGTCCTCATGGCACAGGCCGTCGCCGGAGGCAAGGGTGTCTGAAATATGCAGGTCAAAGGAGTCCTCCTGGCCGAAAACAGAGGCAATCCCGCCCTGCGCGTAAGCGGTGTTGCTCTCCTGCATATTTCTCTTTGTGAGGAGATGGACCCGGCCATGATCCGCGGTCTTGATGGCGAAAAGCAGGCCGGCCACGCCGGAGCCGACAACCAGAAAGTCAGAATAGTATTCCATGAGCCGATTCTTTTATAACAACGATGATCGTTTACGTTTGCCGCTGGCGCCAAGGATGATCCCCACAAGCAGGACGCCTGCGCCGATCAGAAACCATTTGAGGGCTTCAGAGAGAAAGGCGTCGGATATTTTGGCTTCAAGGGATGCTATTTTTTGATTTTTTTCCTCAATCTGGCGGGCGAGGCTCTCGTTTTCGTTTTTAAGTTTTAATACATCTGCCGAGGCTTCTTTCAGTTCCTCGTACTCGGTGCGGATTTCTGCCAGCTTATCCTGGGTCTGGGCAATCTTCTGGGAAAGGAGCTGGTTGTCTGAGCGCAGGGTGCTGTTTTCCGCTTCAAGTTCCTTGACCTGTTTTTCCAGCGGTTCGTATTTGGCCTTAAGGGTTTCATACTTTTTGCTGTCCGGTACGGCATCGGTTAAATAGCGGCTGATTACCCAGCCCTCCCGGTTGTCGGAAAGCCGGACCTGGGTCCAGCCGTTCTCGGTTTTAAAGGCCTCAAATTTGGTACCTGAGGATACGGTTTCCATAACCCGGTATTTGATGCCAGGGCCCTTTCGCACGGTTATTTGGTGGAGGTCATCCACGTATTTGGTTGCGGCGCCTGCCGGGGCGGCAACGAGGAGCAGGCTGACAAAAACGCCGATAAGGATTCGCATGGCATGGTTCTCCATTATGTTAAATTCCGGTATGTTAAATTCCGGGACAGGCATAACCCTTTATATTTATTTTGCTTTTTGAAAAGTGATTAATATATATGAATTTTTTCGGGGATTCAAGCAAAAATCCGGTCATTTCGCTGCGAGCGCGCTTAACCGCTCCCTTAAACCGGACAGGCGCATTTCCGGTTTGTTGTTGCCCAGGGCGATGGACAGGGCCTTTTGGCTGCCCAGCAGAAAGACCATGGACTGGGCCCGGGTAATGGCGGTATAGAGAAGGTTGCGCTGGAGCATAATATAGTGGCGGGTAATCAGGGGAAGGATCACCACAGGATATTCGGAGCCCTGGGATTTGTGCACCGAGATGGCATATCCGAGGGTTAAGTCTCCGGTCTCCTCCATGGCATATTCAACCTGCCGGCCGTAAAAATCGATAGTCAGTTCTGAGGCGGGCGAGGCGCCTGTAATCGTGCCGATATCCCCGTTATACACCTCTTTCTGGTAGTTGTTCTTAAGATTCATGACCTTGTCTCCGGTCCGGAAACCGGTACCGGGGATCGGCGGGTTTCCGGTATTCAAAGCGGCCTGAAGCTTCTGATTTAAGTTGATGGTGCCCGCCACGCCCTTATGCATAGGCGAGAGCACCTGAATGGATTTTAGCGGATCCATGCCAGAGGACTTGGGCAATACCTCGGCACAAAGACGGCAGATGGTGTTCACAATGGCCTCTGGGGCCTGTTCTGCCAAAAAGAAAAATTCCCCGTTTTCGGGGGCTGCCGCATTAAACGGGTCGTTTTCCGGGAACTCCCCGTTTCTCACTTGATGGGCGTTTAAGATAATCCGGCTTTCCGCGGCCTGCCGGAAAATTTCGGTCAGCTGGCAGACCGGGAGGATCCCGGAATTGATGAGATCCGCCAGAATATTGCCGGGGCCCACGGGCGGGAGCTGAAACGCATCCCCCACAATGATGAGCCGGCTGGAAAGGGAGACCGCATTCAAAAGGTGATGCATGAGCGGCGCATCCACCATGGAGGCCTCATCAATGATGATGGCATCCGCATCAATCGGCTTATCCTGATCCCGGCCGAAAAAGTTGTCCGCTAAATTATATTCCAGGAGTTTGTGGATTGTATGGGCGGGGATATGGCTCATCTCCGAGAGGCGCCTGGCTGCCCGGCCGGTGGGCGCGGCCAGGCAGATCCGCTTGCCGATCTGTTTGAAAACCGCGGAAATCGCGCGGATCAGGGTGGTCTTGCCGGTGCCCGGCCCGCCGGTAATAATGACCACGCGATGGGTCAGAATTGTTTCAAGGGCATTTCGCTGCTCCGGGGTCAGCTCAACCAGAAGCGAGGAGAGAATGCGCTCGAGCAGCTGATCCGCAGTCATTGGCGGCGGCGTCACCGGTAAAGCGAGCAGGCCGGATAGCCGGTGGGCAATGGCGGCTTCTGCGTCAAATAAAGCTTTCGGATAAATCCGCCGGCTGGCTTCTGCTTCCGGGAGGTCGTCGACCACCACTTCATCTGCATCCGCCAGCGCATGGATGGCTGCCCGGATATCTTCCCCTTCGATTTCAAAAAGCCGCCGGGCGTGATCCAAAAGGTCGTCCTCAAGCAGAAACACATGGCCCTTGCCCGCAGCCTCCTGCAGCAGGTGGCGCACGCAGGCTGCCGCCCGCTCCGGTGTTTCCGGGGCGATGCCTTCGTTGATGGCGATACGGTCCGCAATGGCAAATCCAATGCCCCGAATATCATCACAAAGCCGATAGGGTGATTCCCGGATGATGTCTATGGCAGCGGGGCCGTAAAGATTGAATATTTTTTCGGCATACCCGCCGCTTACCCCGTTTTGTTCGAGATAGGCCATGATTTGGCGGAATGCCTGCATGGCCTGCCATTGTTCGTATATGGCCTTGGCCCTGGCCGGGCCGATGCCCTCGACCGCCGTTAATTTTTCCGGCGCGGTCTCAATGACGTTAAAGGTGTCGGTCCCGAATGTTTTAACGATGTTTTCCGCAGTGGCCCGGCCGATGCCTTTTATCACCCCGGCGGTGAGGTAATTTTTGATGCCCTCGATGGTTGCGGGAAGCCGCGATTCTATGGCTTCAATGCGAAACTGCTCTCCGTATCTGGGGTGTGTGGTCCAGCGGCCGGTAAGCCGGACATTTTCTCCGGCCACAGGCGAAGGCATGGGGCCGACCACGGTGACCGGCGTCCGCGATTGATCCATGATAAGCCGGGCTACCGTGAACCGGTTTTCGGCATTGTGATAGGTGATGTGATGAATCCGGCCGTCGAGTTTGCTCATAGGGAAAAAGAATTATCCGGCAGGCGCTGAATGATCCATTCGGCCGCCTCTCGCAGATCTGCTGCAAAATAATCCGGCGGGTGATTGTTTTGGCGAAGCGCTTCCGGGGATGAAGGCAAATTCCGCCCAGGATTTGATATAATCCGTGGAATCCCGGTTAATGGCGCCATCGCGGTCTAAGTATACCGCATGTTTGAACATATTGAGCCATTCGGAATCATTGACTATTTGTTCAGGGCAATTTTTAAAACATTGCGCATCTTTTCCACAAAATGGAACTGAATCGCGCTTTTGACATTCTCCGGCACATCATCCAGATCCTTTTCATTCCATTTGGGCAGGATGATGCTTTTGATGCCCGCCCGGTGGGCGGCCAGCACCTTTTCCTTAATCCCGCCCACGGGCATGACCTGGCCGCGCAGGGTGATCTCACCGGTCATGGCCAGATCTTTATACGTGGTGGTGTTGGTTAAAATCGAGGCAAGGGCCGTCAGCAGGGTCACGCCGGCGGAGGGACCGTCTTTGGGAATGGCGCCTGCCGGAATGTGGATGTGCAGATCATATTCCTGAAAATAGGTTTCATCAATGCCTAGAGATTTGGCATTGCTTCGCAGGTAGCTTAAGGCCGCCTGGGCGGACTCTTTCATAACCTCGCCCAGCTGGCCGGTGAGCGTGAGGTTGCCTTTGCCTTTCATGGCCGTGGCCTCAATAAACAGGATATCCCCGCCCGCCTCGGTCCAGGCAAGGCCCATGACCACACCGGGGGTGGAAACGCGTTTTTTCAATTCCTCCTGGGTAAATCGGACCGGTCCCAGATAATCCGGAATATTTTTGGCATCGATTTTAACATATTCCGCCTCTCCCGAGGCGACCTGGCTGGCCACGCCGCGGCAGACCGTGGCGATTTCCCGTTCCAGATTCCTAAGCCCCGCCTCGCGGGTATAGCCGGTGATAATCTGCTTGATGGCCCCCCGGGTGAAATGAATGTTATCGGCCTTTAACCCGTTGGCCTCCCGCTGCCGGGGGACTAAGTATCTGGAGGCGATTTTTATCTTATCCTCCACGGGATAGCCGGACAGGCGCAGGACCTCCATCCGGTCGCGAAGGGCCGGGGGGATGGTGTCCAGAATATTGCCGGTGGTGATAAAAATGATTGAAGAGAGGTCATAGGGGACGTCCAGGTAATGGTCCTCAAACGTATTGTTCTGCTCCGGGTCCAGTACCTCAAGCAATGCGGAAGACGGGTCGCCCCGGAAATCACTGCCCACCTTGTCGATTTCATCGAGCATGAATACCGGGTTGTTGGTACCGGCCCGGCGCAGGCCCTGGATGATGCGGCCGGGCATGGCGCCGACATAGGTTCGCCGGTGACCGCGGATTTCCGCTTCGTCCCGGACACCGCCCAGGGAAATGCGGATGAATTTGCGGCCGAGCGCCCGGGCAATGGAGTGGCCCAGGGAGGTTTTGCCGGTGCCCGGCGGGCCCACAAAGCAGAGGATCGGCCCCTTGATATCCGGATTTAGTTTGCGGACCGCAAGATATTCAAGGATTCGTTTTTTGGCTTTTTCCAGGCCGTAGTGATCCCGGTCCAGGGTTTTTCGGGCTTTGTCAAGGTCTAAGTGGTCCTCTGTCTGTTCGTTCCAGGGAAGGGCGATCATCCAGTCCAGATAGGTTAAGGCCACGGTGTATTCCGCGGACGAGGGATGCATCCGGGACAATCGGTTCAGCTCCCGCTCCGCCTCCTTGGCTGCGGCCTCGGGCAGATTTTTTTCCTGGATTTTTTCGCGGTATTCGTCCACCTCGGCGGTGGTCTCATCGGTTTCCCCGAGTTCCTCCTTGATGGCTTTCAGCTGCTGGCGAAGATAGTACTCGCGCTGCTGTTTTTCCATATCCCCTTTGACCTGGGACTGGATTTTATTGCCGATCTCAAGGATTTCCAGCTGATAGTTGACCAGCTGGGTCACCTTTTTGAGCCTCTCCTTAACATCTAAGGTTTCGAGGATCTTCTGTTTTTCCTGGGTGGTGGAATTAATGGTGGAGGTGACCATGTCCGCCAGGGTATCCGGTTCTTCCAGGGATTTGGCCATGGTGATCAGCTCCTGGGTCAGCCCGGAGGAAAGCTCCACGACCCGCGCATACTGATTGGTCAGGTTCGCCATCAGGGCTTCTGTTTCCTTGTCTTTTTCCCATTCCGGCATTAGGGAGGCAATCCGGGCCTTGAAATAGGGATTATGCTGGGTGTATTCATCGATTTGAAACCGACCCAAGCCCTGCAGAATCAGCTGCGCCTTGTTATCCTCGGCTTTGGCCATTTTAAGGATTACGGCGCTGGTGCCGTATGTATAAAGGTCTTCCGGCTGATATTCCGGCTTGGCTTCTTTGGCGTTTGAGGTGATGGCGCCGATGATCCGGTCCTTGGACATGGCCTCATCGATCAGCTGAATTGAGGACTCCTGCATGACAATCAGCGGAAGCACCATTTTCGGGAATAAAACAACATCATACAAAGGGAGTACGGGGATTATGTCCGGTATTTTTTCTGGTGAATACCCTTGCTGCTCAGCGTCTTGTGTCATTTGCTGCCTCCAGAACTCACATATGTTAACTCTTGGGTAAGCATGTAAAGCCCTCTTATGCCGTGAAGCGGGCTAAGCGGGCGCACCGTTATTCAGGCTTTTTCAAAAACGGTTCATTCATCATTGATGGGTACGTTATGCCGGGACTTCTGGGTCAACTTATTGACCCGAATATAGAGCAGCCCTTTTTTGTATATGGCATTAACTGAATCCGTATCAATCGCTGCCGGCAGATAGAGTACGCGTTCAAAATTGCCGTACTGAATTTCAGCCAGACGGTATTTGCCGTTTTCCGCCGGCGGCACGCCGATTCTTCGGCCGGCCATGCGGATGGCCCGCGAGTTTATCTCAAGCTCCAGATTCTCTTTATCAACCCCGGCCATTTCGGCAATCACAATGATTTCAGTTTGCGTCTCAAAGATATCCAGCGGCGGATACCATGTATTTTTGGAAAACGAGTACATAGGGCCCATCGAGTGAAACATGTCGTTGATGGTTTTTTGGAATTTTGCCCCTAAACGATCAAAATCATCTGCCAGTCGGATTTTGATGTAATCCATGGATGACTCCTGTTTTCATTCGGGTTCAAATCGGCGTACAATACCCCGGCCTGAATAAATAATATCATGCAGGCCTGATTAAAAAATAAAATTAACATTGAATCAGGAAGTTGTAAAGCTGGACGGTGAAACTATTTTTGCCGTCATAAAAAAAGGGCTTATGAGTGGCAATCCCCATAAACCCTTATATTTCCTGGTAGGCGGTACTGGATTTGAACCAGTGACTTCTACCGTGTGAAGGTAGCACTCTCCCACTGAGTTAACCGCCCTTATATGCCCCCAAAAATAATGGCTCATCCATTATCAAGTCAAGGATTATTTTCAGAGTTGGTGTCAGAATCGGCCGGATTACTGGCATGCGCGTTAAACGGCAGGGATTGTTCATCGGGTCTGGCGGGCGTCTGGAGGTCATCGACTTCCCTGGGGGTGGGAAGATCCTTTAAGTCATTTAAATCGAATGTTTCCAGAAATTTCTGCGTGGTGGCGTAAACCATGGGGCGACCGGGGATTTCGCGGCGTCCGAGAATCCGGATGAGTTTTCGGTCCAGCAGCAGGCGGATCGTGTTTCCCGAATTAACGCCCCGGATATGCTCAATTTCACTGCGCATAACCGGCTGCCGGTAGGCGATAATCGCCAGGGTCTCAAGGGCCGCCTTGCTGAGTCTGGCCGGGGAGGGCTGAAACAGTCGCTGGATGTATGGCTTGGATTGAGGGCGGGTTCTGAACTGGAAGCCCCCGGCCACCTCATGGAGCGCGAACCCGCCGTTTCTGTTTTCAAATTCCTCTTTCAGGGCTGTCAGTGCGGCTTTTATCTCCTCGGTGCCGGCTTGGGGCACCGCCTTTTTGATTTGATCCACGCTCAACGGCCCTTCTGAGACAAACAGGAGGCTTTCTATGATCGATTGGAGTGGAGGTGTATTCGGGTTATCCGCCCCCGGATTAGTTGAGGAGCCTTGCATCAGGGGATTCCCGGTAAATAAGCCGTAAGCTGCTGTATGGGTCGCTCTGCATCAGGCGGACCATGTTTAGTTTGACGATTTCAAGGATGGCCAGGAATGTAACGATGATCTCCTTTCGATCGGGGTTTTCCGATAAAAGCCCATCAAAGGCAAGCGCCCCTTTTTCTTTGATCCGGTCAAAAATTTCCGTCATTTTTTCTTTTACGGAAATTTTTTCAAAGGTGATATGAAGCTCCGTCTGATCCGCCATTTTATCTATAAGGGAGCGGTAGGCATTGAAAAGACTGATAAGATCCGCCTGAATGGTTTCCTCATGCGGATCAGGAATAAGCCCCGATTTGTCGACACTCCGGGTGAAGACATCTTCATCCAGCATGGGCTGGGCGGCCAGTTTTTCCGCCACGGATTTCATCTGCATGTATTCAAGCAGCGGTCCGGTAAGCTCCTTTCTGGGGTCGTCTGCCTCCTCCGTATCCGCGTCGCCATGGCGGGAAGGGAGCAGCATCCGGGACTTCAGGTGCGTCAGGGTGGCGGCCATGACCAGAAAATCCCCGGCAATATCAACATCCAGGGATTTCATCCATTCCAGGTAGGCAAGAAACTGGTCGGTAATAAAGGCAATCGGGATGTCATAGATGTCCACCTCATTTTTTTTGATGAGATGGACGAGCAGGTCCATGGGCCCTTCAAAAATGTCCTGGAGTTTTATTTTATAGGGTTCATTGATCATCTGTAGCCTTTTTATATTTTCAGGGCGGCCCGCACGCCCTCCATGGTCCGTTGCGCCTCTTTCGCTGCTTTTTCATTGCCTTTGGCGATAATGTCTTCGACCAGATCCGGCCGCTGCTTATAGTATTCGGTCTTCTCCCGGATCGGGGCCAGGGCGGCAATCAGATTTTCCGCCATTTTCTGCTTGCATTCAACGCATCCGATCTCCGCACACCGGCAGTCGCGGTTTACCTCCGCGATTATATCCGCTGCTGAATACATCTGGTGAAATGAAAACACGTTGCACACATCCGGATCCCCGGGGTCGCTTTTTTTGATGCGCTGGGGGTCGGTGATCATGGTCGCCACTTTTTTTCGGATGGCCTCTGGCGGATCAGAGATAAAAATGGCGTTGTCGTAGCTCTTGCTCATCTTGCGGCGGTCTGTGCCCAGAATTTTGGCGGATTCGGTGAGAATCGTCTCCGGCTCCGGAAAGACATAACCGTAAAAGTAATTAAACCGCCGGGCGATTTCCCGGGTAATCTCAATGTGCGGGGCCTGATCGATGCCCACCGGCACGCCTTCGGCTTTATAGATAATAATATCCGCCGCCTGAAGAATCGGATACCCCAGAAAACCGAAGGTGGACAGGTCCTTGTTTTTCAGCTCCGCAATCTGTTCCTTGTATGTGGGGTTTCGCTCCAGCCAAGGCACCGGGGTGATCATGGAGAGCAGCAGGAACAGCTCTGCATGGGATTTGATATGGGATTGCACAAAAAGTGTGCTTTTATCCGGTGAGAGCCCGGCGCTAAGCCAGTCAATCATCATGTTCCGGCTGAATTCCTTGATATGCCCCGGATTTTCATAATCGCTGGTTAATGCATGCCAGTCAGCGATAAAAAAGAAGCAGTCAAATTTATCCTGCATGCTGATCCAGTTGTTAAGCGCCCCATGGAGGTTTCCGAGATGAAGGGCGCCGGTTGGGCGCATGCCGCTGACAATCCGTTTTTTTGCAGTCATTAAAAATCTCCTGTTGCCGTTATATATAGCCTTGAAGCATCCAGTTCATCAACGGGGATATAAAAAAAGATATAAACAGATCAAGAGAATTCGTCATTAGCAGAACAATCAGAATGAGGATGCCGAAGGGCTCAATGGTCTGGAACTGCCGGCTGTATTTTTGCGGCAGCAGCATACCCAGGATGCGCCCGCCGTCAAGCGGCGGCACCGGAATCAGATTGAAAATCCCCAGTACCAGGTTAATCATCACGCTATAGGCCAGAAGCTGGATCAGGAGGGTGCCAATGGGCGAGGATGCGGAGGCTGTCAAAAAACCGGGAAACAGGCGGATGCCCTGAAGAATGCCCGCGCAGCCAAGGGCCGCGATAAAGTTGGCGACCACCCCGGCCGCCGCGACGCATAGGGTGCCGATCCGAATGTTTCGGAGGTTCCTGAAGTCCACCGGCACCGGCTTGGCATAGCCGAATATGACCGGAGAGCCGGAAATTTTAAGCAAAAGCGGCAACAGCACCGATCCGAAAGGATCCAGATGCTTAATCGGATTCAGGGTAAGGCGGCCCGCGAATTTGGCGGTCATATCCCCGAACCGCAGCGCCACATAGCCGTGCGCCACTTCGTGAATCGTGATGGCGAACAAAAGCGGGATAAAAACAATGATCAATTGGATCGGATTAATATTTGGCAGCATATTTCCTCAACAGGGCGAGTTCCTCCTCCTTTGTCTGGACTTTACCGTCTAATTTGGCTTCAAGGACGGCATTTAAGATGTCACTGTATGCCGGCGACGGCGGGACGCCAAGGGCTTTAAGGTCCTTTCCGCCCACTGACAGGCGCACCTCCCGAAGATCGGTCACGTAATGGGAAATCATTTTTTTGATGGCCTCGTGGTCGGTCATGGCCATCATGTACAATATCAACTCGATGCGGAACTCTTTGAGCATCCAGTACAGCTCGCTCTTTTCGGGGGGCGGTTCCCGGTGCAGGCGATGGATGCAGTCTTCTGCGGCAAGCCGTTCTTTGACAAAGATTTTTTCATACTTCGGCCCCAGTTCAAACCGCTGGCAGATATGTGATGATGTGGGCTCATCCTGATGCCTGAGCAGGATGAGGAAATAGATCGCCCACCGCATGCAATCCTCTTCGGTATAGAGAAGCTCGAACCAGGAAATGGCCTTGCGCGCGGCATTCAACCGGACCACCATCGACTTGTTGTATTGAATGCCCGGATCTATGACGGTCAACAGGTTGTAGTCATTTAACCGGGACAGGGCGGGAAGCGGGGCATCTTCCTTTAAAATCTGGCAGAGCTCCGAGAATACGCGCCGGCCGGAAAGGCGCCTGAAAAAATCCATGCGGACCGCGTTTTCGATCAACCCGGAGGTGAGTTTGCCGATGGTAAATCCGAAACGCTGCTCAAATTTTATGGCGCGAAAGACCCGGGTGGGATCTTCGACAAAGCTTAGATTATGCAGAATCCGGATGGCTTTTTCCTTGATGTCTCGCTGGCCGCCAAAAAAATCGATCAGTTTGCCGAATTTTTCGGGATTTAAAAAAACCGCCAGGGTGTTGATGGTAAAATCCCGCCGAAAAAGATCGAGTTTGATGGAACTCATTTCAACCGTCGGCAGTGCTGCCGGGAATTTATAGTACTCCATCCGGGCAGAGGCCACATCGATTTTAAACCCGTCCGGAAATATGACCACGGCGGTGCCGAATTTGGCGTATGCGTTAATTCGCGCCCCCTCCCGTTTGGCAAATTCTCTCGCAAATTCAATCCCGTTTCCCTCGATGACGATGTCCACATCCTCATTATGACGATACAAAAAGAGGTCGCGGACGAAGCCGCCCACCACATAGGCATTGAAGCCAAGCTCTTGAGCCACCTGTCCGATATTGGCGAGCCGTTCATAGAGCCTCTCCGAAAGCCGCTCTTTCAAAAACCCGACAATTCGCTTGGTGCGGGGGGGCGGTGACTCTTTCAGGGGATCGTGGGGCTGAATCAGTTTCTCCTGGGATTCCTGAAAGAGCGTGTTCAGCAGGTCCGTTCGGGTGATGACCCCGACAAGCTGATTGTTTTCCATGACCGGGAGTACCCGCTGGTTGTTTTCGATAATTTTTTCCTGGATTTCGAAAATGTCCGCATCAGGGGGGACAACGGCAAATTCGGTGGTCATATACTCGCTGATCGGGATGGTGTCCAGTTTGTGGTGAAGCGCCTTTTCAATCACCGGCCGCGTGATAAATCCCTGTAATTGCGGCGCCTCACCGCTTTCCCGCACCACCATGAGCGCATTGATATTATACCGGGAGAGCAGGTTTCGCGCCCGGGCGCAGGAGATATCCGGCGGTGCGTGGATGGGCGGGGTGGACATGATGTCCTGGGCCCGCTGCCTGGACTTTACCTTTCTTCTAAGGATTTCTAAAAGCTTCTGTTCCGTCTGAACCAGGGTTTTGTCTTTTATCGTGGCCGCAGCGGCAAAACTGTGCCCCCCGCCGCCCATCTCCAGTAGAATGGTCCCCACATCCACTTCCGGCGTTCGGCTTCTGGCAGCCAAATATATTTTGTTTTTCATCTGGGCGATGGCAAAGATGGCGTTTAAATTTTCGATCTTAAGTATTTTCTGGACCAGAAAGGCCAGATCATGGACATACTCTTCGCAGGAGACCGTGCTGATGGCCACCTCAACCCCATTGATATGATGATGCACCTCGGCGTGGATCAGGTCATTTAACAGGGCGATTTGGCCCGGATCCATCTCTTTGGCCGTCAGGCTGGCAATGGTGGTCAGGTTGGCCCCCTTTGACACCAGATAGCCCGCCGCCGCAAAATCTTCCGGCGTGGTGGACGGAAACGTGAAAGACCCCGTGTCCTCAAAAATGCCCAGGCACATGATGGTGGCTTCATCCGCGAGGATATCAAGATTTTGTTCACGAAGTATTTCAGTCAGAAGCGTGACATTGGCTCCGGTCAGGCGGCAGACTTCATAATCCGCCTTGATGTCATTTTTTAGCGCCGGATGGTGATCAAACACATGAACTTCTATGTCCTTTCGATCAAGCAGGTGGCTTAAATCCCCGATGCGGGATGCCTGCTTGGTGTCCACAACAACAAGCCTTTTGATTTGAGCGTTTGCAATGGACTTGGCATCCGTCATATTAAAGAGATAGGCCATGGCATCGACAAAGAAATGCCTGGAGGATTTTTCATGGAATCCGGGAAAAACCACCACCGAATGGGGATACAATTTCTGGGCGGCCAGCATAGAGCCCACCGCGTCAAAATCCGCATTTAAATGGGTGGTGATCACTGTTAATCCATCTTTTGTCTGGTTCATGGGCTGCCTTGGTCGGCTTCCTTTCCGGCTGAAAAACAAGTATTTGGAATTGTTCATTAGCAGAAAAAATATAGCTTATGCAAACAGGTTCAAGCGATTTCATCAAAATAATTGGATTTAACATGGGATTTGAAATTATTTGTAATCAAAAAACGTTTGTGATAGACAAGCAAGACAGATCATTAATCCTAGATAGTAATCCTATATAGGGGGTAAGCGCATGCCGGTTTATCAATGGCAGGGCCGCGGCAGAAATAACGCGGCTACAAAAGGGGAAATGGAGGCTTCCAATGAACAAGAAGTGCGCACCCGGCTCCAGCGGCAGGGCATAACGCCAGAGAAGGTCAAGAAAAAGCCAAAGGACCTGTTCGAGAATGTTTCCTTTCTCCAGCCCAAGGTAAAGGAGCAGGATGTTATTATATTCTGCCGGCAGTTTTCAACCATGATTGATGCCGGGTTACCGATCATTCAGTGTCTGGATATTCTGCAGGCCCAGCAGGAAAACCCCACATTTAAAAAGATGTTAAAGGATATTAAAGAGTCTGTTGAAAGCGGGCAGACCCTGGCAGAGGCCCTGAAAAAATATCCGAACCAGTTTGACGCCCTTTTTGTGAATATGGTGGCGGCGGGCGAGGCCGGCGGTATTCTGGATGTGATCCTGCGGCGTTTGTCTGCTTATATGGAGAAAGCGGCTAAATTAAAGGCACAGATCAAAGGGGCGATGACCTATCCGATTGTCACGATCATTATTGCTGTTGTTGTGGTGGCGGTCATTCTCGTTTTTGTTATTCCGGTATTTGAGGAAATGTTTGCGACCATGGGCGGGGCCCTTCCGGCGCCGACACAGATCGTCATTGCGATGAGTGAATTCGTTCAGAACAATATATTGTATATTATCATTGGCATCGTGTTGTTTGGGTATGCCTTCCGAAGGTTCTATAAAACCGAGAAAGGCCAGGCCATTGTCGATGATTTGATGTTGAAAATGCCGGTTGTCGGCATTTTGATCAGAAAGTCCGCGGTTGCCCGGTTTACCCGGACCATGGGCACCATGCTGGCCAGCGGGGTGGCGATACTGGAGGCACTGGATATTGTCGCGAAAACAGCAGGTAATAAGAGCATAGAAAAAGCGGTTTATCACGTTCGATCGGGTATTGCCGAAGGTCAGACCATCGCCGATCCATTGGCGGAAACCGGTGTTTTCCCGCCCATGGTCTGCCAGATGATTGCGGTGGGCGAGTCCACCGGCGCCATTGATGCGATGATGGAAAAGATTGCCGATTTTTATGAAGAAGAGGTCGACCAGGCGGTGGAGAATATGACCGCATTGATTGAGCCGTTTATGCTGGTTTTCTTGGGCATTGTAATAGGCGGACTTGTGGTTTCTATGTATCTGCCGATTTTTAAAATGGCGGGCAATCTCTAAAAGCAAATCCGCTGTTGAATGATTTTTAAAAAAAATACCCCTGAATTCGACCTTTACCGCAAGCTCAAGTGGTTGATTTTCTTTAGGGTGCTGTTTGCCCTGGTGCTTCTGGCTTCAGCAACATTTGCCGGTATACGGGAGGAGCAGACCTTTTTCACCCCGCCCCTGTTTTTTTTAAACGCCATCGCCGGCCTCGCCATCCTGTTATCCCTCCTGTATCGGATCATTCTCCAATATACCCGCCGGCTGGTGCTGTTGGGCTATGCCCAAATCATCATTGATACCCTGCTGGTGACCGGCATTATTTTTCTGACCGGCAGTTTTTCCAGTATATTTTCCTTTCTTTATCTTCTGGTGATCATTTATGCCAGTATGATCCTGTTCCGAAACGGCGGTATGGTAACCGCTGTTTTGTGTAGTCTCCAGTACGGCGTGATGGTGGATCTCGAATATTACGGCCTCATTCATCCCTTTGATGCGGGGCCGAATTTCATGATGGCCAATTACGATTGGAATTATGTCATTTTCAGGCTGTTAATGACCATTATCGCCTGTTTTGCCGTGGCTTTTCTGGCCGGTTACCTCTCAGAGCAGGAAAAGCGGGCAAAGCGTGATTTATGGGCAATGGAGGCTCAGGTCAAGCGCGTGGAGAAGCTTGCCGCGATTGGAGAAATGGCTGCCGGACTGGCCCATGAAATCAAAAATCCGCTGGCATCAATGACCGGGGCCATCCAGGTATTAAAGGATGAAGCTTCACATAACGGGGACCATGCCCGCTTGATGGATATCGTATTAAGGGAATCCGATCGCATTAGTTCATTGGTCAATGAATTTTTGATGTTTGCACGTCCCCAGCCAGGAAATAAAAAACTTATTTTTCTGGATCGTGAACTCAGAGAGATTATCAAACAGTTTGAGACAAGCAACCCGCAGCAGCGGCCCGAGATTCGCAAACGCATTGATGCGGACATTCCGGTTGAAATCGATCCGGAGCACTTCCGGCAGGTTGTCTGGAACTTGCTCTTAAATGCCATGGAGGCCACGGGCAAGTCGGGCCGCATCGATGTTGCCCTGTATGCCCAGGCCCCCCGATATGCCTGTATGGTCATTTCAGATAATGGATGCGGCATGTCTGAAGAGATTCAGCAGTCGATTTTTGATCCGTTTTTTACCGGAAAGGCCAAAGGCACCGGCCTGGGTCTTTCCATCGTCCAGCGGATTTTAACCTCATATGACGGGTTGATTGATGTGCAGAGCAAGCCGGAGCAGGGCAGCACATTTACCGTCAATCTGCCGCTGGCCGGTGCCTCTCCCCCCCCAAACGAACCTTCCAACTATGATTAACTTTTTTTCCAATTAATTGCCTCTCCACCCCTGTCCAACAAAATCTTGACAGGCAACGGGAAATGGGATAGCAAGCCGGTTAACGAGAAACGGTGGCTGGAAAGCGGTCAGACGCTATTTAATTACGGCGTGAAATTGACAAGGTATGCGGCTGTAATGGAACAGACAAAAGATATTATTGAAAAACGGCATGAAAAGGCCCGCTCGATGGAAGCGAGCGGGATTGAACTATATCCGAATGATTTTCAGGTTTCTCATACGGTCCGGGATATTCTGGCAATGATCGATGCGGATCCGGATCAGATGGGAAAGGAAACCGCAAGTTTTCATTCGGCCGGCCGCATTATGGCGGTCAATCGATTCGGCAAATCGGCATTTATCCGCTTCCGGGACCGGACCGGGCAGCTTCAGGCCTATGTACGGCAGGACAAAGTGGGCAATGAAGCGTATGCACTATTTAAGCAGTTTGATATGGGGGATTTTATCGGATTGGTCGGGACGATGTTTCAGACAAAGACCGGCGAATGGACCCTTCTGGCGGATGAAATCAGGCTGCTTTCCAAGTCCCTTCGGCCCCTGCCGGAGAAGTTCCATGGCTTGAAAGACCCGGAAAAAAGATATCGGCAGCGATACCTGGATCTGATCATGAACCCGGAGGTGCGGGAGGTTTTTGTCAAGCGCAGCTTGTTGATCAAAACCATTCGACAGTTTCTAATCGAGCGTGATTATCTGGAGGCGGAAACCCCGATGATGCAGCCGATTCCGGGGGGGGCGGATGCAAGGCCGTTTAAGACCCATCACAATGCGCTGGGCATGGATCTATATCTGCGTATCGCTCCGGAGCTTTACCTGAAACGCCTGGTTACCGGCGGATTTGAGCGGGTCTTTGAAATCAACCGCAATTTCCGGAATGAAGGCATCTCCACACAGCACAATCCCGAGTTCACCATGCTGGAGTTCTACCAGGCCTATGCCACATATGAGGACTTGATGAGTCTGACGGAAGAAATGGTTAAGGCGGCGGCCATGGCTGTCTGCGGGGATTTGAAAGTGGCATATCAGGATGAAATAATCGATTTTAACAGCCCGTGGCAGCGCCTGACCCTCCGGGAGGCGCTTTATTCAATCGGCGGGGTGCCGCCCGAAACGATACAAGATCCCGATAAGCTCAAGGCATTTGCACAAGAACAGGAGATTTCAATAAAACCCGATCACGCCGGGGAAACCATCGGATACGGCAAGCTGATGACAAAGGTCTTTGATGCGCTGGTTGAGCCGAAGCTTAAGCAGCCGACATTTATCACCGGCTACCCGGTGGAAGTCTCCCCGCTTTCGCGTCGAAATAAAGAGAATCCGGATATCACGGATCGATTCGAACTGTTTATCGCGGGCCGCGAAATTGCGAACGGATTTTCTGAATTAAACGATCCGGTGGATCAGAAGGAGCGGTTCATGCAGCAGTTGAAGAATAAGTCTGAAGCAGATGATGATTCGCCCATGCTGGATGAAGATTATATCCAGGCTCTGGAATACGGCATGCCGCCGGCCGCCGGTGAAGGGGTGGGCATTGATCGGCTGGCCATGCTGCTGACCAATAGCGCATCGATCCGCGATGTCATCCTGTTCCCTCATATGCGGCCCTCAGACAAGGGCTGATTCCGGTGACGCTTATCCATGGCTTTTGAATATTTCATAGGCGCTAGGTATCTCAGATCCCGGCAAAAGCAGGCGTTTATTTCATTTATCACCTTTCTTTCGGTCGCCGGCGTCACTGTCGGGGTTATGGCGCTGATTATCGTCATTGCGGTGATGTCCGGCGCGGAATCCTATTTTAAAAACCAGATACTGGGCGTGGAATCGCATGTCGTGGTCCGGCAGCACAATGATCCGATCGAGGATTACCAGAAAATTATTAAAACGCTTGAACAAATCCCGGAAGTGACCCAAGCGGCCCCGTTCGTTTATACGCAGGTGATGCTGCGGGCGCCAGGCGGGCTTTCCGGCGCCATATTACGGGGGCTGGATCCCTCGGCAGCCGGTAATCAAGTCAAGGGATATGATCGAAAAGCCCTTGAGCAGAAGCTGACCCCGCAACAGGAGAGGGGGGATGAAGTTGAGGTGCCCGGGGTGGTAATAGGGAAGGAACTTGCCGCAAAACTTGGCGTCAGCAGGGGTGACATGGTGTATTTGATATCCCCCCGCGGCATGATGTCGCCCACCGGGCATATGCCGACGATGAAGCGGTTTGAAGTAACCGGCGTTTTCGAGTCCGGTTTTTATGAGTATGATGCCTCGCTTGCCTATATCCATATTCAGACCGCCCAGGATCTGCTGAAAATCGGAGATGCGGCCACCGGCATTGGGTTGCGGATCAAGGATATATACACTGCGGACCAGGTTTCCAGTCAGATTTCCGAAAAATTGGGATACCCTTTTTGGACAACCGACTGGATGCAAATGAACCGCAACTTTTTCTCTGCGTTAAAGCTTGAGAAAAAGGCCATGTTTATCATTCTGACCCTTATTATCCTGGTGGCGGCATTTAATATTGCCAGCACCCTGATCATGATGGTAATGGGCAAAACCCGGGATATCGCCATATTAAAGGCCATGGGCGCGACCCATCGCAGCATCCGCAAAATTTTTGTTTTCAAAGGCACGGTGATCGGGGCGATCGGAACCGCGCTGGGAACGGTGCTTGGCATCGCCGGCTGTATTCTTTTAAAACATTACAAGTTCATTGAACTGCCCGGGGATGTCTACTATTTTACGACCCTTCCCATAGAGCTGGAATTTCTTGATGTGCTGGTCATTGTGGCGGCGGCAATGGCGATTTGTTTTCTTTCCACCATTTATCCGGCTTATAAAGCCTCGCAGTTAAATCCGGTGGAGGCCCTGCGATATGGATAAAAACGGCAAGCGGCGCCAAAATTTTCAAAACAAAGCCCCTGAAACAGGCACCCCCATTATCCGGCTGCAGGGAATATCCAAGCAGTTTCAAAGCAGCGGTGCGGTTATCGAGATTTTAAACAATCTGTCATTTGACATCCACGCGGGGGAAACCATTGCCATTTTAGGGGAATCCGGTATTGGAAAATCTACTTTTCTGCATGTGTTGGGCACCCTTGAACCCCCGGATCAGGGGGCAATCATTTATAACGGGACAGATGTCAGCCGGTTTGACAGCACACGTCTGGCCGCCTTCCGCAACAGTATCATGGGGTTTGTCTTCCAGTTCCATTATCTGCTGGAAGAATTTAGCGCCCTTGAAAATGTGATGATGCCCGGATTGATTAAGCGCTTGAAAAAAAGTGAAGTCCAGGGGGGGGCGGAGTCAATTCTTGAACGCGTGGGGCTTTCGCATCGGCTGCATCATCGGGTATCCCAGTTATCCGGCGGCGAGCAGCAGCGGGTGGCCCTGGCCCGGGCCCTGGTGTTAAAGCCCGAAATACTTCTGGCTGATGAACCCACCGGGAATCTGGACAAAAAAAACAGCCGGCAGATCCATGATCTGCTGCGTGAATTAAATGAAGAGTTCGGCATGACGATTGTGGTGGTCACCCACAATCTTTATCTAGCGGATTATATGCGCCGCCAGTTAACGCTTTCTGAAGGCAAACTGGTGGATTTAAAGTGAGGTTTGATGCAAAGGCAACTTGTTGGTTTGATGCTGGCGGTTTTTGGCTGTCTGGTTTTAACAACCCACATTGTACAAGCGGCGGAGACGGTTTCTGATGTCCAGGTCAAGGGCAATCAACGGATCGAAGACGATGCCATTCTGCGGGTGGTTGAGACCCGGCCCGGTGATCCCTATGATACGGAGCAGTTGTCCCGGGATCTTGAAGCCATATTTTCCATGGGCTATTTCGATGATATCCGGGTGGAAAGCGAATCCGGGCCGGACGGCAGAATTGTCATTTTCCGGGTCAAGGAAAAGCCGACCATAAAGCTGATTGAGGTTTCCGGCAACCGGGTTTATGATGATCAGGAAATAAAGGATAATATTGATATCTCCACCGGTTCGATCTTAAACGTTTTTCGTATTAAACGTAATATCAAGCAGATCGAGACCCTGTATCAGGAAAAAAACTACCATAATGTCAAAGTTTCGTATTCGGTCGAATCCCTTGAACACAACCAGGCCAACCTGGAGTTTCAGATCGAAGAGGGCAAGAAGCTTCGGATTCGGGAGATCCGTTTTGAAGGCAACCAGGCCTTTGATGACAAGACGCTTAAAAAGAAAATCAAGACATCGGAAAAAGGATTTTTTTCCTGGCTTACCGGCTCAGGGGATCTGGATACGGAGACCCTGAACCAGGATAAGATCAAACTTTCCGATTTTTATCATAATAACGGCTATGCCGAAGCCCGCATCGGCGATCCGGAAATCATCTACGAGGATGACTGGATTGAAATTAACATCAAAATCCAAGAGGGCAAACGGTTTGAGATGGGGGAAATCCGTCTTTCCGGTGACTTGATTCAGCCGGCGGAGACCCTGCACGAAGAACTGGGCACCCCTGAAGAAAAATATTTCAACCGGCAGGCCATTCGCCAGGATGTGATGAGGCTTTCTGATATCTATTCGGACGAGGGCTACGCCCGGGCAGATATTGCGCAAGGACTAACGCACAATCGATTGAAGAAGGGCG
>JBKHAE010000056.1:0-23086 GCA_046543065.1 Desulfobacterales bacterium | reverse complement strand
TCCCAACCTTAGCGTTAACAGCACCGTGGTTATGGATTTGCGATTAAAACAAATTAGCCGTGGATGAAATGACAGCGCCGTTTGATACATGCATTGAGCGTTTCGTAAAAAACGGGCTGGCCGCGCCTACGGATGTCCTGATGGGAGTGGCCGATCCAAACCCCCGCTGGAGCCGGGACATCCCTGATATTTCACTGCTTGAGCCGCTTTTGGACGGCTCATCCATCCGGTCATTGATAAAGGCCCGGCCGGCTGAGCCCTACCCGTCTATTATTGATTACCTCGTAAAGACCTCGCAGGGCACCATCTATCCCCGGGATTGTGAAACCCGGCTGTTCCTTCATGATCTGCCGGTTGCCGAAGCCACGGACCCTGCGCACCTGGCCGACCTCTTAAAATCGCGCAGGGCCGTTATTCTGCCCGGCGGTGAAATTCTGGCCGCAAGCCCTGATGAATTGACAAAGGCCTATGTCACCCTGTCCTCGGTCTGCTTTGCCTGCTTTGTCAAATTCTTCTCTGATTTGCGAACCGCCCGAAAAACCGGCAAATTGACGCAGACGGACCGGGAGGTGCTGGCAAACGTCCGCCGGGTGCTGGGCCCGCTGCCGGAATTTGAGGGGACCTTGAAAAAAGGCCCGTTTGATTCCGAAGAGGGGATTCTTTCAGCCATATATGAAGCAGGCAGACAGGTGGTGGATCTCCGGCTGGTGGATTCCTGTTTCGGCAACATCTCCTACCGCTCGGGCGACCAGCTCTATATCAGCCAAAGCGGCACATTCCTGGATTCCCTGAAAGGCGGCCTCACCCGATGCGCTACAGACGATCCCGCCCATGCGCCGAAAGATGCATCAAGTGAACTCCCGGCCCATCTGGGTATTATCCGGCAGACCGGATGCCGGGCCATACTGCACGGCCACCCCCGTTTTTCCGTTATTTTATCCATGGACTGCGATGTCCCGGACTGCCCATACCGGGGTGAATGCCACCGCTACTGTCCCTATGACAGAAAGGCCTGCGGCGACATTCCGATTGTCTCAGGCGAGGTGGGCGGCGGAGCATACGGCCTCTGCCATACTGTGCCAAACGCCATTAGCGGGGCATACGGCGTGATTGTCTATGGTCACGGGGTCTTTACCTGTGATGACACGGATTTTAACAGCGCACTGGCAAAGCTCATTGACATTGAACGGCGATGCTGCATAGAATATTTTGCTTTTATGGGCATGACTTTCTAAAGGATCTGAATATATGACATTTAAAAGCGTTGAAGATGTTCAGCAAAAACTGGAGGCGGTGGACTATATCCCGTCGCGGGAGATCGCCACGGTGGTCTATCTGGCAGTGGCCGCCGGCAAACCGATTCTTGTGGAAGGCCCGGCCGGGGCCGGCAAAACCGAACTGGCCCGGGCGCTTTCCCGGTGCCTCGACCGCGATAAAATCCGGCTGCAGTGCTATGAAGGCCTGGATGAAGCCAAGGCCCTTTATGAGTGGGAGTATGCCAAGCAGCTGCTCTATACCCAGATGATCAAGGAGAAAATAAACGACCTGCTCGCAGACACCGGCTCCATTGCCGAAGCCGTGGACCGGATTGCCGAGCAGGAGGATGCCTTTTTCTCGGATCGCTTCCTCCTGGCCCGCCCCCTGCTGCAGGCCATCACAGCAGAGCATCCGGTGGTGCTCCTGATTGATGAGGTGGATAAATCCGATCCGGAATTCGAGGCCTTTCTGCTGGAGCTGTTGAGCGAATTCCAGGTCTCCATCCCGGAAATCGGCATCCAAAAAGCCCGGCATATTCCGCTGGTTATACTCACCTCAAACAACTACCGGGATATGAGTGATGCCCTGAAACGCCGGTGCATCCATCTCTACATTGATTACCCCCACCGGGAGCTTGAAAAACGAATCATTACTTTAAAAATTCCCGGCATTGAAGAGCGTCTGGTGGACAAACTGGTGGATACGATCAACCGCATCCGGGATATGGATTTAAAAAAACGCCCCTGTATCTCGGAAACCCTGGACTGGGCGCAGGCGCTGATGATCCTTCAGGTCAATGACCTTTCCCCTGAGGTGCTGTCCGACACACTGAACGTGATCTGCAAGTACCAGGCAGACACCAGCCTGGTCCGCGCCCATATGGACAGTCTTTTTTAATAGTTTTTGCCATGCTGGATCTGGTCCTAAAATTTGCCGCTGCCTGCCGGGAGGCGGATCTGCGGGTATCCACCGCGGAACTCATTGACTGCGCCGGACAACTTGAACTGGTGGATGTGCTGGATGAGCCCCAGTTCAAAGCCGCCCTGCGCACCAATTTTGCCAAAAGCCGGCGGGAGCAGAAAAACTTTGACCGGCTCTATCACCTGTTTTTCCATGAAATGCGGCAGGACCTCAAGGCGTCTCGCGAGGCCCCGGAGGATGGAATCTTATCCAAAGATCTGACCGAACTGCTGGATCATATGGCCGAACGTACGGCAGATGATCCGCTGGATCAGGCGATCATGGATTTTCTGGCCGGCGATCCCATTGCTTATTTAAAAGAAATCCAGCGGGTGGAAAACCAGTCCGAAGCCCCTCGCCAGCGCCTGAAATCCAACCTGGGCCAGTTGTCAAGCCGCCTTGAAATCATGCTCCGCCTAAACAAGGCCAGGGGGCAGATCCGCGAACTGTTAAAGGAAGATCCGGACACACTGCCATCCACCCGTCGCAGACAGGCCATCGATCATCTGAACGAGCGCTTAAACACGGCCAACCGAATGCTGACCGAGGATACCAAACCTTACAACGAAGGCCTGCAGCAGATAAAAACCCATGATGTCCACTATGCGGACCTTGGCGAAAAGCCGTTCGGCTCCCTCACCGCAGCGGAAATTCAGGATATGCGCGACGGCATCGAACAGCTCGTCCGGAAATTAAAGGATGCCGCCACACGGCGGTATGCCTCGCGGAACAAAGGTATCCTGGATGTCAAAAAAACGCTTCGCTATGCCGGCCGGTTTCAGGGCGTGCCGATTGAGCTCAAATTCAAGGACCGCCCGCTCCGAAAGGCCAAAATCGTTACCCTCTGCGATGTCTCCGGGTCGGTCTGGTCCGCGGCCCGTTTTATGCTCAATATGATCTATTCCCTGCAGGACTGCTTCAGTGACGTAAAAAGCTTCGCCTTTGTCTGCTTTCCCACCAATATAACCGATATTTTTGAAAAAAATGAGGTCAACCGGGCCGTTGAAAAGGTCATGACCGACACCGACATCCCGTTTGATTCGCTCACCGACTACGGGGAGGTGTTCCACCAGTTCCACCGCGACCACCTGCATCTTTTAAACAAGCGGACTACGCTGATTATCGTTGGCGACGGCCGCTCCAACTACCACAATCCCCGGGAAAAGCTGCTGGAAGAGATGCGGGCCAAATGCCGGCGCGTGGTCTGGTTAAATCCTGAACCCGAGGAATTCTGGGGCACCGGCGACAGCGAAATGCACACCTACAAGGCTTACTGCCATGAGGTCCGCGCCTGCCGGAACCTTAACCAGCTGATCGACTTTATCGAGGATCTGGTTCTTTAAACTTTGAATAAAGCATTTGGACCGCCGCCTCCGCATCCGGGGCGGTATGGATGGGCTTTATTTTTCGGTAATCCAGATAGCCGTCCAGCAGCATATGGCCGACAGCCTCCGTGGTATGCCCCGTAGCCGGCACCATAATCACAGGCTTTTTGGATATATAGGCCATGGAAATTTCGACGAGCGTTCCCGCCCCGCCGGCAATGGCAATAATGCCGGCCACGGAATGAATCAGCGGCGCCATCTTGCCGAGTTCGCCAAGACCCGTCATGATATGGATGTCAATATATGCCCCAAGATGGGCATATGCCGCCTTGCTCTCCGAAGGAATCAAGCCGACGGTCAACCCGCCGGCCTGCTTGGCGCCCTTCATCGCCGCCTCCATCACACCGGTCGAGCCGCCGGTAAACAGCACATCCCCGCGCCCGGCAATGAGCTCTCCGGCCTTTTCCGCAATCTGATAGATTTCCGGCGCCAGTCCATCTTCCCAGCTGCCGACCACACCGATCTGCATATCTGATTTTCCTCCGGAGATATAAAAAACGTCTATATTCCATGGATAATCATGATATATATAACCATCCAACCAATTAAAACAAAAACTAAAAACCGTTCCCAATGGGCGCCTATGACAAAATTGAAAAATATTGAAAATCATTACAGCCACTTCGCCCGGGACATGATTGCCGGCCTGCCGGAGCTGGCGCATAAGAGGCCGGGGTTCTCAGATATCTGGCAGAAAATGGCGGCAAATCAAATGTTCGGCCTGTGCCTGCCAAAGGACTGCGGTGGACAGGGCGGAAATTTAAAGGACCTGGCCGGCGCGGCAAGCGCCCTTGTTTCGGCTGGCGGCGACATATGCATTGCCATGAGCTGGCTGATCCATGAAATCATCAGCTGCCGACTTATCCATGCATTCGGCAACGGCCGCCAAAAAAAGGAAATGCTGCCGGATCTGGCAGCCGGAAAAATGACGGTAAGTCTTGCGGTGTCTGAACCGGACATCGGGGCCCATCCAAAATACCTGCAAACCAAGGCTTCTTTTGAAAACGGAATATGGACGCTAACCGGTCAAAAAACCTATATCACAAACGGGCCCATATCAGAGTGGTTCATTGTCATGGCCAAAACCAGCGTGACGGACGGTAAAAATCGGTATACCGCCTTTCTGGTGAACAAGGACACCCCGGGACTGACCATCCATCATCCGATGGACCTGCCGTTTCTGAAATCATGCCCGCACGGCGGTATTTCCCTGGAAAACTGCCAGATCAATGAAGACCAGATCCTTGGGCCGAAAGATGACGCTTATAAATCAATGGCCGTGCCGTTTCGAAACATTGAAGATGTTTTGCTGATGAACCTGGTAACCGGCGGATTAAATCTTGAGTTAGACCGGCTCAGCCGGGAAGTCGGTCAGCATCAAGATATTCTTGAAAACAAAGACCTCTTATTTAAACTGGGTCATCTAAAATGCCAGGCAGATGGAATGAATGCCCTTTCAGAGAAGGCGGCAGAAATGTTTCTCAAAAATGAAAAGGATATGCGGCTAAGCAGCCTGCCGAGTTTTCTGCGGACCCATGCAGAAGCATTTCAACGGCAAATAAAAGAATTGACAGCTGATTTGCCGGGCGCCGAGGGCCCGGCTGAACTGCCCGTTACCCGGGATCTTGACGGCCTGCTCACCATCGGCCGGCAGGCGACGCAAAACCGTATGATTAAACTGGGAAGAAAATTAGCTTCAGATTGAAAGCATATGAATGAATAGTTGCAAGGACCTAAATCCGGCCGCCGCTCCACCTGAGCTTAGCCTTCAGAATATCAAAATAATTCTGCCCCGGAAAAGAAATGATATTTACCGGATTCGGGCTTTTGGCGATGTGGATCACATCCTGGTCATCAATGGCAAGCCCCACCTGTCCGTCAAAAGTCAGCACAATATCAGAGGTTTTCTCCCCCAACTTAAGCTTTATTTCATCATCATTGGGCACAATCATGCATCGGTTGGTCAGGGTAAAGGGGCAGATCGGGGTAATAATGGTGCCCTGGACCGCCGGATGGATGACCGGTCCGCCGGCAGCCAGTGAATAGGCGGTGGATCCGGTGGGCGTGGCAATGATCAGCCCGTCGCTTTTATAGGTGGTTAAATAATGGTCATTTATATAGGTTTCAATGTTGGCCAGCCGGGCGAGCGCGCCCTTGTTTATCACCACGTCATTTAAAACACTCTCACTGGCGATTTCATCACCGTTTCGGAACACATTGACATGAAGTCGGCATCTTTGTTCAAGGCTATATTCATTCTTAAGGATTTTTTCGGCCGTGTCATACAGTTCCTCCTCCACGGTTTCCGCAAGAAACCCGATATCCCCGAACTTAACGCCAATCAGGGGTACCGCCTGCTCCCCCACCCACCGGGAGGCGCTCAAGAAAGTGCCGTCCCCGCCGAGCACAAAGACGCAATCCATATCCGCAGGCGCGCCGTTTTTAGGTGCTGGCGCCTTGTCGTTTCGGTATTCCGGGGCAAAAGTCTCTTTCCGGGTGACCTCAATACCTCTGTCCGAAAGCCACTGCTCGAATTCATCCGCCTTTTTAAGGGCCCTGTCATCCTTTTTTACGTATAACCCGATCTGCTTCACTCCCCGAACCCCTCATGCTTAATTTCCCTTAAACTTATCATGCTCTCCAAAGCTTTAAAAAGTATAGTTTAACGCCTACAGTATATGCCGGCAAGATTTTTTCGCCAATGCATATTTTCCTTGACTGCGATAATAAATTCTCTTAATTTATGTTTGTTAAATATATTTTTAATATCCTAAACAAGGTTTAAATATGCGACGCCCTTTCATCCATGTAACACTTATTCTTTCCCTTGCATTGATTCTATCCCCCAATGCGGGCTTTTGCGAGCTTGAAGTCATGACGGATGCGGAGCTCTCCGCTGTCTATGCCCAAAGCTTCGGCGACAACCACCCGATCAGTGGATTTTCCAACTTTATTATAGATGATCTAGACGACGACGGTTTAAAGGATGACACCCTGGCCATTTTCAATATCTACACCACCACCTACATGGAAATAGACTCCTTAAAGCTCGGGTATCATGATGAATATGATTATAAAAACCCCGACCCAAGTTACGGCTGGGACCAGAACTGGGAGGATATCCGGATCGGCGGGGATTACGAGGACCCGAGCCAGGACTTCCAGGGCAGGGAGTATTACCTGCGGGCTGATTTTGAAAACATTGATGACCCTGACACACGAACCCTGGAGCGTATCGCGTTCGGTGCCAATGATGTTTCAGGTGAAATTTACGCCAACTTTATCAGTTTCAGCGGCATGATTGACAACTCGGATGACAACACGCCGGAATATAACGGCCACCGGATGAACCTGGGCAACGCCACCATCACCGCCGGCGACCTGAATGACGACGGGGATTTCTCGGAATTTGAAATCTCTCTTTCTTTGGATGGCTACGACAAGGGCTACTGGGTCAAATTTTCAGAGGCCACCGTCACTCCTGATTGATAAAAACAAATTCAGCGATAGTATTTAAGCCGGAGGGCACAAATGTGTGTTCCGGCTTTTTGTTTTTTAATACATAACCATATAAATCAATTCGCAATTTAAATGCTTTAAAAACATCAAAACAGGAGGCAGATATGGAAAAGCATGAACTGATAGAGATGTTAAACAATGATTTGGCAGAAGAGCATGCCGCGATTATCCGTTACCTGGTGCACAGCTATCTGGAGGGGGAGGACACGCCCATCGGCGCCAAACTCTTATCCCGATCCCGGGAAGAAATGTGGCACATGCACTGGCTGGGTATGGTTGTCGGGGATTTAGGGGGCATGCCCAATCTGATTCCGGCCAAATACCCGTTTGATCCCACCAATCGAAAAACCATTTTCAAATCCTATGTGGATTATGAAACCAACCTGGTGCCCCACTATAAGGCAGAGGCCGAAAAGGTGGATGCCCCCCACATCAAGCGGGTGCTGATGCGCGAGGGCTGGGAGTCGGACATGCATGCGGAAAAATTTCAAAAAATGCATGATAAACTGTCACCTGCGGATGCAGAGGGGCTTCCCGGCGAAGAGAATGAACTGCCCGAGCAGTTTGTCGAAACCCTTCAGCAGCTTGTTGAAACCAAATACAATCAGATGCTCCAGAGCCTGCATAATGCCTGGACCTTCCAGAAAAGCGGCCTATCTGCATGGCAGATCATGGATTTTTCCTATACCAAGATGAAACAGCTTGCCCATCTTGCCGAAGAAGTGGCGGAAAACGGATTTGAACCCCGCTTGAAAACCGAAGGGGCGATCCATCATGCGGATATTGGAAAAGCCCTTCAAAACGCCCTGGAAAGCGTGCGGAACACCCGGGAACGGCATACGTCGCTTAAAAACGACCCGGAAGCCCAGAAGCACGGGGGGTTAATAACCAACCTGGATCTTTCCATCAACCAGGAAACCTATATGGCCGAAGAAATTGAAGGCTGGCTGAAAAAATAGTTGAAAGATCTCCCGGGGGCCGTGCACCCGGGACAGAGTCTATGAATAACTTTAAAGGCAGTGAGGCACGACAAATTTGTTTTATCTATTTTTCAGGCGGGCACGGTGGCCCGCCCTTCTACGCGACAATGCCGAGATTTTGTAGGGTCGGCCACCGTGCCGACCTTTTAGAGAAAAAACGTATAATAGGTTTCAGGTTTCAGGGAAAACGATAAACCTATGCTGAAACCTGAACACTGAAACCTCGAAACTGCCATCCTATGCCTTAAACCTTTAAGTAATCGTACTCAAAAAAATTAAAAGCCGAGTACGAGCACGAGTACGAATACGAATCAGCCTTTGACCCTTCGTAGGTTGGGTTGAGGAACGAAACCCAACCTACACTGTTTTCCATTCAACCAGCCTAGTCCAGCGTCTCCCACCGGCCTTCCAGCTTCTTCATGACATTCGGCAGGGTGGTGTATTCCATGGCCTCCATGGGCAGCCGGTGCGGCTCAAACGGGCCATGGCGCCGCAAAAGATCCGCGAGCTCATTGGTCTTTTCCCGGGCCCGGTCAAACCCCGGATCATCGAACATATCCCGGGGGCCCACCAGATGCCCGCCGGCCAGTTGAAAACCCAGCGCAATCACCCGCGGCGGCCCGTCAAACCGGCTCGGCGTAGCCTGCCGCACGGAGACCGGCATCAAGGGGCCGTAATGGGAGCCGCGCATCCAGCCTTCCACGATCTGGGGCATGGTAAACGGCTCCAGCGCCTCGCCCACGGCCGGAAACTTCCCCTGACACCGAACGATTAAGGCCGGGTCGTCTTTTCCCACATATTTGCCGGCAATCAGGGACAGCCGCTCGGTGGATGAGACCGCGCCGATTTCATTGTCTTTCGTATAAATCGATTTAATCACATATTGGCCGGCCGCACCGAGAAAAACCAACAGATCATAGAGCTCCTGCGGGGCATCAAAAAATATCCGTTTGTGGTTTTTTACATCATGGACCTCAAACCGGAATCCGTCGTGCATGCTGGGAGAAATGGCCAGACCGGCCGTATTGAAGGGATCTGCAAACATTTTGTACAGCGGCAGGTTCCACGCGCCGGCCGAGGTCTTGTCCGCCAGAAATATCACCAGGGGCTCGGCTTCACGCTCCTCAAACTCCATCTCCGCCACGCCGGGGCCCATACCCCGGATGTTCCCCGAGAACGCATCCGTCAACAGATCCTGCCCGGCACCATAGAGTCTCAGCCGGTGCGCCGTATCTGAGCAGGCCATAAAAATATCCCATGCCAGTTGATGGATATCCCGGTTATCCGTTCCGTTGCGATGGGTCATAATCAGCTCCAGATCATCCCCGCATGCGGTAACATGATAGTCGATGATCTTCTCCTGGTGCTGGGCCCCTTCCAGGCGGTTCTCCGCCTCCTCGATTAGATCCGGGTGTATGGCCGAATGGCCGACATATCCGCCAACATCCGCTTTGATGACACTAACCGTTATCTTCTTGCCCATCTCTGCCTCCTTTTTTTGAATGGTTCACAAAAACTTACCCTGAGAAGTGATGCGCTAAAATCAAACGCTTCGACGAATTCCAACAAAAATGGAAAAAAACAGATGAACATGCAGGCGATTACAGGCGCCGGTTGCAGCTGTTAACACAAAAACGGCTGCGTACGTTTTTATTTTTTATAATAAATATAGTCAGTTCTTTACAAATTGCAATGCGGCCGACGGGTTGCCGATTGCCGGGAAACCATCGGACTTGACTTCAATTGCCGATTATTCTAATGATTCATGCGAATATGGGAAATCTTTAGCCCCCGATTGATGAAAAAATTTTGAAATAAAAGGAGATACCCGATTATGGCACAACTGATAGCGGACCGCAGGGATGTGGATTTTGTGCTCCACGACCAGCTTGATATCAAGGAGCTCGCCAAACACGAAAAGTTTGCGGAATTTAACAAAAAAACCATCGACATGATCGTCACCGAAGCCCGTAACCTGGCCATCAAGGAAATTCTGCCCACCCAGAAAATAAGCGATGAGGGCTGTGAATTTGATAACGGCACCGTACGGGTGCCTGAGGAATTCCACCGGGTCTTTAAGCTCTACAAAGAAGGTGAATGGCTGGCCATGATCGATGATCCGGAATGGGGCGGCCAGGGGATGCCAAAGACCGTATCCCTTGCGGCCAATGAATATTTTTACGGTGCAAACCCCGCTTTTATGCTCTATCACGGCTTAACCCACGGGGCCGCCCAACTGATCGAAACCTTTGGAACGGGTCAGCAGAAGCAGGCCTACCTTAAAAAACTCTACTCCGGCGAATGGTCCGGCACCATGCTTTTGACAGAACCCAATGCCGGCTCGGATGTGGGCGCCCTTGAGACCACGGCGGTCAAAAACGATGACGGCACCTATTCCATCACCGGCACCAAAATTTTTATCTCCGGCGGCGAACACGACATGGTCGAAAACATCGCGCATCCCGTTCTGGCGCGCATCGAAGGCGCACCCGCCGGTACCAAGGGAATCTCGCTTTTTCTGGTCCCCAAATACCGGGTCAATGAGGACGGCAGCCTGGGCGAATTCAATGATGTGGTCTGCACCAACATCGAAGAAAAGATGGGCCTTCACGGCAACTGCACCTGCACCCTGGCCCTGGGCGGCAAGGGCAACTGCGTGGGCACGCTGCTTGGCGAGGAGAACAAGGGCATGCGGGCCATGTTTCTGATGATGAATGAGGCCCGCCAGCTGGTGGGGCTCCAGGGCTTTGCCACGGCGTCTGCGGCCTACATGTATGCCGCCAATTACGCCAAAGAGCGTATCCAGGGCAAGCACCTGCTGGCCGGAAAAAGTCCGGATGCCCCGGATGTACCCATTATCCAGCATCCGGATGTCAGGCGGCAGCTGACCCTTATGAAGGCCTATGTGGATGGCCTGCGGAGTCTCATCTACTACGGCGGACTTACCTATGACATGGAGCACCTGGCCGCCGATGAAGCCGAAAGGGAGAAATACGCCGACCGATCCGCCATTTTAACCCCGATTATCAAAGGCTATATTACGGATAAGGCGCTTGAAGTCACCAGCCACGCCGTGCAGGTTTACGGCGGCTACGGCTATATCAAGGAATATCCGGTGGAGCAGCTGATGCGGGACTGCCGGATCTTCATGATTTACGAGGGCACCAACGGCATCCAGGCCATGGATCTCTTGGGCCGAAAGCTTGGCATGAAAAAAGGCCAGCCGTTTCTGGACTACTTAAGTGAAATGCAGAAGACCACGGATCCGGCCAGAGAGATTGAAGCGGTCCAGGCCCTTGCGGAAAAAGTCGAGGACAGCATCTCACGGCTTAGCGAAATCGCCCTTTATCTGGCAAAAACCGCCATGTCAGACAACATCCTTAATGCGTTTGCTTTTGCCCACCCCTTTCTCGAGGTAACGGGAGACGTAAGTGTGGCCTGGATGCTTCTATGGCGTGCCACGGCCGCATCCCGGAAACTCGAAAAACTGGCTAAAAGCAGTGATCCGGCCCAGATGAAAGAGAAAGCTGAAAAAAACAAGGATGCAGGCTTTTATTACGGCCAGATCAAAACCGCCGAATTCTTTATCATGACCCAGCTGCCGATCACCATGGGCAAGTTAAACGCTATCGCCGCAAGTAACGGCGCAGCGGTGGAGATGCCGGAAATCGCTTTGGGGGGATAATTTTTCTTTTCATCCTGCGATTTTTTATTGTTGACATATATATTGTACTTTTAATATAGAAGTGTACTAAATATATGGTTATATCTTTTCTCCAACCTGAACGGCGCAAATTTTTATGGATTCAAACGACGATCTCCCTGTAAGACTCAAAGGCGTTGGTGACAGTCTCTGGGTGACCATCGACCCCACGCAGCCGGTTGAGCGGCTGCAGGCGGCGCTGATTAAACCATTCGAGCGGCTGAAACATCTGGCGGTCAATGCCCGCGTCATTATTGATTCCGGAAACTCAACGGATTCGGATCAGCTAATCCGCGATCTGGGCGAATTTTTAAAGGAACGCTTCCAGGTGGGCCAGGTTTCCAAGCCCCCGGAAAAGAAAAAGACCGTCAATAAAGAACGCATCCGGAATCAGGACCTGGGCAACGCCTGGCACCATTATCGCAGCGAGGCCCTGATGATCGCCGGACGGGTAAGATCCGGCCAGAAAATTGTGGCCAAAAAGCATCTTATCATCATGGGCGACTTAAACCCCGGCGCCGAGGTCGTTGCGGGCGGCGACATCCTGGTGATGGGCACACTTTCCGGCAAAGCCCAGGCCGGGCAGCCGGACAACGAAGATGCCATCGTCATGGCCCTTCAATTCCGGCCCACCCAGATTCAGATCGGCGGTATCGTTGCGGCCGGGCTTGACTCAGGCGGAAGGGACAATCCGGAATTTGCCTATATTGACGACCAGGCCATCGTGGTTGACGACTATCTGAGCAACAACCCGTTCAAACAGCTCACATGGCCGGAAGTACGATAGGTCAAATGCCCATAACAATTAACCCCATTCAAACTTAAAAAAAGAGGTGTATTGTGGAGGGTAAAGTCATTGTTATGACATCGGGAAAAGGCGGTGTCGGCAAAACCACCGTCACCGCGTCCATCGGCGCCGCCCTTGCCCAGCAGGGCAAACGCGTCGCCATTGTGGATATGGATATCGGGCTTCGAAATATGGATGTGGTCATGGGCCTTGAAAACCGCATCGTCTTCAATGTGGTCGATATCATCCAGGGCCGCTGCAAATTAAAACAGGCCGCGATCAAAGACCGTAAGATTGACAACCTTTTTTTGATCCCCGCCTCTCAAAGCGATGATAAAGAGGTCATCAAACCGGAAAACATGGTTTGGCTGACCAACAAACTCCGCAAGGAGTTTGACTTTACCCTGCTTGACTGTCCGGCTGGAATTGAGCACGGGTTCAAAAACTCAATCGCCGCCGCCGACGAGGCGGTGGTCATCTGCACCCCGGATGTCTCCGCGGTCCGGGATGCGGATCGCGTGATCGGACTCCTCTATGCACGCTCCATCACCCCGAAACTGGTGGTCAACCGCATCGTCCCCAAGATGGTGGAGAGCGGGGACATGTTGAGCCACGAGGACATCGTGGATGTTCTATCCATTGATCTGGTGGGCCTGGTGGAGATGGATGAGCTGGTGGTTATCTCCAGCAATACCGGCACCTCGCTGATTTCCAACAAAGAGTCAAAAGCCGGAATGGCTTTTCAGCGTATCGCAATGCGGCTCAACGGGCATCCGGATCTGCCCATTGAGAATCCGTTGGCGCAGAAGGGCTTCTGGAAAAAAATCGGTAAAAAGCTTGCTCGAAAAAACAAGGATGCCTAATGAAATTCAATGATCTGCTGAAAAAACTGATCAATAAGCCGGAAAGCAAGGAAGTGGCCAAAAAACGGCTGAAATTCGCCCTGGTCTATGACAAGCTGGAGGTCACGGATAATATGCTGGAAAACCTCCAGAAAGAACTGTTGGAGGTGATTGGCCGCTACTTTGAGATCGACCGGGAGTCGATGAACTTAGACATTCAGCGATCGGACGACTACTCCGCCCTGGTCTTTAATACACCGATCGTGTCCGCCAAACATCAGCAGCAGCGGGGGTCCTCAGCCGCATAGAAACGGCTATAAAGAAACATTGAGTCCGTTTTATGAAAATAAGATTATGATTAAGAGTAAGAGTAAGACGGTCTCAGGTTAAAGCCCCATTTCGGTTTTCATGTAAGTATAGAGTTCCTCGCCGATGGCCAGGCCGATCTCAATGAACTGGGGGCCGTACCGCCGGCCGGTGGGGGAGCGGAAAGTATGCCGAATCTTTCTTAAAAAGTCCAGCCCCCGCGGATAAATAAGCATAAACCGCTCCGGCGAAATATTGGCGGCCGCCACCATATCCCAGACCGTGTGGATAAAGTTGTCCGGTCCGAACCGGAACTTATCCGAATCATAGAGACAGTCGGACAATATCCGGCAGGCAGCGCCAGGCTTTTCCATGCACTCGCCGAAGGCCTCATGGTTGGCAATGGCAATACAGATGGCGCTGATCTCCTTTTCTGAAAACGGATAGTCCGCCAGTACCTTGCGGGCATATATCGCCCCCTGCCGGGCATGTTCCTTCTGCTTGCGCCGGATATCATGCAAAAGCCCCGCGCAATGCGCCATTCGGAGCTGCCGGTCGAGCGCATCGGCTGAAAAACCAGCTGCGCGGCCCTCAATGGCCACCAGGGCCCCGGCATCCAAAGCCACTTTGCGGGCATGGGCCATCCCGTGGCCGAAATCATTCTCAATCGCCTCTGCCACAAACGTTTTCAGCTGATGCACCGTGGCATCCGATTGAAAATATTCGCCTGACTGCGCCACCTCAGCCGAAAAATCCTGATAAAAATCCGGCGTCGGCTGCCGGGCGGCAATTTTACGGGCCTGCCAGCGCAGACGCTCGATGATCCCATTCATTGAATCAGCCATCATCACCCCATGCAAAACAGCCGGGCCGCGTTTTCCCCCATCATCTGTTTTTTGCCGGCCTCGCTGATCCCGCTTTTTTCAATCTCACGAAAGTACCGGTCCGGCTTGATCAGGGGATAATCCGTCCCCCAGAGGATCTTATCCGCCCCGGCCGCCTGCTCGGCCATCGGATAAATTTCCGGGGTATATAAAAACGGGGATGCGGCTGTATCAAAATACACATTGGCCAATGCCTCCCGGACCTCCTTTTTCATCAGCATATAAAAAAACAGCCCCCCGCCCCAGTGGGCCAGAACAATCCGGTTATCGGGAAAGCGCTTGATCAGCTCATAGATCTGGGCCAGGGTATTCGGGGTCTTGCCCGGATACATATGCCCGATGGGCTCATTGGTATGGATCATCACCGGCAGATGTTTTTCCCGGCAAAACGCCATCACCGGCTCAAGCCGCGCCAGGGTGTCGGATTCAAAGCCGGACTGGTAAAACGCAAGCTCGCCCACGCCGGAGAGTCCCCCGGCGATGCAGCGCTCCACCTCGTCAAGAGCGTCTTCGGCAAACACGTCCAGGCAGCACAACCCCTTGATCCGCTCCGGATACCGGGCCACAGCTTCCATGATATAATCGTTATGGGGTTTAAAAATCTCCGGGTCGTGCCAGGGGAACCCAAAGGTGACCGCCCGGTCAACGCCCTGGGCGTCCATTTCCGCCACCAGCTGATCCGCTGTGACAAGCTTTGATTTCGGCGAGTCATAAAGCATCTTGAACTCCGGCTCACCGTCAAAATAGGCTTCCCGTTTATCACGAATGAAATCCGGGAAGATATGGGTATGCGCATCAACAATCATAATGAACCGTCTTTCTGTCCCTCAATAAAACAAACCTTTTGGCTTGACCTGCTTCACTATTTTCCCATATAAGTATCATGAAAAGTATAATAAATTGTTCAGATAATGAAAACCTAAATCGAGCGTTACAAATTTTAAACAGGAAATTTTTATATTCTTTTACATGAATGAGGGAAGCCGCTTATGAGTATGTCCAAACTGTTATCGACTTTCGAAGAACCCGGCAAGATCAACACTCAGCAAACGCTTGAATTCGCGTTTGACCGCGGCAGGGAACTCGGCATTACCGAAGTGGTGGTGGCATCTTCTTCCGGTGATACCGCATACCGGGCGCTTGAGATTTTCAAAGGCTTCAACATTACGGCGGTGACATATCATTGCGGCTTCAAAGAGCCATTCCAGAATACCATGAAGGATGATGTCCGGCGGGATCTTGAAGAGGAAGGCATGAAGGTGGTGGAGGCCACTCATGCCTTGTCCGGGGTCGAGCGCGCGCTGGCCAAAAAATATACCGGTATTTATCCGGTGCTTCTGATGGCGGACACGCTGCGCCTGTTCGGACAGGGAACCAAGGTGGCGGTTGAGATCTCAGTCATGGCCGCAGACGCCGGGGCGCTTACCGGAAACGACATCATCGCCATCGGCGGCACGGGCAAAGGCGCGGATACGGCGCTCATTCTGAAACCGGCCCACCAGTCCAACTTTTTTGATATCCAGATCCGGGAGATTATCTGTAAGCCCCGTACCTTTTAATGCCGCAGCCATTTAAACGTCATGTGGTATTGGTCTCCCCGGAAATTCACTGGAACACGGGCAATATCGGCCGCACCTGCCTGGGGGCCGGAGCGCATCTGCATTTAATCAAACCCTTGGGCTTTTCGCTGGCCGATCGTTACGTCAAGCGGGCGGGCCTTGATTACTGGGATCAAGTCAAGCTGTCCGTGTGGGAGGATTTTGCCGTATTTGCCGAAAACACCGGCATGGCCCCCTCCGAAGCCGCGGTTTTTACAAAAACCGGCCGACAGCCGCTCTGGCAGATCCCCAAGACCGCCGGCCGGCTGTTTTTGATTTTCGGCTCCGAGACCCGGGGCCTGCCGCCGGCGATTCAAAAACAATTCGATTCCGCACAGACCTACCACATCCCCATTTCCCGGTCCATCCGCAGCTTAAACCTCTCCACCGCCGTCGGCATCGCCTTGTACGAAAGCCTGCGGAAAGCGCCGGACTTTCATTTTTGGGCCTAATATTGGCAGCCCGGAAACGCGTCGATGTTAAGATGGCAAAGCAAAATGTTCAAGATCGCGGCGCGCAAATCCCGAGGAATGCAGCGTACTGGCTCGTACGTGAAATTCCGAGGGATGCAGCGCAACAAAGATATTGGACGTTTTGCGAAGCCATCCTCATTATTTGCGCATTTTGGAAAGCGTCCGCTCCGGATGCTTCTCCAGATGCCGGTAGCGCTTACAGGCCACCTCCGCCATGCGATTCAAAAGATCGGACAGGTCTGAACTCCCCCATATATCGGCAAACTCCGGCTTGCCGCGAAGCCGCTTACTCAACTGATACCCGGCCGCCTTGTCCGGGGTCAGCTTAATATCGCTTTCTTCAAGCCAAATTTTATCGGAAAAAATCTCACTGAACAGCAGACCGACCATATAGATGAAAAAATTCTTCACATCCTGAGTAGATTCCGCAGAGCTGATCCGTTGACGATAATCCGGTAAAATTTTGCGTTCATACTTGGTAAACGACAATTGTTTGGTCATTTCCTGCTCCTTGGAAAAATGGGGTTAATCATATCGGCTGCACCGACGCCGATGAAGAATCCGGGGGATTGATCTGAATCCAGGGCGAACAGGCGATCATTTTTGTTGCCATGCTGCAACGGCGGGATACTCCGAAAATCGACTGTATGGTTTGAAATGAATGAGTTTGTAAAACTCTATATATGTAATTTAATCAAATCCGCGGTTAAAATCAAACAAAAATGTATTTTCGTTTTTCATCCGGATGCCGCTGTTGACATTTACTCCTCCGTGCTTATTTTAACTAACTGAAAAGTATTGAAAATAAAATATCGCAGCCAAAAAGGAGGGCTATATAAATGCGATTTGATAAATTTACGATAAAATCCCAGGAACTCATTCAAGAGGCACACTCAAGGGCGTCCCAATACAAACATCAGCAGATTGAGCCCGAACATTTGCTGGCGGTCATGCTGGATGACCCCAACGGCATTGCCGGCTCGATAATGCGCAAAATCGGCGTTACCCCGGACAATGTCTCCAATGAGCTAAACACCCTGATGGAGAAGCTTCCGAAAGTTGAAGGGGTGGCCGGGGAGATCTATATATCCCAGCGAACCCGGAAGGTCCTTGAAAAGGCATTTGAAGAAGCTGACCAGATGAAGGACCAGTATGTCAGCATTGAGCATATTTTTCTGGCCATTGTCGGGGAAAAACAAAGCAACCTGGCCCAGATGCTTGCGAGATACGGCATCAAACGCGATGCCATTCTGCAGGTACTCTCCGATATCCGGGGCAATCAGACCATCACCGACCAGAACCCGGAGGATAAATACGAAGCCCTGGAAAAATACACGCGGGATCTGACCGAAGAGGCCCGGCGGGGCAAACTCGATCCGGTGATCGGCCGGGATGATGAGATCCGCCGGATCGTACAGGTCCTGTCCCGGCGGCGGAAAAATAACCCGGTCCTGATCGGCGAACCGGGTGTGGGCAAAACCGCGATCGTCGAGGGCCTGGCCCAGCGGATCATAGAAGGTGATGTTTCCGAATCCTTGAAGGACCGGCGGCTGATCGCCCTGGACATGGGCACCCTGGTGGCCGGCGCCAAATACCGGGGCGAATTCGAAGACCGGCTCAAGGCCGTGGTCAAGGAAGTTGAAAAGGCGGAAGGCAAGATCATCCTGTTTATCGACGAGCTGCATACCCTGGTCGGCGCCGGAGCGGCCGAGGGCGCGGTGGATGCCTCCAATATGCTCAAACCCGGCCTGGCCCGCGGCACATTGCGGTGCGTGGGCGCCACCACGATCAGCGAATACCGAAAGCACATTGAAAAGGATGCGGCTCTGGAACGGCGGTTTCAGCCCGTATTTACGGATGAGCCGTCCAAGGAGGACACCATCTCCATTCTGCGCGGCTTAAAGCAGAAGTATGAGGTCCACCACGGGGTAAAAATCAAGGATTCCGCCATTGTCGCGGCGGCCACCCTGTCTGATCGGTATATCACGGACCGATTCCTGCCGGACAAGGCCATTGATCTGATTGATGAGTGCGCCTCCCGGCTGCGGATTGAAATCGACAGCAAGCCGGTTGATATCGATGAAATCCAGCGTAAAATCCGGCAGCTTGAAATCGAGCGCGAGGCACTGAAAAAGGAATCCGATAAGGCGTGCAGGGAGCGGCTGAACAAACTGGACAAAGAACTGGAAAACCTCAAGGAAGAGTACAACGAGATGAACGCCCACTGGCAGAATGAAAAAGAGGTGATCCAGGAAATCCGCGCCATTAAATCCGAGCTGGATCAGCTGACCACGGAAGAGCAGAAAGCCGAGCGCGAGGGCAATTATGAAAAGGTGGCGGAAATCCGCTACGGGAAGCGAAATGAGCTGCGTACCCGGCTTGAGGAAAACAACGCCAAGCTGGCGGAAATCCAGGAACAGCGAAAAATGCTCCGCGAGGAAGTCAGCGCCGAAGATGTGGCCCAGATCGTCTCCAAGTGGACCGGGATACCGGTTCAGAAAATGCTCGAAGGCGAGCGCGATAAGCTGGTGCGCATGGAAGAGCGCCTGCAAAAGCGAGTAGTTGGCCAGCACGAGGCGGTCCGCGCGGTCTCAGACGCTGTGCGCCGGGCGCGCTCCGGCCTGCAGGACCCGAACCGGCCCATCGGCTCCTTTATCTTCATGGGGCCCACCGGTGTGGGAAAAACCGAACTGGCCAAGGCGCTGGCCGAATTCCTCTATGATAATGAACAGGCCATTACCCGGGTGGATATGTCCGAATACATGGAAAAGCACGCCGTATCCCGCTTGATCGGTGCGCCCCCGGGATATGTCGGCTATGAAGAGGGCGGCTATTTGACCGAAGCCGTGCGCCGGCGGCCCTATTCCGTGGTGCTTTTTGACGAAATCGAAAAAGCCCATCCGGATGTGTTCAACGCCCTGCTCCAGATTCTGGATGACGGCCGCATGACCGATGGTCAGGGGAAAACTGTGGATTTTAAAAACACCCTGATCATTATGACCTCAAACGTGGGCAGCCATCTGCTCCAGGAATACAGCGAGTCGCGGCGAAAAGAAATGGAAGATCAGGTCATGCAGGCCCTTCGGGCCAATTTCAAGCCGGAATTCCTGAACCGGATCGATGAGACCATAATCTTTCACAACCTGAGCCACGAGCAGATCCGCTCCATCGTGGACATCCAGATGACGTATCTGCAGAAGCGGCTGGCTGAGAAAAATATTGAACTCGAACTCGCAGATGAGGCCAAGGATATGCTGGCGGAAAGAGGCTTTGACCCGGTTTACGGCGCACGGCCGTTAAAGCGGACCATTCAGCAGTACATTGAGAATCCGCTCTCCATGGCCATTCTCAAGGGGGATATCCCGGAATACAGCCGGATTCGGGCCAAACTGGAAAACGATGCCATCGGCTTCGAACTGGTGGAACGTATGTCCGAAGCCGAAGAAGACTATGATGCGGCCTGATAGAGGTATTAGGTATTAGGTATTAGGTTTCAGGTTTCAGGGTTCAGGGTTCAGGGTTCAGGGTTCAGGCTTACAAAAATTTTGACTCGCTCGCATAATATTTCCTGGAACCTGAAACCTATTATTCCTTCTTTCCTCAGTGCCTTTGGCTTTGGAAACGGCTTATAAAAAAGGGCGATTTCCTTTAAGTCCCCCCTTGCAAAGGGGGATTTAGGGGGATTTGTCATCATGGCCCAATACAAATCCCCTCAAAATCCCCCCAATGCCCCCTTTTTCAAAGGGAGGCTCAGGTGGTGGCCTTTTTCAAAGTGGGGGTGCGGCACAGCTCAAGGCTTACAGTTTTAAAAAATCAGTGCCTTAGCGCCTTAGTGCCTTTACCCGATAACAAAAGTTACTTTTACGCTGGTCCCCCGGGCGGCAGTCCGGGGGGATCAGTTCTAAGCAAATCCCAGCGCCCGCCCGCCCTGATACACAATAAACGATGCAATCCAGGCAACGCCCGTGGTATAGACCACATTAAAAAACGCCCACCTGGCTGATCCTGTCTCCCGGGCAATTACGGCCACAGTAGCCAGACAAGGCACATAGAGCAGCACAAAAATCATCATGGAAAATGCAGAAAGCGCTGTCATGCCGGAATTGCGAAGGGCACTGCGAAGCACCTCGGATTCCGCGTCATCATCATCCACGGCATACAAAACCCCCATGGTGCTCACCACAATCTCCTTGGCCACAAACCCGGTTAAAAGAGAAACACTTCCCCGCCAGTCTATGCCAATAGGCTCAAATACGGGTGAAACCACATGGCCGATCCGCCCGATGTATGATTTACGGGCCTTTTCAACGGAACGGGCTTTTTTAACATCCTGGATAATTTCCTGCTGTTCGCTTTCCAATACCGCTGCCTCTTCCGCCGGGGCCTCGCTGATTTTTTCCGCGTAAACCGTCTGGATGCGTGTGATTTCTTCATCATAATTCCGGGCATAATCAATATCCCGGGGAAACGTGGACAGCGCCCAGACCACCACCGATCCCACCAGAATGATACCGCCCATTTTCTTTAAAAACATCTTGCTCCGATCCCACATGTGGATGAGCAGACTCTTTAACATCGGTACCCGGTAGGGCGGCAGTTCCATCACAAAAGGGGCCTCAAAACCCCGCAGCAGCACGGAGCGGAACAAGCGGCCGGTCAATATGGCCACCACAATTCCCAGCAGGTAAAGCCCGAAGATCACGGTGCCCGCCTTTGCGGCAAAGAAAGTGCCGGCCAGCACAATATAGACGGGGAGCCTGGCTGAGCAGGACATAAACGGGGTGATCATGATGGTCAGAATCCGGTCTTTTCGGCTCTCAAGGGTCCGCGTGGCCATAATCGCCGGCACATTGCAGCCAAACCCCATAAGCATGGGGATGAAGGATTTGCCGTGCAGCCCGATCAAATGCATGATCTTGTCCATTAAAAACGCGGCTCGGGACATGTAGCCGGTATCCTCAAAAAGCGAAATGCAGAAAAACAAAAGCAGGATATTGGGAAGAAAAATAATGATGCTCCCCACGCCGGCGATCACGCCGTTGACCAGCAGATCCTTGACCAGCCCATCCGGCAGCAGCCCGCTCACAAAACCGGATAAAAGCCCCACCCCGGCATCAATCCATTCCATGGGGTAGGCGCCCAGGGTAAACGTAATCTGGAACATGGCCCAGATAAAAAAGATAAAAATCGGAAACCCCAGAAACCGATTGGTCAAGACCAGGTCGATGTTCCGTGAGACATCGACCCGCCGCAGGCTCGTGTGGGTGACCGCCTCCCGCATGATACCGGCAATAAACCCGTAGCGCTCATCGGTCATCACGATTTCCGGGTCCTCGTCAAACCGGCCCATCAGTTGGCCGCGGAGCTTTTGGGCGGCTTTAATGACCGATTCGGCGGGCTCTCCCATTTTCTGCCGGATTCTCTCCTGTACAATTTGGTCGTCTTCCAGGAGCTTGACCGCAATCCAGCGCGGATTGTAAGGAAATGATTCATCGGTGTGTTCATTGACCGCATCTTTTAATTCGGCAATCGCGGCCTCAATATCCTTGCTGTATCTGACTTTACGTTCATCCGGGATGCCGCTTGACGATTCCGCCTGATCAATGACGGTCTGGATCAGCTCGTCCAGCCCCTCCCCTTTGTTGCCAACCGTAAATACCACCGGTACGCCCAAAAGCTCGGACATTACCTCCGCATCGATATGGATGCCCCGGGATTTGGCCAGATCCGCCATATTCAGGGCAAAGATGACGTTACAGTCCAGCTCGCGGAGCTGGTTGGCCAGATAAAGGCTTCGCTCCAGGTTGGAGGCGTCGATAATATCAATGACCACATCCGGATTTTCTTCGAGAATAAAATCACGGGCCACGATCTCTTCAATGGAAAACGGGGTGAGGCTATAAGTGCCGGGCAGATCAATGACCTTGATATCATAGCCGCTGCGGTGGATTTCTCCTTCTTTTTTTTCCACCGTTACGCCCGGCCAGTTGCCCACCTTCTGGCGGGTGCCGGTCAGCTTATTAAATATGGTGGTTTTGCCTGAATTGGGATTACCGGCAAGCGCAACCCTAAGCAGTTTTTTCGGCATATCGCCCCTCGCGGCTTTCCCTGACCACCTGAATCTCCGCTGCCTCCTTTACCCTGAGGGACACATGAAAATCCTTGACAATAAGCTCTATGGGATCTTTCAGGGGCGCATATTTCTCAATGTAGACGTCAGATCCTTTGGTCAGGCCCATTTCCAGCAGCCGGCGGCGCAGCCGGGGCTCGCCGCTGATGCCGACAATCTTTGCGGTTTCGCCTTCCCGCATCTCACTTAAACGCATGATGATATCTAGCCTCTATTTTTCAGACGCCGTTTCCGGCTCAACAATAATCTTCTGTGCCAGGCC
>JBKHAE010000166.1:0-4534 GCA_046543065.1 Desulfobacterales bacterium | reverse complement strand
TTTACATCAAGGTTTCGAAGCCGCCCGGCGATATAACTCCTGCTCTGCCCTCCGGGTCTCACTGACAACTCGCCGAACTTTTTCCCAATCCTTTTTAAACCGGATCGGATTTCCGGCATCATCCACCGCATTGGTCCGGGTACAGCTGTCGACTCCGGCCGGGCGCACATATACGGCGCTGTCATAGACATTATCCGGCGACAGTCCGCCGGCCAGGATAACCGGTATCCGGCTGTTCGCCGCCAATTCAGAGGCGGCACGCCAGTCACAGGTTTTTCCGGTTATCCCCACAAACCCGCATACCGGCTGCACCGCGCCACCGGTTATCCAGGTATCGGTTAAAAAATAATCACTCACCGGCTCAAGCAAACGGGCAAATTCCAATACCCGTCCCTTGGGGTTGGCGCCGGTTTCCGCAATCGGGATGGAGCGCATGATTTCAATGTCCGGAAAGCGCGAGCGGATTTCTGCCTGCAAATCAAGCAAGGGCTCAAGGGATGCGGCCAAATCCCGATCCCCGGCAAAAGCGGTTAAATCCTCGCAAAAATGCACAATATCCGGCTGATAGTAGGAAAGTGCAGAAAACACCGCTTCTCTCTCGTTAAACAGGAGGATCAAGCTGCTTTTCGCATTTGCCGCCGCCGCCTGAATCGTTTCGTAAATGGCGGGCTGCCGCCAGTCTTTTGCAGAAAGAACAACGCTTCCGATATGATCCACTCCGCAATCAGCGCATAACCTGGCTTCATCCGGTGTCTGAATCTCGTAAATTTGTGTAATCAATCGTTCCACGGGCATTTAAAACGCTAACAGCTCAAAATTCAGTTGACATTTCCGGCTTGCTTTAACATATTAATTTTATTTAATCAAATTGTTTACGTGCGTATACAAGTTTCTGTTTTTTCACGCTTATGAGGCATCCATGGTCATTGTTATCGATTTCGGGTCTCAATACAATCAGCTAATCGCCCGCCGTGTTCGCGAATGCCGCGTATACTGCCAGATTGAACCGCCATTTGCGGACATTGCGACCATTAAAGCGCTAAACCCGCAAGGCATTATCCTCTCCGGCGGCCCGGCGAGCATATATGAGGCCAACAGCCCGAAAATCGATCCGGCCATCTTTGATCTGGGCATTCCGGTCTTAGGGATCTGCTATGGTATGCAGTTTATGATCCATGCCCTGGGCGGCACAGTGGAAAAGGCGGCCAAGCGCGAATACGGTTTTGCCGAACTAAACATAAAGGAGGCATCCGGGCTTTTTGAAAATATCGAAAATAACACGTCCTGCTGGATGAGCCACGGCGACGCGATTATCAGCCTCCCCCCGGATTTTCGGGCGACCGCCGCCACGGCCAACACCGATTTTGCCGCAGTGGCCAATCCCAAACAAAACCTCTACGGCCTGCAATTTCACCCGGAAGTCCATCATACGCCCAAAGGCAAACAGATGCTCAAAAACTTTGTTGTGGGGATCTGCGGCTGCAAACAGAACTGGACCATGAAGGCGTTTGCCCGGGATGCTATCGCCACGATCCGCAAGTCGGTGGATGACAAAAAGGTGATTTTAGGCTTAAGCGGCGGGGTGGATTCATCGGTTGCCGCCCTTTTAATCCACAAAGCCATCGGCAAGCACCTTACCTGTATATTTGTAGATAACGGGCTGCTTCGCCTAAACGAAGGCGAACGGTTAAAAAAACTGCTTAAGCAGCACCTGGACATCAACATCCGGTTTGTTAATGCCCGAAAGCCATTTTTATCCGCCCTGGCCGGTGTGACGGATCCGGAAAAAAAGCGCAAAATCATCGGCAAAGTTTTCATGGACGTATTTGAGAATGAGGCAAAAAAAATTGAGGGCGCGGAATTTCTGGCCCAGGGCACTCTTTATCCGGATGTCATTGAATCCCGGTCCGCCTTTGGGGGCCCCACTTCGATTATTAAATCCCATCATAATGTGGGGGGGCTTCCCAAAAAAATGAAGCTTAAACTGGTGGAACCGCTGCAGTACCTGTTTAAAGATGAGGTGCGCAAACTCGGTAAAACCATCGGACTGCCCGAAGAACTGGTCTGGCGTCAGCCCTTTCCCGGGCCCGGTCTGGCCGTTCGGATCATCGGAGAAATCACCCAGCGGCGCCTGTCCATATTGAGAAAGGCGGATGCCATTCTGCTGGAGGAAATCAAAGCCAGCGGCTATTACAAGCGCCTCTGGCAGTCGTTTGCTGTACTGCTGCCGATCAAAAGTGTGGGCGTCATGGGCGATAAGCGGACCTATGAAAATATTATCTCCATCCGGGCGGTGACCAGCAAAGACGCCATGACCGCAGACTGGGCGAGGCTGCCGTACAAACTGCTGGGCCGCATCTCAAACCGCATTATCAACGAGGTCTCCGGGGTCAACCGGGTGGCCTATGACATTAGTTCCAAACCCCCCAGCACAATTGAATGGGAATAATCTATGGTGGAAGAGAATCAACCCAACGGATTTAAAATCGGGCTGGACAAGCCGGAGCCCGAAGCCGGGCCATCCGAAACCGCAGCCAAAGCCCCGTCGTCTGAAAAAAAAGCCAAAAAACCGTCCAAGGCAGAACGGAAATCACCCGGCAATTCGATTTTCCTTTTGTTTCTGGGCTTTCTGGTTTTAGGCGCGGGGATGATCTGGTTCTATTATGATATCCAGGATCGGCTGCAGACCATCAACACCTCCGGCTCAGAAGAAATCGCCGAACTGTCCCGGCAATTGAATGAACAAATCGCAGATATCAATAATCAGGTATCCGCTCTTGAGCAATCCCTGCAAAAAGAGGTGGAGACGCTAAAATCTTCGATCAGCGATACCAGCAGCCGCATTGATAAGCTCCAGGCGGGTGTGGCCGCGTTCGAAAAGGATCTGGGCAGCCTTGAGCAAAAGCTCAGCCCGGTAGAAGATCAGACCCAAAAGCTCGGCAGCGATATCGAAAATTTAAAAAATACCACCCGGGAGCTGAAAACGGATCAATCTGAAATCCAAAACCAGTTAGCCGAGCAGTCTGAACAAATCCAAATAGTCTCAGACACCATGGTCGAACAGGAAACCCTTGATAACGCCCTGGAAAAACAGCAGGAAGCTAATAAACAGAATATGGCGCACGCCACAGAAACCCTTTTCAGCGAATTGGCAGCCTATGGGGATCGGCTGAAAACCATGCGCAGTCGTATGGATGATATGCGCAGTCATATGGATAAATTGGAATCCCAAATAGACACGCTGCAAAAGCAGGTTGACACTCAGGAGGCAATGCAGGGACCGATAAAACCGCCGTCAACTGAATCGAATTCAGAGATAATACCTGTCCCGGAAAACGGAGAAATTATCGAGCAGGAAATCGAATAAGACCTAAATTTAGGTAAGAGATACAGGCAATCCGGGAATGACCCCTGAATCGTTAAAAAAAATACTCAATGCGGTGGCCGGCGGACAGACCTCTGTTAAGGAGGCGGCCGAGTCGCTTAAGCACTTAAGTATTGAAAATATCGAATATGCCCATATTGATCATCACCGAACGCTCCGTAAAGGGTTTCCGGAGGTTATTTTCGGACACGGCAAAACCGCGGCGCAGATCATCGGCATCATGGAAAAGATGGCGCGCCAGGATGAAATCATTCTGGTCACAAGGCTTGATGCGGAAAAGGCAGAAGCGGTTAATAAAATATTTCCGGATGCCGAATATCACCCGGATGCACAAATGCTTGTTCTTACGCGAAAAGAAGTGCCGATCACCGGAAACGGCGTCATTCTGGTGATATCGGCCGGCACCTCGGACATTCCGGTGGCCAAGGAAGCCTTTCTTACTGCCCGGGCCATGGGAAATATTGTAGACACCGTATTTGACGTAGGGGTCGCCGGCATTCACCGGCTTTTCAGTCACAAGGGAAAAATCGATGCCGCGGATATTTTTATTGTGGTCGCCGGCATGGAGGGGGCGCTGCCAAGCGTTGTGGCGGGCCTTGTGGAGGGACCCGTGATTGCCGTGCCGACCAGCATCGGCTACGGGGCGAGCTTTAACGGACTTACCGCCCTTTTTTCAATGCTTAACAGCTGCAGTTCGAATGTATCGGTCGTAAACATAGACAACGGGTTTGGCGCCGGGTATGTGGCATCAACGATCAACCACATATCTGCTAATTCTGCATCAGAAAAGGAATAAAAACGATGCGAAGCCTTTTAATCGCCGGCTTGCTGATTGTCACCCTAATTGTGGGCATCCTGATGATTCAGAACATGAGATCCGAAACCGTGGATGGCACCAAAAAAATCGAATCCATGGACAGGGCCAAGGAGGCAAAGGATACGGCTGAAAAAGCCGGACAAAAAATAAAGGATGATATTGAGGCGTTTGGTGATTAAAGACTCTGAGTGAGGAAGGTCCTGAGGTCCTGAGGTCCTGAGGCACTGAGGTCCTAAGGCACTAAGGCACTGAGGTCCTAAGGGAAAAAGGTTTCGGGTTAATGAAATTTCCAAATAACAAATCACAAAAAACAAACAAATCACAATGACCAA